>DYIV01000005.1 GCA_020723435.1 Slackia heliotrinireducens | reverse complement strand
GGCGGGCGCATGAGAACGTAGTACGGTTCCATCTGCTGCTGAGAGCCGCTCTCGGTGGTGCCGAAGGTCGGGATGGCCCACAAATCCTCCCGGTTGTAGAAGACCTCCGGATTCTCCATGTGGTAGGCGCGGAAGATCTCCGCCTGGACGAGGAAGAGCTCCTCCGGATAGCGGAAGTGCCTTCGCAGCTCGTCCGGTACCGCGTCGGCAGGTTTCATCAGGCCCGGGAAGACCTTGGCGTAGGCGCGCGCCACGGGATCGGTCTCATCTACCAGATAGAAAGTGACCGTGCCGTCGTAGGCATCGATCGCGACCTTCACCGAGTTGCGGATGTAGTTGATGTCGGCGGTCATCTGCGAGTAGGGATATCGGTTCGAGACAGTGTAGGCGTCCTGCACGAAGACGATCCGCCCGTCGACTATTACGGCGTACGGATCGCTGTCGTAGGCCAAGAACGGCGCGATCTCGCTGACCCGCTCGCGGATGTTTCGCCGGAACATGATCTTGCTCTCGGGCGTCGCGTAGGGGCTCAGAAACATCTGCAGGCTCGAGTACTTGACGGCGAACGCGGCCTTGCGCAGGAAGCCGGAGAGCCGCACGCCGCCCTTGCCCCTGTACTGCGTGTAGCGATTGGTCGAGCCGAGTGGATAGTCGAACTCGCTGGCCCGGCCCGTACCGACGATGACGTAGTTGTCCGGCTGTTCGCCGTAGTATATGCGCGGCTGGGCGATCTTCAGGCCCGTCGTCGACTCGGGTGGGATATCTCTGATGACGAAGTCGGGCAGGCCGTCTCCCGTGACCCGATTGACCGGCGACACGACGGCGCCGAAGCCGTGGGTGTAGATGACGTGCGAGTTGACCCAGGTCTGAGCGGTCGAGGGGAGCTGGTTCACGTCGAGCTCGCGAGTGGAGATCATCACCTCGCGCAGCTCGCCGTCGAGCCTGTAGCGATCGACGTCGACATCGTTGAATGTATAGTACAAGCGGATTTCCTGGAGCTGGCTGTAGGTCTTCTTCAGCGTGGACGGATCCCACAACCTGATGTTATTGATCGTGGCGCTGTCTTCGACCAAGTCGGCCGCGGTCAGATTCGTTGAGGCCGGGAATTGGCTCGTCTTCACGTCGCCCACGTTGTAGGCGTCTTGTGTCGCCGCGATGTTCAGTTTGATGTAGGGCTTCTCCGCCTGCAGCTCATTGGGCTCGACGCGGTACTGCTGCACGAGCGCCGGATAGACGCCGCCCACCAGCACCGAAGCCGCGATCCACAGCCCGACCGCCGTCACGGGCAGGCGAAACCCTTTGGACCGGATGTTGATGATGAGCAGGGCCGCCGTGATCACGGAGATGACGACGAGCAGCTTGAGCGCGGGCAGCTGCGCGTTGACGTCGGTGTAGCTGGCGCCGGTCACCGTTCCCCGCGGCGAGTAGAGCAGCCGGTACATGTCGAGGTTGTAGCCCCACGCCTTGACGAGCGCGATGAAGCCGAGCAGTACGGACAAGTGACCTTTGACGTGCGGAGCGAACCGCTCGACGCCCGTCGCGAAACGGATAGCGCCACCGTAGACGTGGACGATCGCCGTGACGATCGTGGTCAGGATGAGCGCCGACAGCAGCCATTGATAGATCCACTCATAGACAGGCAGAGTGAAGAAGTAGAAGGCCAGATCGCGGTTGAATAGAGGGTCTGTCTTGCCGAAGGGTACCTGGTAGGCGAAGCGCAGCCAGTCGAGCCAGTTCTCCGAGGCCGCCGATGCCTGTCCGATCGCCAGCAGTAGGGCGATGCCGAGAAGGAGCCACTTGACGTAGGGATCGATGGAAGCGCGCACGCGCTGGACCAGGTCCTCGATCGAGACAGCCTGCCCGCCCTTGCCGAACGGCGTCGCGGCGCCCTCGACTATCTGCAGCGGCGGATACATCGGCGCGAAGTGCCGCGCCAGCCATATGTTCACATAGAGCAGTATGAAGAAGACGACGCCGAAGATCGCGCCGATCGCCCACCTGGCGCCGAGCTCTCTCCAGAAGACGGAGACGAACCCGACCTCCTGAAACCAAAGGTAGTTCGTGTAGAAGGAGACGATCGCGCCGAGCGCGGTGAAGAACATGAAGATCGCGGCGACGACAATGATGACGAAGATGTTTGCCTTCTTTGGAGCAGGTTGCGTGGCCACGGCGCCTCCTCAATCGTAAGGAAGAAACTGCTAGGTGGAAGTATAGCCGAACAGGTTGATGTGATAACCCCGACATGGGAGAGGGGAGGCCGGCGTGGCGGCAAAGAGGTCCTGCCGGCGGACTAGCGCTGTATCCCCAGTTCGGCCGCAGTAAACAGCGGCTCGAAGTTGTATCCCCGCCTGGCGAACGCCTCTTCGGCTCCCTGCTGCCGGTCGACGAGGCAGACTATCTTCACGATCCGGCAGCCCTTCTCCGCCTCGAGCGCGTCGATTGCCTCCAGTACCGACTTGCCGCTGGTAATCACATCCTCGACGACTACGACACGCGCGCCGTCGGCCAGCGGGCCCTCGATCCTCCGCATCTTCCCGTGCTCTTTCGCCGCCTTGCGCACGATGAAGGCGGGCTTCGGGGTTCCGCGCTGTTGCGACAGCATGCTGACGGCGGCGGCCATCGGATCGGCGCCGAGCGTCGGTCCGCCCACGGCGTCGTAGCTTTCCGGGGGATTGGTCGCCAGGAAACACTCGGCAAACAGGAGCGCCCCCTCGGCGGACAACGTCACTTGCTTTCCGTCGATGTAGAATCTGCTTGCCTGCCCGGAGGAAAGTTGAACGTCTCCGAAGGAGACCGCGCGATCGAGGATGAGTTGCCGTAGCCTAGCGAGACCATCATCGTTTGCCACTGATGACACCTCTTGCCCTGCCTGCAGTGGCGATATGGTAGCACAACCGGGCGCGGTCGCTACTTGATCTCAACGAGCTCTATGTCGAACGTCAGGTCCTTGCCGGCCAGGGGATGGTTCGCGTCGAGCGTAACCTTCTCTTCCCCGAGCTCGATCACCATGGCCTGGAACTGCTCGCCCGACTCCGTGCGGAGCTGTAGGACATGGCCGACCTCCAGCTCCATGTCGGCGGGGAACATCTCCCGGCCCAGCATGAGCACCATATCGTCGCGGCGAGGCCCGTAGGCCGAGTCGACCGGTATGGTCGTGCTTGCCGACTGACCCGGAGCCATGCCGACGACGGCCTCCTCGAAACCGGGGATCACCTGGTTCGCGCCCACCGTGAACTCCAGTGGGTCGCGGCCGGACGACGTGTCGAAGACCTCGCCGCTGTCCAGCTTGCCCGTGTAGTGCACCTTTACGGTGTCACCCTTCTTGGCCTGTGTCATGGTCTTCCCTTCCGCCTCGCATGCAGTTGTTTCAGTGTACCCCATTGGACCTGAGTGGTCGCGCGGCCGAAGCGGTTTGTCGTTGTCGAAGTTGGGAATGGACGACAGGGAACGTAGACCAGGAGGCACCCATGGTGCGGCAATCGGCTCGAGAGGCTGGCTCTCGCTCTGACGGCGCCGGCAGACAGAGCCCGGACGCGGGGTTTTGGCTTGCCGTGGCCGCCGCCGAAAGGGCGGCCCAGGCGTGTAGCGAGGATCGCCTGGATGCCCTCATCGACGACCAGGTCAAGGAGCAACTCTCCCGTCAGCACAGCGAGCTCGAGCTGACCAAGTCCGAGCTTGAAGCGATCTACGCGGTTTCCGGCTCGGCCGGGCAAGCCATTGATCGAGACGAGTTGCTGCGCAACATACTCGAGGTCATCTCAGACGTTGAGGGCCTCCGCGAGTACACGGACCAGGCAATACTCGCTGTCGACGGTGACTTCCTGCGCGTCGCCTCGCCCCGAGACCGGTTCGCCTGTCCCGCGATCCGCCCGGACCGTCCCGGAGTGCGCCTGGGCGAGTGTCTGTGTGGCCTGGCTGTCGAGACGGCGGAAATCGTGACGTCACACGACTCATCGACCGATCCACGTTACACGGCGCCGGCGGGGGCATCGAAGCCGAGTGCTCACCTGATCGTCCCGCTCAAAGCGATGCACCGGACTCTCGGAGTGCTCCATCTCCACCAGCCGCCCGGCGCCGAGCCGGAAGCGCGACGTCTGAAGCTGCTCTCCTCGGTGGGGGAGCGGATCGGCGCGGCGCTGGAGATGGCTCGCCTCTCCGAAGAGACCAGGGATCTCTCCCTCTACGACCCACTCACCGGCCTCGCCAACCGGCGTCTCATGCGCATCGCGCTGGAAGAGAACGCCGCCAGAGCCCGGCGGCGAAAGTGCCCGTTTTCCGTAGTCATGCTCGACCTCGACCACTTCAGGAAGTACAACGACAGCCACGGAAGAGCCGCCGGCGACAAGCTTCTGGTCGATGTCGCCACGCTGATCATGAAGCAGATTCGCGAGATGGACTTGGCGGTTCGCTACGGCGGGGAGGAGTTCCTGATCCTTCTGCCGGAGACCGGACTTGACGACGCGGTACGCGTCGCTGAACGCATACGCACCAGCGTGATGGAGACGGATTTCTCTCACGACGCGGCTATGTCCCCCGCACGCATTACCGTCAGCCCTGGAGTGGCGGCCTGCGGCCGGGGCTCCGAAGGCGGGATGCACGTCCTCGACATGGCCGAGAAGGCAATGCGCGACGCCAAGCGTAAGGGCCGCAACAGAGTCGAGTTCTGGCCGGTCACATAGAACGCGAGACCTACCGTCCGGCGCCAAAGTCGCCCGTTGCCTCCCTCACCGTCGACCGGCAATCGGATTTGTGGACCAATGGACTTCAGTATTGTGGCCGCCCGGTCGATGCAACTACCGGTCATGCGGGCGGGCTGCGACTCTACATTCGCGCGCCCAGCCGTGAGGGAGCTTCGGGGGACGATCATCATGGGACGGTCGCACGAGGAACAGAGGGGACAGGCCGAGCGTAGTACGGTCGAGCACGGGGGCTCGGTCGCTCCGAGAACCGGCGATCGCGGTCTCAACGCGGACGTGCTCGTCGTCGAGGACATGCGTCTGCACGCCGCGCAGCTCACCAGCATTCTCGAGGACGAGGGATGCACCGTTCGCCTCGGCGGCAACGGCGTCGAGGCGCTCGAGCTCATCCTGCAGAGACATCCGGACATCATCATCAGCGACATCGTCATGCCGGAAATGGACGGCTACGAGCTGTGTCGCCGAGTCAAGCGTGACCCGAAGATGCAGCAAATCCCAGTCGTCCTCGTGACGTCTCTGACCGAGACCGAGGACATTCTCAGAGGGCTTGAGTGCGGGGCGGACAACCTGATCCCGAAGCCGTTCAAGCGGGACTACCTCGTCTCGAGGATTCGCCTCAGCCTCGAAGCGGCAAGTCGCGAGGAGGAGGGCGTGATGGGCGGCGTGATGATCGATTTCGCCGGGCACGAATACTACATCACGGCCCGGCGACTACAGATCATCAACCTCTTGCTGTCGACGTATGAGACCGCGGTGCAGAAGAACGCCGAGCTGGAGGAGGCGAACCGCGATCTGGTTCTCGCTCAGAAGAGGTTGGCCGAACAGGCGGAGGCCCTACGCAGTCTGTCGCTGCGCGACGAGCTGACGGGGCTGTGCAACCGGCGCGGCTTCGTCACGCTCGCGAAACACGAGCTGAAGGTTGCCCGGCGCACGAAGACCCCGCTGCTACTCTTCTATCTCGACCTGGACAACATGAAGCAGATCAACGACACGCGTGGGCATGGCGCCGGCGACGAGGCCCTCGTTGAGCTGGCGCAGGTCTTGAGGGATACGTTTCGCGAGGCCGATCTGCTCGGCAGGATTGGTGGCGATGAGTTCGTCGTCCTCGAAGTCAACGCTCTGCCGGACAACGCCGAAGTGTTCACCCACCGACTTCAAGATGCGCTTCGATCGCGCTCGCAAAAGGGCGGCG
The DNA here is from genome assembly GCA_020723435.1 of Slackia heliotrinireducens. GTDB lineage: Bacteria > Actinomycetota > Aquicultoria > DYIV01 > DYIV01 > DYIV01. Next base: position 40,972 of record DYIV01000005.1, on the reverse strand, counting down.
GTGCCTACGATCTAGCCACGAGCGTGGGGGTCGCAGCCTTCGATCCCGACGATCCAGTCTCGCTAGACGAGTTGCTGCGCGTCGCGGATGCGGCCATGTACGAGCAGAAGGCGCTGAAGCGCGAAGGGAAGAGCGACGGCCGGCAGTAGGCATGCGCCTAGATCGGGCTATCTTACGAAGAAGACCCTCGCAGGGCCGTAGGTCCCGTAGTGGTCCGTATCGAAGTGAAGGGCCCGCACGTAGTAGTAGCCCCGCCGGAGTACCCAATACCTGAGCCGATAGCGACTGTAGGTCTTGTAGTTGTAGTTCTTCGCCGGTCGCTGCGTCAAGAAGCGCCATTGTCCGCCCACTTTCCTGTAGAAGTACAACCTCGAATAGCCGGAGTGGCGTGGCTTGACGTAGCCGAAGATATAGAATGCGCGCTGGTGGGTGATCGTGCGCGGGTACGTCCACGGACGGCCGAGCCAGGCGCGAGACCGAACGAGCATCTCGGCGGACTCGCTCGGCGTATGCAGCGCGCTTCCGGTGAATCTGGCCTTCAGGTACGTGTTGCGGGTGCAGGGCACCGCTGCCCGGTAGCTCGACGTGACAAGATCGTAGGGCGCGTCGGCCCGCTTGGTCCAGGCTCCTCCCGTCAGCGGTCTACCCCATACCTCCATGCCCGGCATCAGGACCAGCGGCCCGCCGGGGTCGGTGAGCGTCGCCGAGACGATGACCGGGTCGCCGTAGAGCACGAGCGCCCGCGACGTCGTCGCGGTGGTTGTCGTGGGCGCACGCGGCAGCGCGGACGCATGCGCGCCACCACTCCAGTTGCCCCGCTGATCGCGTGAGTACGCGCTGTAGAAGTAGGTCGTTCCGTTGGAGACGGATATGTCGAAGAAGGACTCGACCGTGGACGTGTCGTCGACGACGAGCGTCTGACCGACGGTGTCGGTGGGGCTTGTCGCCCAGCTCGTGTCGGAGCGCAGAACCCTCAGAACGTCGAAGTCGGGCTCGGGCGGCCGCGTCCAGGCCAGGTCGACTCTGCCGTCACCGGGCGTGGCGCTGAAACCGCCCGGCGGGGAAGGCGAAGTCGAATCGAGCAGGATGGTGTCGGAGAGCGGCAGCGTATTGTCCGCGAGATCGCGATACTGGGCCTCCACCGTCTTGGTGTCGTCGGGAGCGGGCAGCGTCCAGGGTTTCGCGTCGGCGTAGGAGCCCCAACTGCTCCAGGCGCCCCCCGGGTTCCTCAGCCGCATCTCATCGGCGCCCGCGACCGAGGACGTGATCGTCACGTCGTGACTTGTCGTGTGGCCTTCATCGTCGTTGATCGTCATCGTTCCGATCGGGGCCGCGGTATCGAGGACGATGTCGTCGGAGAGCGGCGACGTATTGCCCGCCGCGTCCCGGTATTCGGCCTCGACCGTCTTAGTGCCGTCGCCGCCCGGCAGCACCCACGACTTGGCGGCGCTGTAGCTCTCCCATCCGTCCCACGCGCCGCCGGAGTCTCTGAAGCGCATCTCGCTCGCACCGGTCACCGCGGAGTTGACGGCAACGGCCGCCGTGTTCGTATGCGTGGCGCCGCCATTCAGAGACATCGTGCCCGAAGGCGGCGTGGCATCGAGCACGATCGTGTCCTGGTAGGTCGCCGAGAAACCGAAGATGCTGCGATACTCCGCTTCGACGGTCTTTGTGCCGTCCTGTGCGCTGAGCATCCAAGGGCTGCTCGACGCGAAGCCCATCCACCCGCTCCAGACGCCGCCTAGGTTGCGAAGACGCAACCAGTTGGCCCCGCTTATCGCTGAATTCACCGTCACGTTGGCGCTGGTTGCGTACGGCGCATCTCCGTTGATGACCATGGAGCCGGACGGGGTGAATGGTGTGGGAGACATGTACAACCGGCCGCTGCCGAACTGGTTGTCGGCGCCGGGCGTGCCCAGATCGCCGGCGTTGGCCTCGAAGTGGGCCTCCATGTCCTGCGCCGTCCAGGTGGTCGCCGCGCTCTTGATGACGGCGACCGCGCCGGCGAGATGAGGGCTCGATGAGGATGTCCCGGGGAATGTGCCGTACACCGAATTGAGCACGTCCGAAGGAGCGGCGATCTCCGGAGCGGTCCTGCCGTCTCGGGTCGGCCCCTCCGAGCTGTAGTCCTCTTGCGCGTATCCGGTTGCGCGGCCGATGGCCGCCGCGGCCATGAATCCGTTGGAGTTGTTGTCGGCGGGCACCGAGATGCTGCGCGCGTGGTCGAAGAAGTGGCCGTTTGGATTGAGCGGCTCGTCGAGGTCCTGATACCAAGAGTGGAGGTCGAAGTCGACGTTGGTCTGGGTGGCCGACCACCTGTGGATTACCCAGCCGTAGATGCCCGTCGCCGGGGCGTAGACGCCTATCGCCTCGTGAGGCGTGCGGCCGGCCGATCCGTCCTGAACGTTCGCAGAGCCATCGACTTCTTCCCACTCCTCGGTGCCGCTGTTCCACCAATACAGGTACAGATCGTAGTCTTGTGAAGCATTCGTCCAAGAGTCGTTCCACCACAGGTGCCCGACTATCGGCCAGCCCTCGTAGGCCCCGAACGTATTGAGCTCCCAGCCCGTTCCGTCCCAGTTGATGTAGTTGTTCATGTCGGTATCGGTGAAGTCGCCCATCCAGTGGCGCCTCCGGTCGTTGCCGGCGGAGTTGGCCCAGAAGATGCCGTTTGCCACCGCGTCGTTGACGATTGTGTTGATGGGACCCGAGCCGTTGCCGCCTTCGGTACCGAACCAGCCCATCGAGTGATTGATGACCTGGACGCCCTGCGCTTTCATCCAATCCTTCGCCAACCCGAGTTCGACGTCGTCTTCGATACGAGCCAGATAGAGACTCGCGCCGGGGGCAACGTCGTGTATGACCTCGGCCACGGCGGCGCCGTGCTCGGAGCCCCCGTTCTCATCTCCACCGGCGCTTCCGCCCCAAGTCGTGACGCTGGGGGGCAGCTCCGTCCCGAGCATGGCCGGGTAGCCGATGAAGCCGGCGTCGATGATACCCACCTTGACGCCGGCGCCGTTGTTTCCCACGGCATGCCACCGATCGGCCCCTGTCTCGGTCACGCCTTCGCTGGTGATATCAGGCGCCGGCCTTATGGGAGGACGGACGGCGCTGACGCCGTCGGAGACCGAAAGCGCCGCCAGCTTCGAGATTGGCGCGCGCGCCTTGATCAGATTGCCGTAGCTGCGCAGGATGGCGGCGCCCGAGTGCTTGATCGCCGTGCGAGCTGCGGGGCTCTTTCCCTTGGCCGCCTCGACGACTACGACGACGGTGTCGCCGGAGACATCCAGCGCGTGCTCTCGGGCGAAGAGACGCGCGGATTCCGTTCCGCCCGCGGCGCGGCGGCGGACGAGCCGGTCGAGCGTGGTGTTGAGGCGGCCGGCCGGCTTCTGGGCCTTCGGCGCGGCGGCGAGTCGCGGCGCAACGCGTGTGCCGCGGCCGGGTTCGGGCTGCTTGTAGGCCCACGCATACCCGGCAACCATGGCCATCGCCGACAGAGACGCGACCATGACGACTAGCCAGCGCCCCGGGGACTTCCCAAACGCTCGCGCCACGATATCCCTCCCCGCTGAGACGGATTCCGACCGGACACGCAACAGGAATGCTTCGATGCTAGCACCCGCGCAGGTTGCTTGTCGATTCAAGGGGCGCCATCTCTGCTCCCTCCGATTAGGCATGAACGCTGTGGGGCACACGTGAGGCACGGATGGACGAGTGGTTCTACGCGAAGGAGGAGAAGAAGCATGGCAGAAGGAGAGGGTTTTGTCGTCTTGGGAGCTCAGTACGCGAATCTCGAGACGGCGCAGGAGGACTTCCACGACATCAAGACTCTACATAAGGAGAAGTTCATCGGCCATTACGAAGCGGCTCTGTTTGAGAAAGAGGAGGGGGGCAGGGTCAAGATTCTCGACACAGACGAGACGATCCGCGCTCGCAACGCGACCGCGGGAGCCATCGTCGGCGCGCTCTTTGGTCTGCTGTGGCCCCCGATGCTGCTGCTGGCCGGCGTCGGCGCGGGTCTGGGCGCGCTCGTGGCGCACGTTGCGGTGGGTCTGCCGCGCCGGGACATCAGAGAGCTGGGCGAGATGCTCGATGAGGGTGAGGCCGGCATCATCTTCGTGGGCGAGCCCACGATTGAGCGGGGCATGGAGCGGCTGACGTCCAGGGCGGCCAAGACCATGAAGAAGGAGATCAAGGCTGACGCCAAGGTTCTCAAGGAGGAGGCCAACAAGGCGGCGCGGGCAGCCTAGGTCTACCGTGTCTCGGGCATGAATCGGCGGCAGACAGGGGTCTGCCGCCGGCCGGGACTAGTCGCGCGACCGCGTGGCCACGCCGCGCAGTCGTTCTTCATCTTCCAGCCGGCGCTTCTGCCAGGGAAGCACGCCGTCGAGCTCGACGTCGAGCGACCATGACAGGAACGTTCGGATCAGAACGAGCAAGGCCAGCACGTAGAGGTTCTGAAGCGTCAGCTCCACCGCCACGGTTCGAATGATGTCGGCCGCGACAAACACCTCCAACCCGAGCAGCACGCTTCTGCCGAAGACGCTGCGGACCTTGTCATAGATGCCTCGCCCGTCCCCCCGGGCCATGGCCATCTTCGCTGCCGACCAGATCGCGACGATGAAGCCACCCAGGATGATCCCGCTGCCGGCCACTTCAAAAAGGAGCGAGAGCCGGTCAATCACGAGCTTCAACGACTCCTGCATAGCTGTCCCTTCCGCCGGATGCTGGGTCTAGTTGTACCCCTACACAACCACCGCGGAGGCTTCGCGATCGAATGGATTCGTTCTCAGCGCGAGCGAGAAGAGGTAAGGGTAGCTGTTCTTGAGATGCCTCATGTATGAGAACCACTCGCGGGACAGAAGCCCGTAGGCCCGCTCGATGTCGCCCCTCAGGTGCTCTCTGTCGACCCCGTCGACCCCGGTCAGGTCGTCGCGGGCCTCCAGCTCCTCGGTCAGATGGAAGACGGCCCACAGCAGCTCGGTGAATGATTCATGCTCCAGAAGGTTCGGGTTCTCCAGCAGGCGGAGCATGAAGTCGCGCTTCGACACGAGCATGTCGCGCAGAAAGACGAGGTCGACCTTGGAGGAGTCTATCCGGTAGTCATAGGCTCCGAGCTCGCCGCGAACACGCAAGAACTCCGTGTCGGGCCAATCGGTGGCGATCAGCAGATCCTTCCTGATCGCATCGAGTCCCGGGTCGGCGTTGGAGACCCTCGCCAGCAGCGACGTGCCGACCTCGCTGTAGAACGCGCCAATGATCATATTCAGCTTGTCCAGCATCGCCCGCTTCTCACGCTGATTGAGCAGCTCGTGGATGACCATGGTCACCAACAGAACCTCGAGCGGCAGGAAGGCGAGGTCGCCGAGCATATAGATGAAGATGTGATGGGCGTCGTGAAAGATGGCGTAGTGCAGCGCGTAGAGCATGACCGACAGCAAAACCAAAGCCGATCCGAGCAGTATCTGCCAGCGCCGTTGTCTCATGGCCGCCCTCCTATCGTGCGCCATTCCGGTGGCGACTATCTTCTCCGCCGGGGACGCCGAACTCCTGCACCGGAGGACTCGAGCCTGAGGCGGCGCGGTCTTTCCTTTATTTCCCAGGACGCGAAGCCGATACACCTAAGGTCGGCAGCTATTCACGTGAGGAAGGTGTGGAAATGAGGACGTGCCCAAGGTGCAAGACGACCAACGTGTACAGCGCCGAGCTCTGCTGTCTGTGCCTGAGTGCGCTGAAACCGCACGCTTCTAGCTGCTCAACTCCAACACAAGCGTCGTCCCTCCGGGCTCGGTTGAAAGCAGAACGCGGTCGCTCATCTCAAGCATGATTGTGAAGCCTACACCCAACGTGCCCTGCGTTGAGAATCCGGCCTCGAGCGTGGCCTTGGGCACCGTGGTGAAGTCGACTCCCGGTCCCCTGTCGCTGATGACCACCTGCGCCGTGGAGTTACGGCGACGCACTTCGTATCGCCCGCTTCCCCCGTGCTTGACGGCGTTTGTCAGTCCTTCGCAGACGCCGACGATGAAGTCCATCGTCCCTCTGATCTCGGGGAAGTGATAGGCGATGGCGGTGCGGATCTCCGCCCTGGCCCGCGCCAGCGATCGGTAAGAGCCGATGCGCCGGGGCTTCGTCACGAGCACGCCCAGCGCCTCCTTGATCTCCTCGGACGTCATCAAGATGAGCTTGTTGCCGGTAACGGCCGCGATAACGTCGACGTAGGCCTGGCGGATCGCGCGATCCTTCTTGCGCAGCTCCTCCTGGGCGCGCCTGGCTTCGGTGATGTCGGTCGAGACTCCACAGACCGCGTATACCGCCCCCGATGAGTCCCGGAGCGGGAACATGACGGACGAGTAGGTGCGCTCGCCCAGCGGCGTTCGCATAGTCTCGTCCCTCCCAAACCATTTCCCGGTCTCCCGAACGTGCCGCTCGCGTTCGTCGAGCTCGAGCGCCATGTCCGTCGAGGGGAAGACGTCGTAGCCGGTCTTGCCGACAATCTCGTGTTCGTTCGTCCCGAACAACCTTGCGAACTGGTCGTTTGCCAGAAGGAAGCGGCCGTCCAGATCCTTCAAGTAGATGATGGCGTTCGTATTGCCGATGATGTCTCGGAGCCTGCTCTCGCTCTCGCGCAAGGCGGCTTCCGCCTTGCGCCGCTCGGCGAGGAAGCGGACGCGGTCCATGGCGACGGCGACGTGATTCGCCATGGCGGCCAGGTACTCGAGCTGACGCTCGGTCGGCGGCTTGACCCCTTCATCGTCGCCGTAGGTCCCTGTGTTGAGGATGCCCAACTTCTTGCCCGCCAGCATCAGGGGGACGTTGATGATCGTGCGGTTTTCGGTGGCGGCCACGATTTCCTTGTTCGTGCGAGGGTCGGTCCGTGCGTCCTCGACCACAACGATGTGCGCCGCTTCGACGATCTCTTTCAGAAACGGATCATCGCCTATCGGAAGGACCAAGAACTGTTCGTCCTCCGTCCGTGCTCGGAACTCCTCGCCCAGCTTCAAGATGCTATCGGCCGCCTTCTCAATCGAGCCCTTGGCCTCCAGTAGCCGCGCCCTGGTGCCGCCCTCGTCCAGCACCAGCAGACCGGCGCTCCCATAGCCGAGCGTTCTCGGCAGCTCGCCCAAGAGCGCTTGGAGGATCGCGCTATAGGAGTTGGCCTGTCCGAGCGTCTCGTACAGTCGCAGCAGCGAGTGGCTGTACGCTTCGCTCTCGCGCAACGCCTCTTCGGCCGCGCGGCGTTCACCGAGGAAGCGGACGCGGTCAACGGCCACAGCCACGTGGTTGGAGAGCGCGGTGAGGTAGTCAAGCTGCGTTTCGCTCGGCGGACGGACGCCTTCATCGCCGAACGTGCCCACCGAGAAGACGCCTAGCCTCCTATCCGCCAGCACCAATGGGACCGCGACAATCGTGCGGTTGCCGATGGCCTCGACAATCTTCTTGTCGGTCAGCGGATGGGTGCGTGCGTCCTCCACGACGTGGATGCCCTTAGTCGCGACGGCCGTCTTGAGATAGGGATCGTCGGTCATCGGCAGGATGAGGAACTCATCGTCACCCACCCTCAGCCGAAGCCGCTCATCCATCTGGAGCAGCTTCTTCACGGCCTCTTCGGCGGGGCCGCCCGCATCCAGCAGGAGCAGGTCGTCGCTGTCCTCTCTGACCAGCTGGAGCCAGACGCTCTCATACCCGAGCGCTGACGGTATCTCCGACAGCAGCGCTTCGACGATCGCCGTGTAAGAATTCGCCTGCCCAAGCAGCGCGTACAATCGCAGCAGAGACCGGTTGTGCTCGTCCTTTTGTCGCAGGGCCTGCTCCGCTTGCTTGAGCTCGGTGATGTCGGTGTAGGAGTTGATCGCTCCGGTGATGCGGCGCTCATCGTCGCGCAACGGCGATGCGCTGACCAACACGGTGACCGTGCTGCCGTCCGGTCGAGTGATGGTCTGCTCGAGGTGTCGCGAGGTCTCGCCGATCTTCAGCGCTCGGTAGCAACAAAGCTGCTCGCCCGCGAGGGGTGTTCCATCGGGAGAGGAGAGCTTCCAGCCGGGGTCGTCACAGCATCTTCCGATCAGCTGGGCCTTTGACATGCCGAACAGTCGCTCGGCTGCCTCATTGGCGTGCAGGATGTGACAGCTTTCGTCGACGATGATGATACCGTCGGCGACGCCGCCAACAACCTGGTCGAAGTAGCGATCCCACGCGGGACGCCTCGGCGACTCCTTGTGCTGTGTGCCCTGCACAACTCCCCCGTCGCGCGTACGCTGCTCAGAGATCATGATAGTCCTTTTGGCCAGACCCGAATAGTCTACATTCGGGCGTACTCGATTCGTAGGAATCGCTGTGGCAGGTGTGGTGTCGAGCGGGTGGGGACATGGACGGAGGCGGAGGAAGCCGTTGAGGTCGCGGGCGCGGGGCGGGGCTCGATCGCCGAGTGGCTCAGCGACCGGGTCCCGCCCTGAGCGGTCCAGCGTTGCGCCCGCGAAAGCGGATGTCGTTCGCGTGGCTAGACGTTGCAGCTGCCGTCCTTGAGCTGATCGCGGTCACGGTCGCGAGTCTGCAGTTTCGCTGTCTGACAACTGCCGTCGCGCAGCCGATCTCGATCGCGAATCTGCAGCTTCGCAGTCTGACAGCTGCCGTCTTTGAGCTGATCGCGGTCGCGGTCTCGTGTCTGGAGCATGATCCCCGCGCAGGTTGCGAGCGCGGACGCACCCATTGCGAGCACGACAGTCCACGTTGCGATGAGCTTCATCGCGTTTGGAGTCCTCGACATCATCACCCCTCCTCCCCTCTGTTCCGCCGCCAATGCGGCGGTATGCTTGGTGACGGTCTTACGATAGGTAGGTCGGGGGAAGGGACGGATTCTTACGGTATTCGCGTTGAAAGGAGCGTGGAGATCTCCTTCGGGCAGCCTCTGAGGGTCCAGTCGTAGTCCTGACCGGCGTTCTCGGCGGGCAGCCGGTCGGCCCGTGGTGCCTGGTCGGATTGGTGGGATGCCGCCTACTCCACGTGGAGTGTTCTCATGGTGCTCCAAGTCGGGTAGTGGCCGGCATCGGAATGATATGCTCGAACGCGGTAGTAGCCGGCGTAGGCCAGGGCGCACGGCAGGCGGTACAGAGTGTTCCCTTTGTGCCAGTAGTTGGGCGCGTAGCGCCGCCCGACCAAGCGCCACCCTCGATAGACCCGGCCACGCCACCTTCTAGTAGTGAGCCGGTAGAAGTAGATCCTCGTCGAACCGGAGTGGTAGGGTCGCAGAAAGCCGTAGATATAGAAGCCGCGGCCGTGCCCTATCGAGGCCGGATAGGTCCAGGGACGCGACAAGTACACCTGGGGCTTCTTCATCCCCAGGGTTCGCTCAGGCCCAGCGGCAACCTGTTGGATACCTCTCCATGCGGAGACGTTGCACTGCCCGGTGTTGTTCGAGCCGACGGCCACCACAGTGCCGCCTGACTTCAAGCCCACCGTGTGGGAGCCGCCAGCGGCCACCTGTTTGATGTTTCGCCATCCGGAGAGGTTGCATCGGTCGTATCTCGCGTCTCCCACAGCCGCAGCAGTCCCCGTCGATTCGAGGCCCACCGTGTAGTCGGCGCCCGCGTCCACCTGCAAGATGCCTCGCCATCCCGAGACGCTGCACTGACCGTACGTGCCGTCTCCCACAGCCACAACGGTTCCGCTCGATTCCAGACCCACGGTGTGGTAGTTGTCCGCGTCAACCTGAGTGATGTGCGTCCAGGCGTCGACGGCGCACTGTTTCTCGAAGTGCCTTCCGGTCGCTACTGCGGTGCCATCTGACTTCAGGCCCACGGTGTGGGCGCCGCCGCCGGCCACCTGCTTGATGTTCCGCCAGGTGGAGACGTCGCACTGTCCGAAAGCGTTGTCACCTGTCGCCGCGACCGTACCGTCACGTCGCAGGCCCACGGTGTGGCTGTATCCGGCGGAAACCTGCTTGATGTTTCTCCACGCGGAGACATTGCACTGGCCGTCGCCGTTGTATCCCGTCGCTCTGACGGTACCGTCCGCCTTGAGGCCCACGGTATGAAGACTGCCCGCGCTCACCTCCACGATGTATCGCCAACTTGACACGTTGCTCTCGCCGTAGCCGTTGTACCCGGTGGCCAGGATCTGGGTGTAGGCGAGGGAGGTCGCCGGAGTCGCGCAGAGAATGAGAGCGGATAGAACGGCTGACGTGCCAACAAGGCGGGCGAGCAGGCGAACCGCCTGATCACTTCGAACAAGCAGCGGATAGGCTGGTGACCGCCGCGGAAAGCAATGCGATCTCTCACACGCAACCATGCCGACTCAGATCCCCCGCGACCCTGAGTGGAACAGCGCCGATTGACTCGACACCCCTGTTGACCTAGCGCGCCAGGAGGGATTCGAACCCCCGACCTCCCGGTTCGTAGCCGGACGCTCTATCCTGCTGAGCTACTGGCGCTCGGTTCTCGGCGGCTTCAGCTCATCCGCCGCCAAGGTAAATTACCTCGTCAGTGCTGGTTTGTCCAGCCTGCGGCCTCGCGCGCAGGCCCCGGCCGTGCAATCAGGCGTCCAGCGGCACGCACCAGGTGGCCGCTAGACTATCGTGTGTCGAGCCAAGCCGGCACATAGCGCCACGCCGCCCGCAACTCCGTGTCCTTCTGTTTGTGGTCCGGCTGATGTTTGCTCACAAGCCGCCAGAAGGCCTTGGAGTGATTCAGGTGCACGGTGTGGCACAACTCGTGGAGCAGGACGTGGTCGGTCAGCTCCCTGGGCAGGAAGAGCAGCTTGACGTTCAGGTTGATGCGCCCGTGCTTGGAGCAGCTGGCCCACCTGGTGCGCTGCAGCCGCACGGAGATGTCGCGCACGGCAAAGCCACATTCGTCCGCGACGTCTCGTAGCCACGGCCCGAGGTGATGTCGCGCCTTGCGCTTCAGCCACCGGGCCAGGACCTCGTGGGAGACCGTGACGTCCGAGGTGTCTCCGGTGATGACGAGCCTGGCGCCGTCCGTCTCGCGCAGGGTCAGCCGGTCCGAATCCCCCGGCTCGTGGTCGACGGACCACTCCTCGCCAATGCTGCGCAGCCGAAGGATGCGCGGCAGACCCCCGCAGCATTCGTCTTCGATCGAGTCGCGTTGCGCCTCGATCGTGCGAAAAGTCTTGTCCAGCCAGGCTCTCTTCCCTTCGATGAGGGCCGGCACCCGGCTGCGGTCGTATCCCGTCGGGATCACCACGACGAGTCCCTGACGCGGAGATACGGTGAGTCGCGCTCGCTTGGCGCGGGAGCTTTGCCGCACGGTGTGGGGATACCCTTCGCTCATGACCACCTACCCAGTCCCCCCGCGGAACCGCGCCGCGACACCGCTCAGTCCCTCTATTGCCCTCAGCACCTCGATCGGCAGGGCGAGAATCACCGTGTTCGATTGATCGGCGCCCAAGTCGTTGACCGACTGCAGCGTCCGAAGATGCAGCGCGCCGTCGACGGCTGAGAGAATCGCCGCGGCCTTGGCCATGTTATCCGCCGCGGCAACCTCGCCTTCCGCCTTGATGATCACCGCGCGCTTCTCGCGTTCCGCCTCGGCCTGCTTGGCGATGACTCGCTTCATCTCCTCGGGCAAGATGATGTCCTTCAGCTCGACGGCCTCGACCTTGATTCCCCACGGATCCGACGCCTTGTCGACGATCTCCTTGATTCGCTCCGAGACCCTCTCGCGCTCGATGAGCAACTCGTCGAGGTCGACCTCGCCAACGGCGTTGCGCATCGTCGTCTGGGCGAGCTGCGAGATGGCGTAGTAGAAGTCTTCCACGCGGATCACCGCCAGCTTGGCGTCGGCGACGCGATAGTACAGAACCGCGTTAACGCCGACGGAGACGTTGTCACCGGTGATCGCCTCTTGGTGGGGTACGTCGACGGCCCTCACGCGCATGTCGACGCGACGCCAGCTCTGGATGACGGGGATGATGATGCGCCAGCCCGGTTCCATGATGCCGTGGTACTTGCCGAACATGAACTTCACGCCGCGGTCGTACTCGTTGACCTGTTTGATGGAGATGATGGCGACAAAGAGAACGAATCCTGCTCCGAACAGGGCGAGCATGAAGATGAAGGCGAGGGACTCTTCCACGGACGGCCTCCTGACGGTCGGCATGCGAACGGCTGCAATCGCGCGATCTCGTTTTCGCGGGTCTAGCCAACCGTATTCCGCCCCGCGCGTGACAGTCCTGCCAAGCAGGGAGCGAGGTCGTCACTTGCGCCAGGCGGCCAAGACGAGCGAGTAGCTGCAGTAGGGGTCGAGGAGGGTGCCGCGCTGCCGCCTAAGACGCGAGATGTCCGTTGGCTCGGGCAGCCCGCGCAGCTTGCGATAGGCCTTGAAGGGATTGACGAAGTGGAACGAGGCGGCGAACGAGTCGCCGAAGAAGACGTGGTCGATGTCGGGGTGCTTGACGAGAATGCGACGAAACTCGGCACGGGAGTACGGGTGTTCCTCCCCGACGGCCCAACGACCGATCGCCTGGGAGATGAACTTGTACAGGCGATAGGGTGGGTTCCACTTGTTAGGCACGGCGATGAAGGCGATGCCGCCTGGTCGCAGCAGGTCGAGGTGGGCCAGGTTGATGGCCGGCCGGTCCTCGCCCGTGAAGTGCTCGGTCAGACCGAAGGACATGGCGATATCGAACCGTCCGCAGAGCTCGGCGGGGAGCGCGAGAGCATCCGCCTTCACGAACTCGGCGACGCCGCCGTTCCGCTCGAAGAAGCGTCGCGATCGTGCGAGCGCGGAGTTGGAGTAGTCAAGCACGGTGACCTTCGCGCCGCGCCTCGCCATCAAGGCGGCGTTCGTGCCGGCGCCGGCGCCGATCTCGATAACCTTGAGGTCGGCGAAGGAGCCGGGGGTGCTGGGCGCGTCGCGATCGTGCGCGGAGCTAGGCTCATCGCGCGATTCGAGATTGCCGGCCGCAGCGAACCGCTCGCGCACGATTCGCTCGATTCGCTGCCATCTGATGTCGCGCTCTTCCTTGGCGAGGTCGAACGCGTCCTGCTCGGGCGAGGTCTCGGTGCGCCAGAACTCGTCCCAGAGCTGGGAAGTGTTGTCCTCCATGCTTCGGGACGATACTACGTGGTCGCTCGCTGTGCCAGTCTCGGCTCCTCGACCGTCGCCTCAGCCGGCGCCTTGGCGATGAACGACATCGCCGCCGCCAAGATGCAGAGCACGGCGGCCGCGCCGTATGCGCCGGCGTAGCTTCCCGTCGCGTCCACTATCCTTCCGGCGACGATCGACCCGAAGACGCCTCCGACGCCCCACGCAGTGAAGACCAGGCCGTAATTGACCCCGAAGTTCTTCGTGCCGTAGTAGTCGTTTGTGGCCGCGGGAAACAGCGTCAGGTTCGCACCATAGTTGAAACCGACGAACGCCGAAGCGACGAGCAGCAGCACGATCGAATCCGATATCGCGAGCACACCCATCATCGCAGCTTGGAGCAGGAAGACGAAGAGCATGGTGCGCGGTCGGCCCAGCCGGTCCGAGATCACGCCAGCGGCAACGCGGCCGATCGCATTGCCGATCGCCAGCACCGCCACGAGCAGGAAGCCTAGGTCGGCCTTCTTGGGGAGCCCGGTGGCCGCGTCGATGACGGGCCTGCCGCCTTCCAGCACCGGCGGCAATTGCGCCGCAGCGATCCTAGCCATATGGCCGATGATCATCAGACCGGCGAAGGCAACGAAGGCGTACATGATCCAGAGCAGGTAGAACTGCGGAGTCTTGAGCATCTCGTGCCAGTCGTACTGCCGCTTGGGGATGACTGCCGTGTCGGCCTGGTTCTTGCGGGCGCTCTCCTCGGGCTGATAGCCCACCGGTGGATTGTTCAGTAGCTGCGCAAGCAGAACGGTAACGACGAAGAAGCCAACGCCCAAGTAGAGAAAGGTCGAGTTGATGCCGAACGCGCCAAGCAGCGTCTTCGTCAGCGGCGCCGTGTAGACCGACGCCAGACCGAATCCCGCGACGACGATCCCAGTGATAAGCCCCTTCTTGGATGCCGGAAACCACTTGACCGCCGCAGGTGTCGCCGCGGCGTAGCCCAGGCCGATGCCGGTACCGCCGAGAATCCCGAAGCCGGCGATCATCAGCGCGGCGTCGCCCTTGCTCGCGAAGCTGGATAGGATCATGCCCGCGCCGATCAGCGCGCCCCCGATTGTTGCGACGATTCTGGGTCCGAGCCGATCCTGAGCGCGCCCGGCGAAGACCATCATCAGCGCAAAGACTCCGCAGGCCACGGCATACGGTATCGATGCAGCCTCGGCGCTCATGCCCCAGCCCTTGGCCGGATCCGTGAGGATCTTCGCGATGACGCTCCAGGTGTAGAGGACACCCAGCGCAAGGTTGATGCCGGTCCCGGCCAGTGTGACGGCCCACCCTCTTGCGGACATGCGTGAAGAAGCAGAAGCCATATGTACCCTCCCCCGAGATGTTTGGCTCTATATCGGACGCAAGCGCGACCGACAAGGGTAGTCTAGTCGTCCGCCCCGCGTGGCGAGAGTCGCGTCGGGCGGGCGGGCGAGCGGGGCGGGTTGGCGGCGGCTAGGTCTCGGCGAGCGGAGGCCGCTTGTGCACTTGTGAAACGCGTGGACGGCTCCTCAACCACCACAGCGGCCGGGTCAGGACGCGAAGCACGGCGACGATTGCATCGAGCACGATTGACACGGCGATGAGAGCTTTGATCGTTGTGGCCCACCAGTTGTGTCTGTTCCTTGCGGGGAATCGCACCTGCCCCTCCAGCATCGGGAATCGGTCTGCCCGCGGCTGCCGGAGCGGGATAGTTCTGGCAAGTATACCCAGTCGGGCCGGGTGAGAACCATGGTGTATCGGCGAGCATCCCTGCCGCCGGATGGCGGCGTCGAGCTGGTGCCGACCTACCGCTGGAGGGCGGCGTCGAGCCGGTGTCTATCGAGTAAGTCGCTGAGGCGAACGAGCAGCTCGGAATCACTGCGAACGTGAATCACATAGCGAGGCATGCGCGCGGTACCGCGTTCACCGGCCTGTTCCATCATGAACGGCTCGCCCCACACCGTCAGTAGCGCCTCCTTGGCGCTCGTGAGCGCATCGACGTCGATCGTGCGAAAGGCGATACCCTCGTCTATCTCGCGCCACAGCACCGGTTGGACCTTCTCGCGGCCCTTGCTCCGCTCGATCTTCGGCGCCACGTCGCGCTGCCACGCGTCCTTCATCGAGGGGCTCAGAACGAAGAAGATACGGGTCGTCTTCGGATTGAGCATCGACGACTTCACCAGGGTGTCGAAGACTTCCTGGGAGCGAAACATGGTTGGGCAGGCATTGAACCACCAGTCCTCGCCGGTGTTGCGCAGCCCGAACTCCTTCGTGCGCCTGGCGATGTCGGCCGGCTTGACGAGGACAAGGTCGGACGCAGGCACAGTGGCGCGCTCCTTGAGCGTCTCCACGTCACGACGTACCTCTTCGCCGTTGGTGATCTCATGGAGCGTGTGAACGGCCAGCAGGAGGAGGATGAAGGAGATCTCGATGTTTTCCGGCAGAATTTCCAGATGCACAAGGGCTATCGCCGCGATGCTGGCAACCAGAATCGCCACGATCTCCAAGTAGGGCAAGAATGAGCGCCAGCGTTCTTTCAAGGCAGCCCCCTGCGGTCACGGGCGGAGAGAGAGGGATTCGAACCCTCGAAGGAGTGATTAACCCCTTACTCGCTTAGCAGGCGAGTGCCTTCAGCCGCTCGGCCATCTCTCCGGCATATGTGGTTCGTGCCGGTCACGCACGGCGAACATTATACAATAGGGTTCGCTGGGCGTCCCCCCGGCCTCCTCCCGTCGGCCCGGCCCACCGCGAAGCGACTCCGCAACGGGCCGACCGCCTCCCACCTTGCGCATGCGTCCTGGCCTAGACCGTTTGAACGTTCCGCGTTGCGGGTACCGACCTCAGCAAGCTAGGTGCTTTCAAAGGGGGACCAGCATCGTGAAGAAGCCACTTGTCGCCATTGCCGTGCTCGGGACGATTCTTGCCACCGCCGCTCCCGTGCTTGGACTGCAAAAGATCCAGGCCAACGAGTTTAAGCCGTCGATGGCCTGCCTGTGCCATCAAGAGATGATTGACGAGTGGACGCCGACGATGCATGCGAAGGCGCTGAGCGACCCGATCTACCGAGCGAAGCGAGCCGACGCGATTGCCGCCACGAAGGGCGCTCTCGCTCCATTCTGCGATTCCTGCCATGGTCCTGTCGCCACGATGGGCGGTGAGGACCCCGGCGCGCTGGAGCAAATCAGCGCCGCTTCCCGTCAGGGGGTCTTCTGCGACTTCTGCCATCAGGTGCAGGGGACGCGCGTGCCGCTGGGCAACGCGTCGTATGTGGTGAACCCCGACGGCACGAAGCGGGCGCAGATCAAGGACCCTGAGGCGTTCATACATCTGGCGGAGTACTCGCGGCATCACACCAGGGCGGAGTTCTGCGGTATGTGCCACAATGTGGATCATCCGGTCAACGGGATGCACTTGGAGGCCACCTACACCGAGTGGAAGGCCAGTCCGTACGCCAAGGCAGGAATCGTATGCCAGGATTGCCACATGACGCCCGGACCGGGGCCGTCGAAGCCAAGGCCGGGCCAGGCGGCGATGGGCGGGCCGAAGCGAGAGGATATCTACGATATGTCCTTCGTCGGAGGCAACGTTGCCCTCGGCAATCCTAAGGCGGCTCAGGCGAACCTGAAGGCGGCCGCCAAGCTCGAGCTCGACGTGCCGAGGTCGGCTGAGGTGGGCAAGAAGGCGAAGATCGAAGTCAGAGTCACGAACGTCGGGGCGGGTCACTACCTGCCGACCGGCTTGACCGAGGTCCGTCAGATGTGGCTCGAGGTCAAGGCGCTCGACAGCGGTGGACGAGAGATCCTCTCCGAGCGTCGCGACTTCGGGACGGTGCTGAAGGACAAGAAGGGGAATTACCCGGCTGAGCTGTGGGACGCTGTGGCGATCTACAAAGACGACAGGATCCCGCCGCAGGAGTCGGTGACGCAGGAGTACGAACTGGCGGTCCCGGACGGCGGGCCGGTGACGGTCGAGGCGGCGCTGAAGTATCGCTCGGCGCCTGAGGAACTCGCGGAGAAAGCCGGGGTCGCCGTGCCGGTCACGAGCATGGCGAGCGTGGCCAAGACGATCGGCGGTGACGGGGAGGCCGCGGCGGATTCGGCCGGCGGTGGGCTGTCTAAGACTCTTCTGGCCATCGTCGTGCTTGGTGTTCTTGGAGCGGTCGTCGGCGCCGTCTGGTGGTCTCGGGCGCGCAATCGCCGCTAGGGCTTGCCGCGGATGATGAAAGCCCGCCGTTGCGGCGGGCTTTCATCTGCTTGATACTCTCAACCGATTGTCGCGCCGCGCTAGGCTGCCCGAGGCGTCATGCGCCCACTAATGGCCTCTTCGCCCGCACTCTTCATCTGGAAGGACATAGCGATGGCGGCAATCCCACCGATCAGAGCCAGCACCGCGAGGACCCACGGCAGGGCTATGGCGGCTCCAAACGGATTGAACATCAGGTACAGGCCGATGAGGATACTCATGATGCCGAGGATGCCCATGCCCCAGCCCGCGCCCTGAAAGGCCTTGATGAGATCGACGCCTCCGATGAGAACTCCGTCGAAGCCTAGAATGAAGACGAAGACCGTCGGAGCCAGGATCGTCGCCCATAGCGGATTCTGAATGATCAGAATGCCCGCGAAGACGCCCAGAAGACCGCCGAAGAGCTTCAATCCCCACATAGTCGTGTCAACGAACATCATCACCAGCCCCATGATCCCGGTGATCAGCCAATACCATCCGAGGATCTGCACCAGAACGGTCATGGTGGCTCCCGGGGATGCGAACAACAGGAGGCCGATGATCACTGCCGCAATGCCTTCGATCAGGACCGCCCACCATGGGACACCGAGATAGTGCGTCGTGGGCATGTCTACGGCCATGTCTGCCATCTCACGTCACCTCCTCTCTCGAACCGACGTGTGTCGTACCCGCCCCAGGCTTGGCGGCGGTTGCCCTTTATTTCCCACGCATCGACGCCGGATAACATCCACTTTTCGCAGCCTGCCTGGGAAGATGTGTGCGGATGGATGACGCGCGCGACACCGCGCCCGGCCGGCGAGTGGTGCTTCGCCCGGGGCGCAAACGGGTAGGAGGCGTTCAGGCGTATCAGAGGGAGGGAGTCGCACATGAGCGAGCCAGTGCAATCTGAACCGCAGAAGAGGACGGGACCTCAGCCGGTCCCCCAGCGGATGCCGTCGCAGGACCAGCTTGCCACTCGAACCGAGCTCTCGCTTCTGGTCGTCGGCAAGGTTGTGGCGTACGCGATGTACGCATACGTGATATTCATCGATGTCATGCTCCTCTTCCGCATTCTGCTCCTGGCATTCGGGGCCAATCCGACCGTGGGGTTCTCCCAGTTTGTCTTCCGGACGACGAGCGACGCGCTCGCGCCCTTCCGCGGGCTCTTCCCGCCACATGCGATCGGCGAGACGGGGTATTTGGACATCTCGGCCCTCTTCGCGATCGTCGTCTACATGCTCATCGCCTATGGCGTCGGCCACCTGGTTGAGTACCTCAATTGGAAGGTGCGCTCGACGCGCAGGCGTGCCTGAGATAATCTGGAACCGAGCGGCATAGCGAGTCCGTCATACGGCGCCCACGCTGGGCGTTCACCGCCCGCACGCATGGCCCCGACGGCCGGTGGGTATACGTAGCCCGACGACTCCTGGTTCACCGAGGTGATATGGAGTGAGAGAACCGATCATCGTCGACAGATATCAGGCTACGCACGACATTCACGTGGAAGGGCCCGTCGAGACCTACGAGGGCATCGGCGAGGCCGGCGCCGACGTGGCGATCAAGATCGTTCACATCGCCGACGAGGCCATCGAGGAGCAATTCAAGCAAGACGTTGAGACCGCGATAGGCATCGTCCACAGCAATGTCGCGCGCACCTTCGGCTGGGGGCCCCACAAGGACGACTACTACGTCGTCAGGGAATGGGTGCCCGGCATGAACCTCTCGACGCTGCGGCAGCAGGGGGCGATTCCTCCGGCAAAGGCGGCGCATTACGCGGTCGACGCGTGCTCGGCCCTGGCCGCGCTCCACGCGCGTGGCATCGTGCACAAGGACGTTCGCCCTGAGACGCTCGTACTCAACAGCGAAGGCACGATCAAGTTGATCGACGTGGGCATCCCGCGTCCCGGAGCCGTCGTGCCCGAGGATGCCGCGCCGCCCCACGCGGCGCAATTCATCAGTCCCGAGCAGGCGAGCGGTCAGGAGGTGGGCCCGGCCTCCGACACCTACTCCCTCGGCGTTGTCCTCTACTATCTGACGACCGGCCGCGCGCCCTTTGACGCGGCGACCGCGCGGGAAGTCGCCCGCGAGCACGTCAACACCCAGGCGCTGGCGCCCAGGCGCAGGAATCCCCAGATCTCACCGGCGCTGGAAGCCGTGATCACGCGAGCCATGTCGAAGAACCCGGAGCGGCGGTACGCTTCGGCCCTGGAGATGCGCGATGACCTGCAGCGAGCTCTGGCACCGGAGATCGTTGTGGCAGCGATGCCGTCGCGGGAGCCCCAGGGACGGACCTGGCCGTGGATACTGGGAGGGCTGGGCGCCGCGCTGATCCTGGCAGTCGCCGTCGCGCTCACGTCGTGGATCATGGCTACCTCGCCCGTTCCAGACTTGGCCAACGCGACTCCGGCCCAGGCGCAGCAGCGGCTGGCCGCCGATCTCAGGCTTGGGACGCTCTCGTATCAGCAACCGGTGCCCGCCGGCGTTACCGAGGGGACAATCATCAGCCAGTCACCCGCGCCGGGCGCGAGAGCGCGTAGCGGCACGACGGTGGATATCGTCGTTGCCGGTGTAGCGCGCGCCAGCGTTCCCAATCTACTCGGCCAGACTCAGACCGCCGCGATGAGGGCGATCACCTCCGCGCAGCTGGTTCTCGGCGGGGTGCAGCAGCAATTCAACGCCAGGGTCTCGGCGGGGCTTGTGGCGCAGCAGACTCCGGCGGCGGGCACCCAGGTTCCCGTCGATACGCCGGTGCAGATCGTGGTCTCTCGTGGTCCGGAGGCTCCGGCGGTCCCGGGCAACGTAACCGTTCCCAACGTCTTGGCCACCGCGGAGGCGGACGCCATCGCCAGTCTTGGCGGCGCGGGTCTGTCGACCGTCATCACCAGGGCATTCAGCAGTAGTGTTCAGTCGGGCCACGTTGTCAGCCAGGGGCCCGCTCCCGGCGTGAGCGTCACGCGGGGAAGCAGTGTGAGCATCGTGATCTCCCGAGGCACGGGCAACGTCGCCGTGCCCAACGTCATCGGACTGAACCAGACGAGTGCGGCGAACACGCTGGGGAAAGCCGGATTCACGGTGCGGCGGGTCTACATCAAGAGCACGGTCACGCCCGGTCGTGTGATCGAGCAGGACCCCGACGTCGGCGTGAGCGCCCCGGCGGGCTCGACGGTGACGATCACCGTCTCGACGAAGTAGGCATGCACGCACGGTCGACGCCGCCACGTCCGTGCGGCGAGTCCTCGACCAAGCGACCGAGGGCTACGTTGTGTGATCCTTGAGCCAATCCTTTAGCGCCGCGAAGAACTCCTCGCGCACGGCTCTCTCCATCCACGGTTGATGTCCGCACCGCTCGAACTCTCGATACTGAAGTTGGGGCAGATACGAAAGAAGGCTGTCGCGGATCATCCGCCCGGGGTGAGGATCGTAGGTCCCGTGAAGCATGAGAACGGGCGAGGTGATGGCTGAGAACGCCGCCGGGCAGACGCCCTCATCCTGCAGCCGAAGCATGTCCGACCAGGTCTCTTCGTAGGCTCGGAAGTCGAAGAACGGCGGTTGGTCCCGGCTCGGGATCGGATCGAACCCATAGAGCGGCTCCATCATCTCGTGCATCTTGACGAACCGCTCGCCGGGATCGGGATAGCGGTCAGCCAGGCACTCGATGCCCCGACGCGTCTCCTCATCGGTCCGCTCCTCCAGCGTCGCCTCCATCCGCGTGCGCGACGCCTTGTCGAACGTGCCGCTGCCGACGAGAACGATTGGGCCGGCGCTGTCGGGGTGCTCCGCGGCGTAGGCGAGTGCGAGCATTGCGCCCCACGATTCGCCGACAAGAGCCGGGCGAGCCTGGGTGCTCGACTGGACCAGCCGATGCAGGTCGGCCACGTGTGTCGCGACCGTCAGCGGCTCGTCCCCGCTGCCCCGCTGCCACGGCTCCACCACATGGAATGAGCCGGCGAGGCCCTTCGCCAATCCGGCGGCTTCACCAGCCGCGCCGGGACCGCCGTGCAGGACGATGACAAGCGGACCACCGCTGCCATACTCCCGCAGATCCACGTCTCCATCCATCAGAAGCACCGATAGTGGCCTGTGATCTCAAAGTCGAACAAGGCGTCCTCCAGCCGCGCGCCGACTCCGATGTTGTGGACGATCTGAAACCGGTCTGAGCTCTCGGCGCGAATCCTTGAGACGATGCCTATGTGCGGCCGCCCGTTACTCAGCTTCCACGTCACGATGTCGCCCGGCAGATAGTCGGCGCCTCGGAGCGTGATCGCCACGGTCTTGCCTCGCCGGCGAAAGAACGTGGCGAGATTCGGTACCCGGCGGTGATCGATATTGGGATCGGGACGGGACAGGCCCCACTGGTTGGGATAGCTGTTGAATGATGCATCCATATCTTCGTGAACCAACACTTGAAGGTCGATGTCGAGAGTGCGAAAGGCTCTGATGAGGACGTCGGTGCAGACCCCGCGATCGATAGGCACGTCGCCTCCTGGGTAGCGAAGTCTGACGTAGGAGGGATCGTAGGTGAGGGTCTTGCCTACCTGGCTGGCGACGGCCGCACTCGGTCGTCGTCGGATCATATGCGTATCGACGGACTCTCGCATGGGGCCATAGTAGTCGATTCGGCGCGAACCGGCTGTCTCCGCAGTGAAGGACGGACCGAGCCGTGCTGTCCGCGGGAGACGCGCCGGCTACTTGAACGCGAGCACCCTGACGCCGCCTCCGGGCTCCTGCGCCGCGGCCTTCGCGTCCGGAGAATCGGTGACGTACAAGGCGCCCTCGGCTGGCGCCATGTGCGAGACAAGCGTGCCCAACTTCTTCGTCCAGACCTCTTTGCCGGTCTTGACATCGACGGCCAGGAGGACGCCGTTGAAGTGATTGAACTCTTCCTCGGTGCCGGCCAGGCCGTAGACCACATTGGGAGCCACGATCATCTCGAAGACAGGCAGCTTGGCCGGGCCCGCGTAGGTCCAGGTCTTCTTGCCGGTGAGCTCGTCGAACGCATGGATCAGGCTGCCGCCGTTGGCGGCGATTCCCCCGACGACGACACGCTCGGAGCCGATCGCCAGCTGCCACGCCGGGAGCGGGATATCCGTCTTCCATAGCAGCCTGCCGGATTGCGGCTCGTAGGCGAACACGTCCGTCTTCTCGCCCGCGCCCTCCAGGCTCACCATCGCGGCCACGGCAACGCGCCCGTCGCAAGCGAGCAGTCCCGCGCCCGGCGCCTTCTTGCTCCACAGCCGCCTCTGGGGCTTCCCGCCGTCTTTCCCAAGGCTCTGCGCGGTGATCGTCGTGCTGTCGTTCTCGGCGGTGGATGCCATCGAGTACAGCACGTCACCGGCCACGGCAACCAGGCGGTCGTTCGCGTCGGTTCGCGCCCGCCACCGCTCCTTGCCCGTCGCGATATCGATGCCGGCCAGGAAGCTCTCCGACTCCGCGTCGACCTGTATGTAGGCGATGTTGTTGTTGACGAGCAGGTTGCGGATGCTTCCGTTGGCGGAGTAGGTCCAGGCATCCTTGCCGTTGCTGGTCGCGAAGGCGCTCAGCGTCGAACGTGATTGATTGGTGGCTTCATTGAAGCGGTCGACGGAGAAGAGCACGTGCTTGTCGGTAAGGGAGGTATACATCTCGCCGACGGGGAGCTTGCGCTGCCAACGGATCTTGCGCGTCGCCGTCTCGACCGCAAAGAGCCTTGCGCTCTCCGCCACGTGCTCGCCGACGAGCGCGTAGAGCGTCCCGTTCCCGACGATGAGGGAATCGGCGTAGCCGGCGCCGAGCTTGCTCGTCCACGCCTGAGTCAGAGGGGGGCTCAGCTTGACAGCCGTCTGGAATGTCCAACCGGCGTCGTGTCCGGGCATTAGCCACAGGTCCGTGGCGGGCACGACGGCTCGACCGCCTTCGTCACCGCCGGTGCCGGAGTCACCGCCGCCACCCGTCCCAGAGCAGCCCACCAGTGAAGCCGCGACGATGGCGGCGAGCAGCGCCGCGACGATTGCGTGCAGGCGACATGACATTCGATAGTCCATGCTCCTACGGCTCCTTTGTGACCAGGCGATCAGCGGACCAGGATGCGGACGCTGCGGCTTCGCGTGCCTATCAGCCTGCTGCTTCCCGGATACCAAACGTGATAGTAGTATCTGCCGCTTCTCGAGAAGCGCAGAAGCGCGGTGAACCTGCCGCCGGCGTCGGTCGTTATCCGTCGTACCGTCTTCCAGCGGCCGGAGACTCTTTGACGCAGGCAGACCGTCGTGCGCGGCGCGTGGATCACGCTGCCGGACACCCGCGCATATCGCACCCGCCGCCCCCAGCTCCGCGACGCGGCGATGGTGGCCACAGAGCGGACCTGGACTCTGGT
Organism: Slackia heliotrinireducens; assembly: GCA_020723435.1. GTDB lineage: Bacteria > Actinomycetota > Aquicultoria > DYIV01 > DYIV01 > DYIV01. The sequence continues at coordinate 17,338 of DYIV01000005.1, read as the reverse complement.
CGCCGGCGTTGGGTCATGTCCGTCAATCAATGCTCGGTAAAGCCTTCGGGACGTGGGCCAGCGATACATGCTGACGTACCCATCGTGCGATCGTCTCGTGAGCAGTGTCTCCCATGACCTGCTCCCGGCCACCAGGCGTTGAATCGTGACGGTGCACTCTCCCCATGAGGCCGGAAGCCGCAGTCGAAGAAGTGTCTTGCGCGATGTGTAGGGGACAACGGGCCGGGTCAGCGAGACGCGCCCTCTCGGCCAGAGCGCCAGAGATGAGCCGCCGTAGGTGTAGTAGGAGGGTTTTGCCGTGAAGCCGTGGTAGAGCAGACCGAAGTGGTGCTCGGGGTTCCGCGTATCGGTGCCGTCGTTTCTGAAGTCATAGACACACATCGCCTCTATGTACGGGAAGTCCCTGAAGAGGCGGTCATAGGCTTCGCCGACGTAGCGCGCCTGAGTAGCCAGACTCACGGTGGCGTCTCCGTGCCCGGACGTCTGCCAGCCAAACTCGCTGACCCAGATCTTCTTGCCCGCGTCTCCGTTTGCGTCCATCACCGCCCGCATCAACGGTATGCCGTAGAAGTTCCAGCGCGTGTTGTACTCCGCCGGCGGCTCGTTCGGGCTCTGCGCGCCGGTGTATGGATGAAGCCCGAGCAAGTCGAAGTAGCCTCCGGCACCGGCGTCGTACATCTGCTGGAGATACTCGGTGTCGTTGCCCATCAGGCCGCCGGAGATGATCTGAGCGTCCGGGTTTGCCTGCTTGGCCGCCACGTAGGCGGCCCGAAGCATCTGGACGTAGGCGGCGGCGTCGGGGGCCGGGCGCCAGAAGCTCGAAGCGTCCGGCTCGTTCCATATCTCGAAGTATCTAATGCGCCCCTTGTAGCGCGAGACCAGCTTGTTGACGAAGCCCGATATGTCGGATGGGTTGGTAGGCGGGTACCGCCAGCCGCGATTGCTATTCGCCCAGCCGGGTGTGCTGATGATGTTGAGCTGCGGTTCGATCCCCCGATTGAGAGCCTCGGCCGTTATCCAGTCAAAGGCGGTTGGCGAAGTGGGTACTGAAGTCACCCTTGTTGGGCTCGAAGCTCACCCACCCCACGTCGAAGCGGACCCATCGGACACCGGCCGCGGCCATTCGGTCCAGCTCGAGCTCCACCTCCGGGTTGCTCCTATCCGACCACAGAAGGTGCGCGGCGACGCCGAACGGCGAGAATGGACGCGTCTCCTGTGCCGCAGGCGCCGAGGGCACGAGGATGCAACCCGCCAAGGCGAGGGCGAGCGCGGCCGACAGCACATGTCTTCGTCCGCAAGCGCGACGGATGGATGATGAAGGAGGCGTCTGGCGTCCGCTCATTCGGTCGGCAGGATTCGGAAAGGGTCTGTGAGGGCTGTGTGCATCTGCAGTGCCTGGTACCATAGCTCGTCCCACTGTAGCCCCACCGCAGCGTACAGAGTTTCGAAAACGAGACCCCACGTCTTGTTCGCCGTGGATTCTAACACACTTGCGGAGAGGGAGGGATTCGAACCCCCGGAGCCTCGCGGCTCAACGGTTTTCAAGACCGCCGCATTCAACCACTCTGCCACCTCTCCGGTCTTCAGGGCTAGATACTAGGCAGTTCGCCTTCGAATGACAACGCTAGTCCGGCGCCGTCGGCAGCCGCAAGATGTGCGCCGTCACAAGAATCGTGATGACGATGATGACGACGTCGGCGGCGAGCCACGGCACGAAGAACACCGTCGAGATCGTGACGCTGATCCACATCGCCAGCATGCCGATGATCTTCGAGCGTGCGCGGATACCCTTCCCGTCGAGATAGTTGTTGAGGTCTCTGCCGAAGATCGGGTGGTCCACCAGCCACCGGTGCAGCCTCTCCGAGCTGCGCAGAAAACAGGCGGCGGCGACGATCAGGAACGGGACCGTCGGCAGGATCGGGACGACGACGCCGATCGCGCCGACGGCGAGGAAGACCCATCCGCAGATGAGCAGCGCTATGCGAGTGGCATGCTTCATTGGTCCATCGGACATTGAGGCCAATGGTAACGTGTCGGGCCGGATGATGTAAAATCCGCGCGACCATTCATCGGCGTGAGGCGCCGCTCGCACCTTGAGGCCACCGTCGACCCTGCCGATGAAACCGTTAAGGATGGCGCTAGGCGTGTCTATTCGAGGTGGTTGTGGCATGCGCGTGGCGAGCGGGCGTTCTCAATGGGGAACCGTTGACGCGCGCCTCAGAACGGCGGGAGTCGTCGCGCTGGCGCTGGTCGCCATCTTCATTATCATCGGTGCAATCCCGGTCCACGCGCATGCGGCGCTGGGACCGCCGCCGGAGAAGGAGCGCGCAACGTGGTGGGGCGCGGACATGGGTGTCATAGGGGTCTCCCAGCACGTCTTCACGCGCCCGGGCAACGACAGGCTCACCATAACCGGCACCGTTCTCAACGGCGGAGTGGGCGAGCCGCGTTGGGTGTGGACCGACAGCGGATGGGCGGCGTCCGGCATGTACCAGGCCGCGATCTGGGGTCCGGGCTCGACCGTGAGCTACTCGCCGGCGGCGACCGGGATCATGAGTGTTGGATATGACTCCTATTACGGCTGGCAGTGGACCGCGATTGAAAGCGAAACCTGCCCCGTGCCCTACGAGGGATGGCACGGACAGCCCGACGTGCCGGGGACGAACAGATATGCGTCAGGGAGGACTTTCGGCGCCACCTACGATGTCTCGCGCACGGCGACGAACCAGTGGATCAGGGTGCGCGCCTACTTCAAGGGCAACATCGGCTACCTCCATTGGGGCAGCACGGCATCCGACTACATCGCGATCCTCAGCGGGGACACACACCTTGCCGTGACCGCAACGCCGTCTCGGGTGCCCGGTGACGGGGAGACCACCTCGGCCGTCACCGCGACGCTCACCGACGACAACGGCGACGCCATTCCAGGCGAGACAGTCAGGCTGTCGCTGTCGGACCTCACCTACGGAACGCTGTCAGACGCGGCGCCGACTACCGACGCGAGCGGCGTCGCGCGAAGCCTCTTCACGCCCAAGTACAGAGCGGGAACGGTGACGGTGACCGGCGAGCAGGATGATGAATCCGTCGAGGCCACCATTGAGGTCACGCCGGCAAACCAGGTAAAGGGCACGGTGGTCGACGGCAACGGCCACGCGCTGGCGGAAACTCGGGTCGAGCTGTTCGAAGGAACCGACACCGTCCCGCGCGAGACCGTCACCACAGGCTACGGCGGCGCCTACGCGTTCACCCCGTTCGTGATGGATGCCACCACGCAGTACTGCGTCAAGGTGAGCCTGCAAGACGGCGACGCCGATCCGTCCAACTTCCGCGTGCTGTGGGCGGTAGCCGGTGGTGACGCCATCTACGCCAAACGGTTCTTCACCAAGGCCAGCGCCGACGCCAACGGCGCCGTCACGCGAGACTTCGACTTCTCCAACACCGCGGGTATGACGCTGTCGCCCGGCGTGGCTTCCGCCGACATGAACGACATCGCCGCGATCTACTTCCACACCAAGCAGGCGGTCGACTGCTGGACGCTGCTATTCGGAGTCACACTCGACGAGGCCCTGCCGGAGGACATAGTCGTCGGGACCGCCGGCACCGGCGCCTATCACGAGAATCCTTGGGCGGCCAATCACGATATCTACATCCGGGCCAATACGGCCGGCTACGGCAGCGCCGATCGCCCGGTCAATCGCGAATGGCACGAGTTCGCGCATCACGCGCAGTTCGACATGTACACGCCGCCTGCCGCCAGCCCGTGGCCGTTCCATCCGGGCGACGCCAACCATGCCGGTTGGGCCAACGAGTGCAGCGCCGACAGTTTCGTCGAGGGCTGGGCCATGTACTTCCCGTCGGTGATGAAGGCGAGTCACGTGTTCGTCATCGACCCGGCCGCCGGTTCGAGCAGCCCGTGGGTGTATGCGTTCAACGGCGGCGCCGTCGATCTGGAGTTGAACCAAGACTACGTCGCGAACCGGGGCGCGATGACGGAAGAGGACGTAGTCGCGCGGATCATGTGGGACTTCACCGACAGCGACGACACGTACCCGAGCGGGCCCGACGACGAGGCGATCACCGTGCCGTTCGCCTCCCTGGACGCGGTGCTTGGACAGTACCGGGGCAACGTGAAGGATGTCTACGATGCGTTCATCGCACTCGATGACGGCGTAATAACCGACGCGCAGGTCAACCAGGTCTTCCTGCTGCAGGGCGCCTACTACGACGTCGACGGCAACGGCAGGCACGACGACGGTGAGCCGATCGGACAGCTCGCCGACGCGTCCAGGCCGCTGCGCCAGGCGAAACCTCCGGCAGCCGGGACCGGCATTCGGCTGAATCTGCAGACCGCGGCCGGAGGCGTCGTTCGCGACGCCGTCGCTGTCGTCGACGTCGAGTATGAGGATGACTCCCTGCGCGACTATGGCTACGAGCAGCCTCTTGAGACCACGACCACGCCGATGCTGTATCTGTCGATGCCAGCGACGAGCACGCCGGCGACGGTGAGCGTGCGCGTGAAGAACACCGATGACGTGACCTCTTCCGCCGTGGCTACCGTGACGTCCGAGGAGTTCTGGGATGCACACCAGACGTGGGAGAGCACGCCGGAGTCGCAGACGACCGACGCCATCATGCAGAAGGATTTCATCGTCGAAAAGGCCGCCTCGGAGATTCGCGTCACGAACCTTACTCCCGGCGCCGCGGCCAGCGCGACGTACGGCTACTACGTGACCGTGGCCGGCGAGGTCGTGCCGCGCCACGCCGGCAGTACGGTGCGGCTCTACTGGCGTCCCGTTCGGTCGAGCCGCTGGTATCTGGTGGCGTCCACGCTCACGTCGGCGATGGGTTCGTTCTCCATGAGCGCTCGGCCGGGCACGAGAGGGACTCTCCAGGTCCGCTTCCTGGGCGATGCCGACCACGACGCGTCATCGGTCTCCATCACGACATACATCTCCCACCGCGTTTACTTCGCGCCCGCCGTGTCGAGCGTGCGGCGCGGTGGGAGGTACTACTTCAAGGGCTGGGTCAAACCCGGTCACTACCGCCGACGCGTCGCGCTGCAGCGGCGCACCTCGAGCGGCTCATGGGTGACGGTCGCCTACGCGACGGTGAACCGCTACAATCGCTACACGGGTCTCTGGCGGCCGTGGACGCGCGCCACATACACGCTGCGAGTGGTGCTCGCCTCCGACACCTACCACACCAGCGGCGTCAGTTCCTCCAGAACGCTCAGGGTGAGATAGGGACCGCATCCCGGCTGATGCCGCGCGCCGGCACGCTCGGCCGGGCAGCAGGCAGCTACATCCTCAATGCGCCTCATCCGTAGTGCACACCCTGCCGCTGATTGATACTATGTCTCCCACACGGACCGCTACGGCCGGGGAGCATGGCATGAACCGCATTCCCACATCGATGATGACTCAGCATCCGGACAGCGCCTCGCGCTACGTACCCATCCAGGACGAGCCGGAGGAAGCGGTCAACGGACTCACGCCGGCGCCGGACGGTCTCGGCCTCGAGGAGATCATGATCGACTTCGAGGGCAAGCTGACACCGTACCATCAGACGGCGCAGATCGCGACGGGTTTGCTGGAAAAAGGCATCGTGCCGGGGCGCGACGTGCGCCTGACGCCGCGCCTGCCCAGCGCCGCCAAGGAGACGCCCTTCCGGCAGCTGATGGCACTGCTGTCGGTCATCGAGACGAACTACAAAGCCCGGGAGGAGATCGGGGATCTCGCCGTCGTGGAGGTAGTCGTGCCGATGGTCGAGACGGCCGAGGAGTTGATGGCCGTGCGCCGGCGCATCGAGGACGTGACGCACCTGGCCCACGTCGAGTTCGGATTCGAAGACGACCCCAGCGCCATCCACGTCATCCCTCTCATTGAAGAGGTGCCCGAGCTGCTTGGCTCCGCCGACATGCTCGACGCGTTCATCGATGCCTACGTTGCCAAAGGCCATCCGGCTGAGTCGATGCGCGTCCTTCTGGGGCGCTCCGACCCGGCGCTGGGCTACGGTCTCGTCTCCGCGGTCCTCGCGGCGAAGCTCGCCATCTCAGGTTGCGCCGCGGTGGCCGAGAAGCACTCCATGCAGGTCAATCCCATCCTCGGCGCCGGCGCGCTTCCGTTCCGCGGTCACATTAGACTGGAGAATATCGAGAACACGTTGCACGAATTCGCCGGTGTTCGAACGGTCACCGTGCAGTCCGGGATGCGTTACGATATCGGGCCCGACGCCACGCGCCAACTGGCGTCGATTCTTCGCCAGCGCCTCGCGAAGGGCCGCCCGCGCCGCTTTGACGAGGACGAGGCGGCAAACCTGCGCCGCGCCATCGGCGTCTTCACCAAGAACTACCTGGAGACGTTCAGGCTCATCATCGACCCTGTCTGCCGCATCGCCGACCTTGTCCCCCGCCGCCGCGACCGCCTCGCGCGCATCAGCGCCGTCGGCTACGCGCGCGATCTGCCGAAGCCCGCCGAGCTGCTACACGACGGTGACGACGATGATCTCGCCGCCGAGCTTGCCGGCATCTCCTTTAGGGGTGAGGTTCAACTGCCGCGCGCGATCACCTATACCGCGGCGCTGTACTCGATCGGTCTGCCACCGGAGTTCATCGGCGTCGGGCGCGGGCTCGACGAGCTGGCGTCACGCTACGGGGAGGACGCACTGCAGTGGCTGCTTGCCACCTATCCCAGCCTCCGCGACGATCTGGAATTCGCGGCGCGCTTCGTCCAGCCGGGCAACGCCGCCGAGTTCCTCTCGGCGGAGGCGATGGAGCTGGCCAAGGCCGACGTCGAGGCGGCATCCCGACGGCTGGGAATCGAGCCGGGACCGCGCGGCAAGGACGACCAGTTCCACGTCACGCTAATGGAGACGAGCCGGGCCATGCTCAAGCAGCTCGCGGGAATCGGCGGCGAGCCCCTTTCCGATCACGATCTTGAGTCTGAGCTGGTCAGGGATTGGATTCTTAAGATGGGGCGGATTCGGGGAAGTCTGGGGTAGCGATGCGAATACTGATGATCCACGTCAATAGCTTCAGCTGCACGGTCACTTCGAAGGGTCGCAGTCCGGTGATCGAGGAGCCGGAGTCCAAGACGCTCTCGACGGGCGAGGCCGTCGTTGTGCTGGCCGCCGTCGAGAAGGACGACGAGGCTCGGCCCGACCAGGTGGCCGCCGCCGCCGCGACCACGATCGCGGACCATTGCGCGCAACTCAAAGTGAACTCGGTGGTTGTCTGCTCATTCGCGCATCTCTTCACTGAGCTCGCGAGAGCGGAGATTGCCGTGTATTCGCTGGGCGAGGTCGTCGAAGACCTGCGCGAGCGGGGTATGGACGTGTCGAAGACGCCCTTCGGCTGGTTCAACACGTTTGAGATGAATGCGAAGGGCCACCCGCTCTCACGCGTGGCGCGGGTCGTGACTTCGGGGGGATAGGTCAATTGGCCGGCATTCTCGTAGGCACCTCGTCTTGGACGGACGCGACACTCATCAAGTCAGGCGCGTTCTATCCTCCCGGGGTCAATACGGCCGAGAAGCGCCTGGCCTTCTACGCTTCGAACTTCCCCCTAGTCGAGGTGGACAGCTCATACTACTACCTCCCGACACAGCGAAACGCTGCCCTGTGGGTGACGCGCACGCCGCCGGACTTCGTCTTCAACATCAAGGCCTATTCGCTGCTGACCCAGCATCCGACAAGGCCTGATTCGCTTCCGCCGCAGGTCAAGGAGATGGTCGATCCGGCGTTGCTCACCAAGGGCGGAGTATACATCTCCGATCTTCCGCCGGAGGCCGTCGACATCGTCTGGGATGAATTCCGCACCGCACTGCTCCCTCTCGATTCGGCGGGCAAACTCGGGGCCGTCCTGCTCCAGTTTCCTCCCTGGTTCGTGCCGGGTCGCCGCAGCCGGGACTACATCCTCGAGTGCAAGGAGCGGATGCCGACGATCCCTTTGGCGGTGGAGTTCCGGCGTGGGGACTGGATGGACGAGGCGCATCGCGACGCCACGCTCGGCCTGCTTGCCGACAACGGTTTGACCTACGTCAACGTTGACGAGCCGCAGGGCTTCGCCTCCTCGGTGCCGCCCACTGCGGAGGCCACGGCCGATCTGGCCATGGTGAGGTTTCACGGACGCAACGTCGAGACCTGGGAGGCGAAGGGGATCACCGCGGCCGAGCGATTCCGCTACCTCTACAATCAGACGGAGCTCATTCATTGGGCTCGGCGCGTGAGGGAGATGGCTTCCAAGGCCGGCTCCACTCACTTGCTCATGAACAACTGCTACCGCAACTACGCGGTGATGAACGCCAAGCAGATGATGGACCTGCTGGGAGGACCAATCTCCTGACCAGCTAGGGAGCGCCGTTGGTCCGCTTCTTGCTGGACGTTTCGTGTGATAAGATGCGCATCGGTAGGGACAACTCGGCGTGCCCGGCGGGGGTTCGCCGGTTGGATTTGTTGAAGGAAGAAGAACGACGACTCGGAAATCGCAGCACCTCATCAGCCTCGCTGCCGCAGCGGCCATCTTCATTGTCCTGCAGGTACTCATAACCCACTTCTACTTGCACGTTCCCGTGACACTCGCCGGCGAGCGCATGCGCGTCGCTCGAGATATCTCGGTGGCCGGCCTCCTTCGCGAGAAGAAGGTCAAGCTGGTTCCCGGCGATCTGCTCAACGTGCGAAAGCGTGTGATCGAGAAGAGCAAGGGCAAGCCGGCCTACGTCGTCGTCAACGGCGAACGGGTTCCGTTCTCAACGATTATCCACTCCGGGGATGTCGTCGTGCCCCACGATGGGGAGGACGTGACGGAGCCCATCATCACGCGCAGAGTGAGCCTCCCGCCCGAGACCAAGATTGTCGGCAGCGGCCGGTACTTGGCGATAAACGCGGTAGGTGTCCCGGGGGTGCGCCGCGACTACATGGGCGGGCTCTCCAAGATCGTGACGAAGCGGGAGGTGCTCAAGCGGCCGATTCCGACCGTCCTGGTGCGAACCGACACGGCTCCGCCGAAGATGGTCGCGCTCACCTTCGACGATGGGCCCTGGCCCGAGCAGACGGAGAAGATCGCGGACCTGCTCGCCGCTAAGGCCGTGCCGGCCACGTTCTTCATTCTGGGGCAGCAGGCGAAGAAGTATCCGTCGCTGCTTCGGCGTCTTCTCGACGACGGTCACGTCATAGCCAACCACACGTACTCCCATCCCAACCTGACGCGCCTCAGCACCGCCGACGTGCGCGAGCAGCTTCTGACGACGCAGAAGATCGTGATGCGCGCCGCGCAGCGAAAGACCTATTGGGTACGCCCGCCCGGCGGCAACACGAACGAAAAGGTGAATGCAATCGTCAAGGGACTGAAGATGCAGCCAATCCTGTGGGACCTTGACTCGCGCGATTGGACCAAGCCCGGGACCAAGTCGATCGTCAAGACCGTTGTCGGCGGCGCCACACCCGGCTGCGTCGTGCTGATGCATGACGGCGGCGGCGATAGGACCCAGACGATCCAGGCGCTTCCCTACATCATCAAGACGCTGCGAGGCAAGGGCTACTCGTTCGTGACTCTCGACGGGCTCTACAACGTCAGGCCGTCCAAGACGAGACTGCCGGTGAAGAAGGCGTCGGTGGCGAAGAACGGGTAGGGACCAGGGGGCCGCGAGATTGAACCTCGGTGAGCTGGGGGAGTTCGGCGCCATAGCACGGACCGTGGCGCGGCTGCGCACCGCCGCTACCGTGCCCGCCGGCGCGATTGGCATGGGCGACGACACCGCTGCGATTCCCGCCGACGGCCGCACTCTGCTGTTCACCATCGACACCATGGTCGAGGGCATCGACTTCCTTGCGGACGTTCCGGCGGAGTGCGCGGGGTTCAAGATAGTCGCGGTCAGCCTCAGCGATATCGCGGCGATGGGCGGCACGCCGACGGCCGTGGTCGTCTCAGTTGCCTGTCCCCGCACGACCGACGTCGAGTGGCTCGACGCGCTCAACGATGGGGTCGCGGAAGCCTCCCGCTGCTTCGATGTGCCTGTGCTCGGTGGCGATATGAGCGTCTCGCCGACGATCGTTCTGTCGACCGCCGTGTTGGGCGAGTGTGACACTCCGGTCTTGCGCAGCGGCGCGCGTCCCGGCAACTTGGTCTGCGTGACAGGCTCGCTTGGAGGCGCAACGGCGGGACTGCGCATCCTCGGTATCGAGCGTGTTCTCAAGAAGCCGGAGGGTGACTACGGCCATGCCGGGCTGCGGCTGCTCGATCGGCACCTCAAGCCCGAGCCGAGGCTGGCGGCGGGCCGGGCGCTCGCGGCCGGCGAAGTCACGGCCATGATCGACACCAGCGACGGTTTGATGGGAGACCTGGGGCACATCTGTGAACGCAGTGGCGTAGGCATCACCCTCGACGCCGAGCTGATACCGGTCGATCCGGACCTGGCCGAGCTGGCGGGTCGGATTGTTCCGGATCCACTCGTCACGGCGCTGACAGGTGGGGAGGACTTCGAGCTTGCCGTCACCCTGCCGTCCAACGCGTTCGAGGAGACGGCGGTCGCGGTGGAGGAGACGGGCACGACGCTGACGAGGATCGGAGTGGTCGAGGCCGAGCCGGCCGACAAGGCGGCGCCGGTCAGAGTGATCAAGGATGGGCTGCCGATGATGATCGGCAAGACCGGCTGGGCTCACTTCGAGTGATTCAACGGCAGTGCAGCACGCGCTTCTCCGTCACAACCACATCGACCCGCGAGTCGTGTTCCTCGCACGGGACCGACTCGACCATCTGCTCCTCGAACGCCAGCCCGACGCGCGTGGCATGCTCGATTCTCGGCAGCAGCTTGTCGTAGCAGCCCTTGCCCATGCCCAGCCGGTTGCAGCGCTCGTCGAAGGCCACACCCGGCACGATCGCCACGTCCACGTCGCCAAGCGAGGCACGCGGCGCGGTCTCCAGCGGCTCGAGAATCCCGTATCGGTTGCGCCGCAACTCCGTCGTGTCCTCGACGACGTGCGGTTCGAGGTTCTCTCCCGCGGCCATGCGTGGGAGCACGACGACCTTGCCATCAGCCAACGCCTTCTCGATCAGGCTGAACGTGTGAACCTCATCGTGTGACGAGGCGTAGAGCATTATGCATGCCGCCTGCTCGTACTCTGTCGTGGCGACGACGGTCTTCTCGATGGCGAGGCTCTTGCGCATGCGCAGCGCGTGGTCGAGTCCGGCGCGCCGTTCGCGCACCTCGGCGCGCAGCTCTTGCTTTGTCTGCCTAAACGAGCTGTCGGACGACATCGACGTCACCTCGCTCCTAGAACCTTATCGCGCCGGCCAGGCCAAGGTAGATCACCAACCCAAGGGCGCTCATTCCCGTCGTGACAATCGGGCGAGTCGCCACGGCTGGATCGACACTAAGGCGCTTCAGCGCCAGCGGCAGCAGCGTTCCGGTCGCACCCACGAGCACAATCGTCGCCGCCACCGACACCGACAGGCCGATCGCCTCCCTCGGCGGCTGCCTCCAGACCAGCAGCAGCACGATCGCCAGCAGGCCGGAGAGAAGGCCGATGCCGGCGGCCGTGAGCAGATCGAGCGTGGTGCGCTTGAGCAGGCCTTCCCGCTTCTGCTCTTCGCCGCCCTCGAGTGACTGGATGATCGTCGCCACCGAGCGATTCCCCACGTCGTCGGAGATCCGCAGAATCAGGGGGACGAAGAAGACGATGGCCAGCAGTCGCTCGAGCATCCCCGAGTAGAAGTGGAGGATGCTGCCGGCCACGGCTCCGGCGAAGAGCCAGACGGTCAGCCACCCCGAGCGCTGCACAAACCAGGAGAATGCCGTGTCGAACCGGGGCGTCCACTTGCTGCCCGTGAGAATCGCGATATCCTCGGCCGACTCCTGCTCCATGACCTCCAGCACGTCGTCGACGGTGACGATGCCGACCAGCCGTCCCGACTCATCGATGACCGGCGCGGCGATCAGATCGTACTTGGTGATGACATCGGCCACCTCTTCCTGGTCGTCGTCGACGTCCACGCTGATGATGTCAGTGAGCATCGTGTCGTGGATGTGCGTCTCGGGCGAGGAGACGATCAGGTCGCGCAGGGAGAGCACGCCTTTGAGGTGGTTCTCCTCATCCACCACATACACATAGTAGATTGACTCCGCCTCCGGCGCCGCCTCCCGAAGCCTGGCGAGCGTCTCTTCCACCGTCAGGTTCTCCGAGAGCGCGATGTAGTCCGTGGTCATGATGCCGCCCGCGGAGTGCTCGCGATAGCCAAGCAGCTTCCTGACCTCAGCAGCCTCCTTGAAGCCCATCAGGTTCAGCAGAATCTCAGCCTTCTCATACGGCAGACCGCCGATAATGTCGGCCGCGTCGTCCGGTGGCATGATCTCCAGCAGGTCGGACGCCTTCTCGTCTCCCAAGGATTCGACCAGCTCGGCCTGGACTTCCGGCTCCGACTCCGAGATCGTGTCGGAGGCGCGCTCCAAGTCCAGGTGCTCGAAGACGCGAGCGCGGTGCTCCGGCTCCATCTGGCCGATGATGTCGGCGATGTCGGCCGGGTGCAGCTCGAAGAGGCGCTTGTGCGTGACCGACAGCTTCATCCCCGAGAGGTCCTTCTCGAGCAGGTCGATGTAGTTCCAGGCGATCAGCCGCTCGGGATAGCGGTACCTGACGATCGACGTGATGATGTCGAGCGGCCGCTCCAAGTTGAGCCGTCGCAGAATTCCCCGCACGCCGACGTCGGCGCCGAGCACCCGCAGGTCCTTGCGCGATTCGGTGAGCTTGACATCGTTGACGCGCACGACCTTGATGCCCTGGGTGTCGACAATCTGATGGTCGAGCAGGTCGCGGGCGAGCAAGACCTCCGCCGGCTGCAGATAGGAGAAGCGCAGCTTCTTCTGGGGCGCGTTGAGTGTGATCCTCTCGGGGCTGAAGTCCTCGACGAAGCGACGCCATGACAGCATGAAGGGACGCTTGTCCGGGCCGACGAAGGCGATGCTGGTAACGCGAGGAAAGATCTCGCGCGTCTCGATCGCCAGGTCGTTGACGGTTCCGACCAGCTCTCCCTCGCTGTCGTATACTTCCTCGCCGAGTATCTTGGTGAAGTAGATCATAAGAAAACCCCTCTCAACGAGAGGAGTCCAGACATGCGCATAGCCGCGCACGCCCCGATCCCTCGTTGAGCTTTGACACTGTACGACGTAGAGTCAACCGCTCAGCCACGTTAGCGCAAACCTTAAGCCGGCAAGCGCTGTTCTACCCATTGGCGTCTGTCGACATTTCCGGGCAGTGGCCTCTGTTCAGTACAGTAGCCTCACCTAACGGATGGGTCAGCTATTTGGTTGTGTAGCCGATTCTAGCCCTCCTGAGCTGGGCGGTCAAGGAGTATGGCCAGGTAAATGAGGCTAATTGGCGCCGGGGGCGGGGGTCCGCTACACATTGAACCGGACGCTCATGATATCGCCGTCCGAGACTATGTAGTCCTTCCCCTCGACCTGGAGACAGCCCGCATCTTTGACGGCCTGCTCCGAGCCGTGCTCCATGAAGATGTCGTATGGAGTCACCTCGGCTCGGATGAAGCCGCGTTCGAGGTCCGAGTGGATGCGGCCGGCGGCCTCGCGGGCGCGGGTGTCGCGACGGATGGTCCACGCGCGCACCTCATCGTCGCCGACGGTGAAGAATGAGACGAGGTCAAGCAGCTCGTAGGCGGTACGGATGAACCGCGCCAGCGCGGAGTCGGTCAGCCCAAGGTCATCGAGGAACGCCGCCTGTTCGTGGGCCTCCAGCTCCGCTATCTCTGCTTCGACGCTTGCCGAGAGCACCAGGCCGGCGGCCTCGAGAGCTCCAATCCGCGCCGCGAGGTCATCCGGCATCGGCTCTCCAGCCCGTGCTTCACCGCGATTCAGCGCCACCAGGAGGGGCTTGTCCGTCAAGAAGCCGAGACCCCTCAGCGCGCCACGGTCGAGCTCGGCGCCGGGCAGGGCGCGCAGTGGCCGCCCATCCTCCAGAACATCCTTCATCCTGGCGAAGGCGGCCGTCTCCTGCTCGGTGAGGTGATCCTTGCGGGCGCGGTCGAGACGGCGCTCAACGAGCTCGAGGTCGGCGAGGAGGCACTCGGTGTGAAACGCCTCCAGCTCGCGCGCGGGATCGGTGTCGCCCTCGACGGAGTGGTTGGCGAAATCGCGCAAGACCAGGCAGAGCGCATCCTGGTCGCGAATCTGCTGCAGCGCTTCGGTCGACAGCCCCTTCCTGTCGGCGCCATGCTCGCCGGGAATGTCGCAGAAGATCATCTCGGCGTAGGTCGTCTTCTTCGGAGAGAAGATGCTGGACAGCGCGTCGATCCGCGCGTCGGGCACACGCACCGTTCCCAGCCTGAGCTCTCCGCCGAATCCCACCGGCACGTCGAGTCCCGTCATCGCGTTGAATACCGTCGTCTTCCCGGAGCCGGCGAATCCCGCCAATCCTATCTTCATATCAGCCTTTCACCTTCGAGGAGCTGGTTGTCTATCGCGGACTATGGCTGTCGATCGCGGACCGCAGTCCACGGCATGAGGCGCCAAATCCAAGAACCGGGCGACTCGGGTGGAGTCGTCCGGTCCGTGAAGTGCTCGTCAAGCTGGGCGTTGGCTAGCTAGAGGGGACGCACATTCGTCGCCTGCTGCTTGCCGTTCTCGCCGGTCGTCTCTTCGAAGGAGACGGCCTGACCCTCGTCGAGGGATTTGAAGCCCTCGCTCTGGATCTCGGAGAAATGGACGAACAGATCGTCGCCATCCTCACGCTCGATGAAGCCGTAGCCTTTGCTTGCGTTGAACCACTTGACTTTGCCTTCCGCCATACCAACCCATCCTCTCGCCCCCACGGGGCAAAACAGAGCGACGCGATTGTCGCCGCAAGGAAGCGGTGCGTCACGTCGCAGTCCTCCGAGCCCTTCCGGCTCGTCTCGCGGCATTGTAGCACGTCCGGGGCCGGATTACCTAGTTGTGGGCGCCGCGGCTGAAGCTGAAGCGCACCACGCCGCGCGGGCACGTGTCCACGCAGCTGCCGCAGAGGATGCACTCGTCGTCCTCCATCGAACTGCTTGCCACGTGCTTCTGAACGTCGATGCTCTGCGGGCACGCGTCGTTGCACGACCGGCACTCCTTGCAGGCGCCGGCGTCGGCGACGACGCGCAGGGACGGCCACTTGGCGAGATTGCGAATCCGCCGGCCGATCACCATGAACGGGGCCATCCAGCAGACGTAATGGCAGAAGGCGCGGCGTCCGGCCGACAGCGCCAGACCGACAATCAGCGCGATGAACCCGTAGTAGATGATGTAGCCGGCGGGCTCCGAGATCGAGATGCCGTACTTGGTCTGCAAGAAAGGGTCGACCGAGGTGAGCCCGCCGGCCGATATCGCGGCCGCCGCGATGCCGCCGACCCACGGTACCCAGATGAAGTACTTGATGAGGTCCTTCCGGCCCGGCTGGAGCCGCCTGTCGCGGGCGGCCATGCAGGCCTCTTGTAGGCCCGCGCCGGGGCACGCCCAGCCGCAGAAGCCCCTTCCCACGAAGAGCGAACTGACAAAGAGCAGTCCGAAGGTGATGAAGCTCCCCGAGACTATCCCCGCGG
Organism: Slackia heliotrinireducens; assembly: GCA_020723435.1. GTDB lineage: Bacteria > Actinomycetota > Aquicultoria > DYIV01 > DYIV01 > DYIV01. The sequence goes on along the minus strand of DYIV01000005.1, from coordinate 1,773 downwards.
CGGCTCCCTCGATGATGAGGGCGGGCGAGAAGTAGTACATGGTAATCGGAAAGAGCAAGAACGAGACTAGGGTGAGCCCCTTGCGCAGTCTCTGTCGGGTCTTGGTCTTCATTGAGAGGCGTCGCACACCCTATTTGATCGCCAGTAGCTCAACGTTGAACTTCAGCGTGGCGTTGGGAGGAATCACGCCACCGGCGCCGTGATCGCCGTAGGCCATGTCGGGAGGGATGATGAGCTCACGCTTGCCTCCGACCTTCATGCCGACGACGCCCTCGTCCCAGCCCGGGATGACCTGGCCTTGGCCCAAGACGAACTCGAAGGGCTGCCCCCGATCGAGCGACGAATCGAACTTGGTCCCGTCGGTCAGCCAGCCGGTGTAGTGAACGCTGACTCTGTCGCCGGTCTTTGCCGCGGCGCCCTTGCCGACGACGAGGTCTTTCTTCGCAAGCTTCGTCGCTGTCTCGGTGCTCTCGTCGGTCTCGGTGGGCGTCGCCTCCTGCTGGGTAGTCTCGGGCCGGCTCGGCGCCGTCTCGCTCGGCGGCTCGGCCTGGGGAGCGGAGCAGCCCAGCGCGGTCAGCATGACCGCGCCGATGACAGCCGCGATTGGCGTGCTGTAGCGGCGAAGAGTCGCTCGCTTGTCGCTCCCGCCAGATCTGCATGATTGCTTCTTCACATTGACCTCCGCGATTCGTGTCGGTCCCTCACAGCGGCCGACGGCCCTCGCTGGACGCAGTATCCAAGATTGGGGCGATCGGCTGGCGCCTATGGTACCAGTTGTCGGCCGGCGAGGGGGTGCGTCGCGCGGAACAGCTCCGGGTGGCCCACGACCACGGTCTTCTCGACCCAGAAGAAGATCGCCGCCAGTTGCCTCCAACCGCTGCTTCGGCCGAGAACGCTGTCATGAGCGTCGAGTGCGCGTCTCTTGATCGGCGCAACGTCAGCGATGTCGACGCTCACGTTGGGGGCCCCGGTGTGGAATAGATAGACACTCTGGATCGACGGTGACCCGCCTGCCGCCGCATGAGCTGCTCGACCGGCGGCGTCGTGGTCGACGTGGTGGTAGGTGGAGTCCGGCTCCTCCACGTCGAAGGTGAACAACACGTCGGGCTTGTGGGCGACGAACAAGCGCCGAAGCTCGTCCTCGAACCGGTCGTCGGCTTTGAGCCCCTGGTCGGGGTGGTTCAGGAAGATCATGTCGTCATAGCCGACGATCGCTCCCGCCTTCTTCTGCTCGCTTCGGCGGATCTTGGCGATTCCGGGGATGTTCGCCCCGCGCTCACCGGTGGTAGCCACGATCATGACGATTCTATTGCCGTTTCTGTGAAGCTTGGCCATCGTGCCCGACGCCCAATAGTCGACGTCGTCTGGATGGGCGACCACGACCGCCACGATCTTGCCTCTGGTCCGCGTCAGGTCGTCTCCTCGCCTTGCCGCGGCGGGATCCGAAGGCATGGAGCGCGCGACGTCTATCTTCATGAAGATGTACAGCAGTGCCGGGGAGGCAAATATCAACGCGAGCAGAAGCAGCATTCCGCGCCGGAGCCACAGCCGAGCACGGTTGCCCGGTCGACCTTGCGGCTGGGTCCCCAGCATCGTGACCCCCTCCATCACGCGGCTTCAGGCCAGCGCCAATCAGCGAGGCGCATGAGCCCGTATCGCAGGCTCAACCCTTCTCGCTGGCGAGTCTACGGACGAGCTTGACCAGCGTGGCAGGTTCAAAGGGCTTCGTGTGATACTCGTCGATGTCTGCGAATCCCGGCACGCGCTCTTCCG
>DYIV01000100.1 GCA_020723435.1 Slackia heliotrinireducens | reverse complement strand
GGCAACCGCCCGGAAGGGTATGGTGCCAATTCCTGCAGAAGGGACTTCTGAGAGATGAGGGGGCCGAACGACAGACGTCTTTCGCCGACCCTCTCCTGTGCTCAGGAGGGGGCTTTCTTGTATGTAGAGGAGGTAGAAGGTGGCAGGTAAGGATTTTGTGTTCACGTCGGAATCGGTGACAGAGGGTCACCCGGACAAGATCGCCGACCAGATATCGGATGCGATACTTGACGCGATCTACGCCAACGACCCGATGGGTCGAGTGGCGTGCGAGACGCTGGTGACCACCGGCTTGGCGGTGGTGGCCGGTGAGATCACTACGAGCACCTACGTCGACATACCGGGCATCGTGCGCGAGACGATCCGCTCCGTCGGCTACACGCGAGCCAAGTATGGATTCGACTGCGACACCTGCGGCGTCATCACGTCGATCGACGAGCAGTCGTCGGACATCGCCCAAGGCGTCGACGCCGCGCTCGAGGCGAGGGCGGGGGAGACTCACGAGGAGAACCACGGCGACGAGTCGTTGGAGAAGGAGGGCGCGGGCGATCAGGGCATGATGTTCGGCTACGCGTGCAACGAGACGCCGGAGTTGATGCCCATGCCGATAATGCTCGCGCACAAGCTCTGCCAGCGTCTCACGGAGGTGCGCAAGGGCCACGTTCTGCCGTACCTGCGCCCCGACGGGAAGTCGCAGGTCAGCGTCGAGTACAGAGACGGCAAGCCGGTGAACGTCGCGACGGTTCTCATCTCGGCGCAGCATCGTCCGGACGTCGACATTGAGATGCTGATGAAGCCGGACATCATCGAGCATGTCATCCAGCCGATCGTTCCCGAGGACATTTGTGACTACAAGAAGCTGCGCGTTCTGGTCAATCCGACCGGCCGCTTCGAGAAGGGCGGACCAATGGCGGATACCGGCTTGACCGGGCGCAAGATCATCGTGGACACCTACGGCGGCTTCGCACGCCACGGCGGCGGCTGCTTCTCCGGGAAGGACCCGACCAAGGTGGACCGGTCGGCGGCCTACGCGGCTCGCTACGTGGCCAAGAACGTCGTGGCGGCGGGACTGGCCGACCGCTGCGAGATCGAGGTCGCCTATGCGATCGGTGTGGCGCATCCGCTCTCGGTGCTTGTGGAAACCTTCGGCACCGAGAAGATCGACAACGCCAAAATACAGCAGCTGGTTGTGGACCACTTCGATCTGCGGCCCGCGGCGATCATTCGCGATCTGGACCTGCGCCGGCCCATCTTCAGGAAGACGGCGGCCTACGGCCACTTCGGACGCACCGATAAGGACTTCACCTGGGAGCGGACGGACAAGGCGGACGCGCTGCGCAGCGCCGCCGGGCTGTAGGATCCGGATTCGGGATTCGGGGGGATTCGGGGGACACCACACCTATTTCCGAGCACACGGTGTGCCCTCCTCGCGAGTAGGCAATGGGAAATAGGTGTGGTGTCCCCGGTGCGTCGTGTCCGGTCTTCCCGCTATAGTGAGAGCATGACAGCGCCACGGCCCCAGGAGCGGTTCGCCAAGGTCATCGTCGACGTGCCCTCGCGCACCGTCGACAAGCCGTTCGACTATCGCGTTCCGCCCGAGCTTGCGCCCGACACACGCGTTGGATCCATGGTGGCCGTGCCGTTCGGCCCGTCGCACCGCGTGGGCTATGTGGTCGATATCGTTGAGTCGACCGAGGTTGCCACAGTGAGTGAGATCGACGCGGTCCTGGAGACGGGGCCGCTCTTCGACGAGCACGTCCTAGAGCTGTGCCGCTGGATCGGCGACTACTATCTGACGTCCGTGGGCGAGGCGCTACGTCTCGCGGTACCACCTGGACGGGGAAGACGTCTGGTGCGGATGTATCGCTCGGCGAAGACTCTTCGCGATGGGGGCAGGGCGGCCAAGGGCCATGAATCGCCTACGGCGGTCCGTGACGCCGAAGAGGGCGGCCACGACAGGACCTCCCACCTCGACGACGATGAGACCGCCGTGGTCGAGATGCTGCGGCGCACCGGGCAGTCTTCGGCCTCGGCTGTCGTCTCTGCCACGGGCGCGGGCGGCAAGCGCGCTCTGGCCAGGCTGGTGCGCGGCGGCCTCGTCGAGGCCTTCTACGAAACGAGCCGGCCGACGGCACGCGAGGCGACGGTCGATTACGCGAGGATCGCCTGTGACGCGCAGACGGCGGCCGGCGAGGTGTGTCGGGCGCCGAAGCAGGCACGAATCGTCGCGCTGCTGGCCGAATTCGACTCCATGCCCGTGCGAACACTCCTGGCCGAGGCGGGCACCTCCCGCGCCGTATTGCGGGCGCTGGTCGCGCGGGGCATCGTAGAGATCGAAGCACACGCTGCGCCGAGGCGCGTTGACGGGGGACTCCACGGCCATGTCGTCACGACTCCCAAACGGCTCACTGTCGCGCAGAAGGCCGCCCTGGACGCGATCGACGCCGCCGGAGGGCGCCATGCCCGGTTTCTTCTTGACGGCGTCACCGGCAGCGGTAAAACCGAGGTCTACATCCGCGCGGTCCAGCGCCAGCTCGGGGCGGGCCGGGGCGCTATCATCCTCGTTCCGGAGATATCTCTGACTCCCCAGACCGTCTCCCGGTTCCGAGAGCGACTCGGTGAGCAGGTCGCCGTGGTACATAGCGGCCTGTCTCTGGGTGAGCGGCACGATCAGTGGATGGCGGTGCGAAGCGGAACGCACCGGGTCGTCGTCGGCGCGCGTTCGGCGATATTCGCTCCAGTCGCCGACCTTGGCATCATCATCGTCGACGAGGAGCAGGATTCGTCTTACAAGCAGAACTCCTCGCCTCGCTATCATGCCCGAGACGTGGCTATCAAGCGCGCCGAGCTGTGCGGGTGCCCGGTGGTGCTGGGAAGCGCCACGCCGAGCCTGGAGAGCCGCCACGACGTCACGCAAGGTACGACCGCCCGCCTGCGTCTTCCGGGGCGAGTCGAAGGACGTCCGATGCCCGACGTGCGCGTTGTCGACATGCGCGAGGAGTTCGCCGCGGGCAACTGGTCGATCTTCAGCGAGCCGCTGCAGGAGGCGATGGCCGACGCGCTCGATGCGGGGGAGAAGGTCATCCTATTCGTCAATCGCCGCGGCTTCTCGAGCTTTCTGTTGTGCCGGGAGTGCGGTTACGTGCCGCGCTGCGCCCACTGCGCCGTCGCCCTCGTATATCACGACCGAGGCCGGCAGCTTCGCTGTCATCACTGCGACTTCGCTCAAGACGCTCCGGAGCTCTGTCCGAGCTGCGGGAGTGTCTACCTGCGCCACTATGGCGTCGGTACGCAGCGCGTGGAAGACGAGGTGCGTGAGCGTCACTCGAATGTCTCCGTCGTACGCATGGACGCCGACACGACCAAGGGGCGCAACTCCCACGCCAGGCGGCTCTCGGAGTTCGCCCGGGCTCCGAGCGCCGTGCTGCTGGGCACGCAGATGGTGGCCAAGGGACACGATTTTCCGCAGGTGACCGTCGTTGGAGTCGTCAACGCCGACACCGCACTAGGCCTGCCCGATTTCCGCTCCGCCGAGCGCACCTTCCAGCTGCTGGTGCAGGTAAGCGGCCGGGCCGGGCGCGGCAGCGTGCCGGGACACGTCTTCATCCAGACGTACTGGCCGGACCACTATGCCATCACGGCGGTCGCCGACGGCGATCACGAGCGGTTCTACCAGCAGGAGATGGGAATACGGAGGAAGATGGAATACCCGCCGTTCGTGCCGCTGGTAAACATCGGCTTCTCCGGCACTGACGCCCAGGCGGTGAAGTTGGCGGCCCTGGCGGCGGGCGAGCTGGCCGAAGGCTTCGGTTCGAAGGTGGCGACGGTGATGGGACCGGCTCCGGCGCCGCTGGAGCGGCTCGCTGGCAGGCACCGATGGCACCTGGCACTGAAGTTGCATGATCAATCGGGGGCGAAAGAAGCGCTAAGAGGAGCTCTCGCGAAGCTGGAATCGCACCGGCGACGGGCCGTAGCGATCAGCGTTGACGTCGATCCGGTCTCGATGCTCTAGGGCGGCTCGACGTGGCGAGTCCCTGGGTGCTACGATTCTGGCCGATTGCGCGGGCAAGAAGAGGATAGGAACGATGGCGATACATCACATACGAACACTCGGCGATCCGGTTCTCAAAGAGGTGGCCGCTCCCGTAGACCCGGCCAACGAGAGCCTCGATGAGCTGGTCAAGAACCTCGCCGACACGATGTACAACGCTCCGGGTCTAGGCCTGGCGGCGAATCAGATCGGCGTGTTGAAGCAGGTCTTTGTCTTCGACGTGGAAGATGGACTCAGGGCGCTCGCGAATCCCAAGATGCTCTGGCAGTCTGAGGAGATCGAGGAGGACGAAGAGGGATGTCTGAGCTTGCCGGAGGTCCGTGTCGCGATCGCGCGGCCGACGCGTGTCAAGGTCGAGGCGACCGACATGGCCGGAAACGTCGTGGCGATTGAGGCGGAGGGTTTGCTGGCGAGAATGATCCAGCACGAGATCGATCATCTGAACGGGCGCTTGCTGCTCGACAGGGCGAGCCGCGCCGAACGCAAGCGCGCGATCAGAGAGATGAACCAGCTCCGATTGGGCGGATAATGCGGATCATCTTTGCGGGTACGCCCCACTTTGCCGTCCCGGTGCTTCAGGCCTTGGCGCGACAGCATGAGGTGGCGGCGGTTCTGACCCAGCCCGATCGTCCAAAGGGCCGGTCGCTTCGAACTGAGCCCACGCCGGTCAAGGTGGCCGCCGAAGAACTCGGTCTGACAGTCCTCCAGCCTGATAGACTGAACGATGCCGCGGCCCTGGATCAACTCCGCGCGTTGGGCGCGGACGCGATCGTCGTGGCGGCCTACGGCCGCATCCTGCCGGCCGCCGTTCTCGACCTGACACCGGCCGGCTGCGTCAACATCCACCCATCGCTACTGCCGGCCTATCGCGGCGCGGCTCCTATCCAGCGGGCGATCATGAACGGCGACGCCGTCACCGGGGTGAGCATCATGAAGCTCGACGAAGGGGTGGACACGGGTTCGGTCTACGCCCGCGCCGAGGTGGCGATTGACGAGAACGAGACGGCCGGAGAGCTCTCCAAGAAGCTCGATCGCGAGGCGACACGCCTGGTCCTGGGCGTGCTCGATGAGATCGAACGTGGAACGGCCGTCTTGACCCCGCAGCCGGAGGAGGGCGCGTCGATTGCCGAGAAGATCTCGAAGGAAGAGGCGAGGATCGACTGGAAAGCGACGGCCCGGCAGATACACGACTTGGTCCGGGCGCTCAATCCGGCGCCTGGAGGGCACACGTCGATAGGGAACCGGCGCGTGAAGGTTTGGCGCACCGCCCTTCACCCCGATGGCGTATTCGGGAAGCCCGGCGAAGTCGTCGAGACGAGGCCCCACCTCAAGGTTGGCACGAGCGCCGGAGACATCTCGCTGCTGGAGGTTCAGCCGGAAAGCAAGGGTCGCATGACCGCCTCGGAGTTCGTGCGCGGCTATCGCTTGGAGGTCGGCGACCGGCTGGGAGAGCGGTAGTGGCATCCCCGGCGCGGGTTGTCGCACTCGATGTGCTTCTCGCCATCCACGGGCGTGACGCCTACGCCAACCTCGCTCTCGACGCCGAGCTGAAGCGGCGTACGCTCACCCCGCGCGACACGGCGCTCGCGACCGAGCTGGCCTACGGAACTCTGCGGGCGGAGGGCACGCTCGACTGGGTTCTTCAACGATTCTCCAAGCGCCCGCTTGAGGAGCTCGGCCCCGTCGTGCTCGACGCACTGCGCCTGGGCGCGTACCAACTTCTCTACATGGACGTATCCGACCACGCGGCGGTCAACGAGACCGTGGGTCAGGTTCGCGTGCAGACGCATATCGGCGCGGCCGGTTACGCGAACGCGGTCCTGCGGGCCCTGGCGCGAGGCCGCGACGATCTACCCTGGCCCTCTCGCGAAGGCGATCTCGCCGGCTACCTCTCGCTCGTTCTGTGGCATCCTCGATGGCTGGTCGAGCGCTGGATTGACGAGCTGGGGCCCGAAACGACGGAGGCGCTGTGCCGGGCCGACAACAGTCCGCCCGACGTGACCCTGCGCGCCAACATGCTGCGCACCACACGCGAATCGCTGCTGGGAGAACTGGCGGCTCGAGGCGTAGACGCCTGCGCCGGCAAGATCGCGGCCGAGGCGATCCACGTCCGCCGCGCCGGTTCCGTCACGGCGATGCCCGAGTTCGAGCGCGGCGACATCTACGTGCAGGACGAGGCGTCGGTGGCAGTCTCGCACCTCGTCGATGCGCGGCCCGGCGAGACAGTGACTGATTTGTGCGCCGCCCCCGGGGGCAAAGCCACGCACCTGGCCGAGCTGATGGGAAACGAAGGTCACGTCATGGCCGTCGACGTCAACGAGAAGCGACTGAAGTTGGTCGCCGATTCTGCAAGGCGTCTCGGTCACACCATCATTGAGACGATCCCGGCCGACGCGGCGAGTTGGCGACCGGGGCGGGCGGTCGACCGGATGCTTCTAGACGCGCCCTGCTCCGGGCTGGGGGTTCTGGCGCGCAGAGCCGAGTCCAGATGGCGCAAGGGCCCGCAGCAGATAGACGAGCTGGCGGGAGTGCAGTCGATCCTGCTGGACAACGCGGCAACCGTAGTGCGTCCGGGCGGCGTCCTTATCTACTCAACCTGCACGATCTCGCGGCCCGAGAACCAGGACCAGATCGATGCCTTCCTGGCGCGCCATCCCGACTTCACGCCGGCCGATCCGGCGGCCGATCTCGGGGTGGAGGCTCCCAGCGGGCCGGGATGGATTCAGTTCCTGCCACACCTCCACGGTACCGACGGTATCTTCGTGGGCAAGCTGACGCGGGCTCGAGGAATCTCCTTGCATCGACAAGGGAGCAAAAATAGAATGTAGAAGTTCTAACAGGGTCAACAAGCCTGCGGAAGTCGTAGGTCTAACGGGGGTGAACAATTGCGCACGATGAAATGGTTGAAGATCGTCCTTATCCCGCTGGCCATCATTCTGGTCGCCGCCGCCATGATCTTCAAGATCTTCGCGTGGACGCCGCTTGGTGTGGCACCGAGTGCCTGGCTGAAGATGGCGAACACGCTCTTCCTCATCATCATCGTCATCCTGCTGATGCGCCTGGTCAGGCAGAGCGAGGTCATCTAGTTCGCATCATGAAGGTGGCGCGTCGCCGCCCGGCTCTCGCGTGAGCGGCGCGGGTGTCGTCTCGCGGAGGGCCTAGGCGGTATCGATCCTCTTCTGGACCACCGGATCGGTGGAAGACTCGCCACCTGACGAGGACTCCTTGCTGGGGCTGGCAGCCG
>DYIV01000099.1 GCA_020723435.1 Slackia heliotrinireducens | reverse complement strand
AGGCCCGGCCGGACTCAGGACCCCCCCCACCGTCTCGCGTCGAATCGTCACCGATCTGGACGCCGTGCCCATCCCGCGCTCACCGATCGTTCCATTCGCGGACGTCGTTCACGATCGCGTGGCCCTCGAGCTCATGCGCGGATGCACTCGCGGCTGCCGCTTCTGCCAGGCCGGCATGGCGTATCGCCCGGTCAGGGAGCGGAACCCACGACAGCTGATCGAGGCGGCCGAGCGACTCATTGGCGCGACCGGTTACGAGGATCTCTCGCTGGTCTCCCTGAGCTCGTCCGACTACTCATGCATGGCCGATGTCGTCGCGGCGCTGTGCGCGGCCTTCGAGGGCACGGGCACGTCACTGTCGATTCCCTCGGGGCGTGTGGACGCCTTCTCCGTCGCGCTTGCCCGGTCGATCGCCGGCCTGAAGAAGACGGGGCTCACGTTCGCGCCGGAAGCCGGCACGCAGAGGCTGCGAGACGTCATCAACAAGCGGGTGACGCAGGACGATTTCGAACGGACGATAGCCGAAGCCTTCTCCTCCGGATGGAAGCGCGTGAAGCTGTACTTCATGATCGGGCTGCCCACCGAGACCGACGACGATCTGGACGGCATCGCCCAGATGATCTCCAGCGGGGCGAAGGCGGCCCGCGCGGCGGGCGGTCCCGGCGGTCAGGTATTCAACGTTTCCATCTCGTCGCTCGTGCCCAAACCGGCGACTCCCTTTCAGTGGGCGGGGCAGGCGAGCATCGAGGCCGTGCGGGCCAAGCAGGAGCGACTGCGCGCGCACATACCGCGCAAGATCGCCAAGCTGTCCTGGCACGACTCCGAGGTATCGATGTTGGAGGGCGTGCTCGCCCGGGGCGATCGCCGGCTGGCCGATGTCATCGAGATCGCCTGGCGGGCCGGCTGTCGGCTCGACGCCTGGACGGAGCACTTCCGGCTCGAACCTTGGCTGGCGGCCTTTGAGGCCGCGGGCCTTTCACCCGACTTCTACCTGAGAGAGCGCGACGCGTCGGAGTCCTTGCCGTGGGAACACATCGACACCGGCATCTCGAGGCGGTTCCTTCTCGATGAGTGGAGCAAGGCGAGGGCCGCCGAAACCACCGGAGATTGTAGGACCGAGGGGTGCACCGGTTGCGGTGTCTGCGGCGAGGGGGTCGACAACGTGATCGTGCGGGGAGCGACGCCTACGGTGATCACCGAAATGCGGGGCGGCGCGACCGGGCGGCTGACCGAACCGCGGGGCGGCGCGACGGAGCGGGTTGCCGCACCCGAAGAGACGTACCGGCTGCGGGTCCGCTTCGCCAAGACCGGCCGGCTGCGCTTCCTGTCGCACCTGGAGGTCTGCCATGCCATCGAGCCGGCCTCGCGCCGCGCGGCCTTGCCCGTCGCGGTCACGCGGGGCTACAGCCCGAAGCTGCGGGTATCATACGGCCCGCCGCTACCCGTCGGCGCGGGGGGACTGGGCGAATACGTCGACTTGTTCCTGACGGAGGAGTTGTCTTCAAGCGAAGTCGTGCGCCGCCTCGACGAGGCGCTTCCGGCGGGGCTCGACGTGGCCGCGGCGCGATACGTCGGGCACTCGACGCGGTCTGTCTCCGCCATGGTCTCGGCCGGTCGCTACGAGGTGCAGGTGACGACCGACCGTCGCGATCACGACGCCGTTCGGAGAGAGTACGAAGGCCTGATTCAAGGACAAACGGTAGATATTCCGCGCAAAGACAGACTCATTCGCGTACAATTGGCGGAAGTCATTGCTGACGCCGACGTTCCGGAGAGCCGAGACGGGGGACTCCGACAGAGCGTCGAGACATATATTGGGCGGGCGCACCAGGTTCGCCCGGAAATCTTACTCGTCGAGGCGTTGAGGCGGGCCGGCGTCGGTCACGAGCCGCCCGTGGTCACGCGCACAGGTCTGTTCGTCGAGACCTCGCGCGGCCTCGTCGAGGTCATGGAGGTTTGCGAGTGACATACGGACTGCGCGAGATCATGATCTCGCGTGATGAGGATGAGACGCGCGTCGTCGTCATTGAGGACCACGCCGTCGTCGAAGCCTACGTCGAGCGACAGGGGCGCTCGTTCGTCGGCAACATCTACCTCGCTCAGGTCAAGGACATTCTGCCCGGCATGGAGGCGGCCTTCGTCGACATCGGGCTGTCCAGAAACGCCTTCCTCTACGTGCAGGAAGTCCTCCTTCCTGAAGAGGCTCCGCCGGAGGCCCCGCGCAAGATTCAGCAGCTGCTCAAGCCGGGACAGCAAATCATCGTCCAGGTGCTAAAGGATCCAATGGGCGGCAAGGGCGCTCGCGTCACCACGCAGATTACCCTTCCCGGGCGCTTCCTCGTGCTGATGCCTCATTCGGACTTCGTGGGCGTGTCGCGTCGCGTGGAGGAGAGCCAGCGCGACCGGCTGGTGAAGCTGTGCCACGAGATCAAGCCGAAGAAGATGGGCCTGATCGTGCGCACGGCCGCCGGTGAGGTGGGTAAGGCGGAGCTCGAGCGAGACCTCGCATTCCTGCTTCGACTCTGGAAGAAGATAGAGCGCACCGCCAAGGAGTCGAAGGCGCCGCTGATCGTCTACACGGAGGTCGATCTGGCCCAGCGCGTCATTCGCGACGTCTTCTCCGACGACGTGGGACGGGTGCTGGTGGACGATCGCAAGACCTACGAGCGCATCACCAGCTACATCAAGAAGACCTCACCGGAGCTCGTGCCGCGCATATCACAGTACAAAGAGAAGCTGCCGATGTTCGACAAGTATCACGTCAACGAGCAGCTCGACGCCGCGCTCCAGCCACGGGTGTGGCTGCGCAGCGGCGGCTACATCGCCATCGACAAGACCGAAGCGCTGACGGCCATAGACGTCAACACGGGCAAGTTCGTGGGCCGCAAGAGCCTTCAGGACACCATCCTGCGGACCAACCTGGAGGCTGCCTACGAGGTCGTGCGGCAGCTGCGGCTGCGCGATATCGGCGGCATCATCGTCATCGACTTCATCGACATGGAGCTGTCGGAGCACCGGAGGCAGGTCTCAGACGCTCTCGAGGAAGCTCTGGAGGAGGATCGGACCAAGACGCGCGTGATCGAGATATCGAAACTGGGCTTGGTCGAAATGACGCGCAAGAACGTGTCCGATAGCCTCATGGACGTGATGAGCCAGGACTGCCCCGTCTGTGGGGGAACGGGACGCGTCCTGTCCGACGATACCATCCGGATTCACGCCGAGCGCCACATCAGGAACGTGGTTCGTGGCAGCCGCAATCAGGCATTCCTCTTTCGCGTCGATCCCAAGACCGCCGAGCTGCTTCGGGACGGAGATGTCGATCGGCTGGCCGAGCTGCATCAACAAACCGGCAAGCTGATCTCGCTTGTCGTCGACAAAGAGGCCAAGGGACACGAAGTCGAACTGGTCATGCAGGGGAAGCAGCCGCAGGTGCAGGCGCACCTTCAGCTGGCCGGTGTCGGCCACGGCACGGCCGCGCCCCGCCGGCCGGAGCCGGCGAAGGCGAAGGAGAAGGCCGCGTCTCGAGCCGCGCGGACGCGTCGCAACCGGACGCAGGCCGAGCCCGAGGCTGCCAAGTCCAAGAGCGCACGTCGCGAGAAGGCGCCCGTGAAGGACGAGACCACGACGCGAGGCCGGTCTCGTCGCAAGAGCGCAACGCGGCAGAGCGCTGGCTCGGCAACGTCGCCGCCGAAGAAGGAGGCTGCGGAACCCTCCGCCTCGGCCGCGCCGAAAGCAGAGCCGACCGCGTCGAAAGCGGAGTCGACCCCGACGAAACGCAAGCGCTCGAGCCGGCGCAGGCGCTCGAACTCCGGCGGCGCCTCATCGAAGAGCGAGGCGTCGAAGGGCGCCGCATCGAGGGGCGAGGAGTAGAATCGGTGCCGATCGCGCTGCCGCAGAGGACAACTTTCCGCGCCGCCGCGCGATAATGCGCTGGTTGACCGGCGAATCCTCTTCGTGCTAGCATCCATACCTTGTGGGCCGCGTGCCGGCGCCATGCCGGCGCGAAGCGGTCGCCAAGCGCAGACGACCCGAAAGAGGAGACGATAGATCGTGTACGCCGTAGTCAAAACGGGAGGAAAGCAGCATCGAGTCGCCGAGGGCGACGTTGTCGTCGTCGAGCGTCTTGACGGCGACGTTGGAGAGACGGTCGAGCTCGCCGACGTCATCATGCTCGGCACCGACAAGGGCGCCGTTGCCGACAAGGGCAAGCTGGCCAAGGTGAAGATTCACGCAACCATCCTCGATCAATACAAGGACGACAAGGTCATCGTCTTCAAGTTCAAGCGGCGCAAGGGGTACAAGCGCACGCGGGGCCATCGGCAGCCGGTGACGAAGTTGGCGATTGACTTCATCGATGACGGCTCCGGCAGGAAGGCCAAGCCCAAGGAGGCCGCGAAGGCTGAGACGAAGCCCGCCGCAGCCGCGACGAAGGCGGTGAAGCCGGTGAAGAAGACCCCTGTGAAGAAGGCTGCCGCGGGGAAGAAGGCCGCGGCCGAGGTGGCGAGTGCCGCGAAGCCGAAGACCGGCGCCGCGGCCAAGCCGGCGGGGGAGAAGGCGGCGGAGAAAGAGCCGCAGAAGAAGGCGAAGGCCAAGGCGCCTGAGAAGAAGGCAGCCGCGCCGAAGCCATCCGTCAAGCAAGCGGCGAAGGGATCGCCGAAGAAGGCCGCGTCGAAGGCCCCGGCGGGTCAGCGCATCCCGGCCAAGAGGGCGCCGGGCAAGAAAAGCGCACCGAAGGGCGGCAAGTAGCGCGACGCCCCTCATCTCCAGTAGAATGGACCAAGGCATAGTTGGACGTGAATCGAGGTTCGTGAGCAATGGCACATAAGAAGGGACTAGGAAGTTCGAAGAACGGTCGCGACTCGCAGTCGAAGCGACTCGGCGTCAAGGAGCCGTCGGGCAAGTTTGTCACGGCGGGAAGCATCATCGTGAGGCAACGCGGCACGAGGGTCCGTCCCGGAGCAAATGTTGGAGTCGGCAGGGATCACACGCTCTTCGCTTTGGTCGACGGGAAAGTACAGTTCCATTCGACTAAGCACCACCACAAGGTCAGCGTCCTCGCCGAGGCGTAGGCCACGCTCGACAATAGACGCGACTTTCGGGAGGCCCGCCAGCGGGCCTTCTTGCGTTTGTGGGGACACCACGCCCATTCCCTGACCAGAGCGTGTCTTCACCCATCCACGGAACCGGGAAATAGGTGTGGTGTCGCCGTAATTCCGCGGCTACCCTAGGACCATGTTCATTGACGAAGCGAAAATACACGTCAAGGCCGGTGATGGCGGCAGCGGATGCGTCGCGTTTCGCCGCGAGAAGTACCGGCCGCGGGGCGGTCCGGACGGCGGCAGTGGCGGCAAGGGCGGTGACGTCGTCCTGCGCGCGGAGCCCGGGCTCTCGAGCCTGCTCGACTTCCAGCGTAAGCGCCACTTCAAGGCGAAGCGCGGGCGTCACGGCGAAGGATCGTCCAAAGACGGCGCGTCCGGCGATGACATCATCATCAACGTACCGGTAGGCACGATCGTCAAGGACGAGGGCGGCGAGACCCTGGCCGATCTGGACTCACCCGGGGCGGTGTTCGTCGCGGCGCGCGGTGGCGCTGGTGGCCGTGGAAACACCCATTTCGTCACCTCGACGCGTCGGGCTCCCGCCTTCGCCGAGAAAGGAGAGCCTGGCGAAGAGCGCTGGATCGAGCTGGAGCTGCGCCTGTTGGCCGACGTCGGTCTGGTCGGTCTGCCCAACGTCGGCAAGTCGTCGCTCATCGCTCGTGTTTCCGCCGCCAGGCCCAAGATCGCCGACTACCCATTTACGACGCTCGTGCCCAACCTGGGCGTGGCAGAGGCTGGAGAGACCACCTTCGTCGTGGCCGATATCCCCGGTCTGATCGAAGGCGCCAGCGGGGGAGCGGGCCTGGGCGATCAGTTCCTGCGCCACGTCGCCCGGACGGCCGTACTGGTACACATCCTCGATCTGGCCGCGACCGATCGTGACCCGGTTGAGAATTTCGACACGGTCAATCGCGAGATGGCGACGGGCCACCCCGATCTGGCGAGCAGGCCGCAGTTCGTCGCCGGCAACAAGATCGATCTGCCCGAGGCCCGCGAGCGCGCGGATGACGTCAAGTCCGCAATCGAATCTCGCGGATACCACTTCTATCCCATCTCGGCCGCGACCGGAGAGGGGCTCCACGAACTTCTTGTGGCGGTGGCAGGCCGCGTCGAGATCGCCCGAGAGCTGCAGCGAGCTGAGGCCGAGGAACCCCCGGTCCTGTCCGGTCCCGCACCTCGACCCCGGGCGCGAGATTTCTCTGTAGAGCGGCAGGAGAACGGCGACTTCTCGGTAAAAGGTAGCTACGTCGAGAGGCTGGTCGTCATGACCGATTTCGGCAATGAAGAGGGAGTCGCGCACCTGCAGTCGACCCTGAAGTCGATCGGCGTGGAGCGCGCCCTTTCTGAAGCGGGCGCAAGAGCCGGCGACACCGTCGTCATCGGCGAGGCTGAATTCGAATTCGCTCCATCGCTCGACCTGTCGCGCCACGAAAGCCACGAGAAGGAGTAGGCTCATCCGAAGCCCGAAGCGTATCGTCGTCAAAGTCGGCACGTCGGTCATCGGCGATCCAAGCGGCCGGCTCGATCCGGACGCCATGTCCCGCATCGTCGGCCAGCTTGCCACGCTGGTCGCCGACGGGAAACAGATGCTTCTGGTCACCTCCGGAGCGATCGCGGCCGGCGTTGAGGCGTTGGGTCTTGAGAAGCGCCCGACGTCCATCCCAAAACTGCAGGCGGCCGCCTCTGTGGGCCAGGGACTGCTGCTGCATCGCTATGCCGAGCTCTTCGCCGCCTACGGCGTTCCCGTCGGGCAGGTGCTGCTGACCCAGTTCGATACGACCCACCGCCAGCAGTATCTCAACGCCCGCAACACGCTTACCAAGCTGATCGAGTATGGCGCCGTGCCGATCATCAACGAGAACGACACCACGGCCGTCGATGAGATCAAGTTCGGCGACAACGATACGCTCGCGGCTCTTGTCAGCCTGCTTGCCAAGGCTGACCTACTGATCGTCCTCTCCGACATTTGCGGCCTCTACAGCGACGATCCGCGCGCATGTGACGAGGCGAAGCTGCTGGAGCACATCGATGAGGTGACGGAGCAGGTTGAAGCGCTGGCCGGTGGTGTCGGGTCGGAGTTCGCCTCCGGCGGCATGGTAACCAAGATTCAGGCGGCCAAGATCGTGACCGCGGCGGGCATCGGCATGGTCATTGCCGACGGCCGCGAGAAGGACGTCATCACGCGAATCGCCGCCGGTGAGCGGGTCGGCACTTACTTTGCCCCCAGCGGCAAGAGCGTCGCCGACAAGAAGCTGTGGATCGCCTACGGACGCGTTCCGCAGGGCACGGTCGTGGTTGACGATGGCGCGGCCAAGGC
>DYIV01000098.1:1107-7422 GCA_020723435.1 Slackia heliotrinireducens | reverse complement strand
AACAGCCGCGAAACACCTTCTCACGCTGTCTATGGTGTGCAAGACCGCCGTCGCCTGGAAATACCTGGCAGAGAACCCGTGCCAGTTCGTGAAGCGGCCGCGTGGCCACAGGACTGAAATGCAGTTCTTGGAGCCGAACGAGCTGGAGCTTCTAATCAGCAAGACGGACGATCACTTCAAGTGTCTGATGAAAACCGCTTGCTACACTGGACTAAGGCAGGGAGAGCTGCTGGGTTTGCAGTGGCAGGATATCGACTTCGCGGGCAATCGGATATACGTGAGGCGCACGTTGCAGCAGGGCAGGTTCTACCCGCCGAAGACTGACGCTTCCCGTCGTGCCGTCGTTGTCCCCTCCGGCGTCATGCAGGCTCTGAGAGACCATCAAGTACGCCAGATGGTGTCGGAGCGACCGGCTGGACCAGAAGACCTCGTATTCACGACGAAGAAGGGCAGCAAGCCAATCAAGGTGTGCAATCTTGTCCGACGCGTGTTCAACCCTGCACTGGCGGCGGCGGGGCTCAGACGAGTCCGCTGGCACGACTTACGACACAGCTATGCTGCGGCGCTGATTTCCGCCGGCGAGAATCCGAAGTTCGTTCAGACTCAGCTTGGCCACAGCTCCATCAAGATCACGATGGACGTCTACGGCCACCTGCTCTCAACCGTATACGAGAACGCGGCGGACCGGATCGAGCGGGCATTTGGACAACAGACGAAAGCGACGGAATCTTCTGCCTCGATTTCTGCCCAGGCCTCCGAGAAACACGACCATGCACGAGCTAGCATCGGGAGTCTGGAGCGCGGCTAGATGCCACGGTGTACGCAGCTACGGCAGCGTATGCAGCAACATGGCAAAGCATCGCGCCAATCTCTCGACACCGACTGAAAATCCCTGCGTCGCCGGTTCAATTCCGGCTCTCGCCACCACGAAACCCCGCACCCAGCGGGGTTTTTCGCGTGTACCGCCTCGCATCACGAGGGTCTCTCACGCTCCCGGCGGTTTCGCTTCCGCACACCGCGAACGGGTGACCGAAAAACGGACTGACGGTACCGATAAAGCGCAGAATCATACTAATGGCCCGCTGCTTGGTACTTGACTAAAACGAGCCGAAAAGCGACTCTTGGGTCAAGGTCATCGATGGGGTAGGGTGCGTGCCGGCACGGGCACGTCGTCAGCGGGACGGGGAGGCATCATGGAGATCATCCGGCGAAAGACGGACTATGGCATCCGCGCGTTGGCACACATGGCGTTGGGGAACTCAGAGCGCGAGGTCTACGGCGCGCGCGACATCGCCGAGGCGCGTGACGTCCCCGAGGTGTACATGCAGAAAGTCCTTCACGCGCTCGCTGAGGCCGGCATCGTCCAGTCCCATCGGGGTGTCTTTGGCGGATTCTCTCTGTTGAAAGAGCCGAAGGAGATCACCCTATTCTCCCTGATGGAGGCCCTTCAGGGACCCGTAGCCATCAACAAGTGCGTGATGGGCCAGGACTTGTGCCCCCGGGAGAAGAGCTGCATCGTGCGGACGAGGTGGGAGTCGGTCCAGAGCGATCTCGTCAGCTTCCTGGAGAGCGTGACGCTCGAGGACTTGCTGGCCGACTTCGCGGCCGACGACATGGCGAACAGCGCAAAGACGGCGGCCGCGCGTCCCGCTCAGGCCGACTCTTCCGTGCAGGTCAACTAGCACGAGGGTTGCACCTATCGGTGCGGCTCGACTATCACCTTCAGCGACTCCTGCGCCCGAGCTACCAGCTCGAAACCCCAAGCCGTCTGCTCCAGTCCCAGCCGATGCGTGATCATGTCCTCAACTCGGACGCGGCCGGATCCGATTAGATCGAGCGCCGAAGCCAGATCATGCGGCGCCGCGGCGTAGGTCGAGACGATCGTCACCTGCCTGCGCCACAGCTCATCGATGGGCATCGAAGAGCGCGTACCTGGCTCATACGGGGCGAACAACACGATCGTGCCGCCCTCCTCGACGCTGCCGACGGCCGTCTCCAGCGCCGGCAGCGCGGCCGTGCAGACGAAGACGTAGTCCGCGCCGCGACCTCCGTTCGCCTGTTGCACCGCTGCCGAGACGTTCTCACGAGCGTCGACAGCCACGTCGGCGCCGAAGCGAGTGGCAGCCTCGAGGCGCCACTCATTCACGTCGGCTGCGATCAGCCGCGAACACCCCAGCGCCTTCGCCAGCTTGGCGTGGAGGAGCCCCGAGATGCCGCTGCCCAGGACGAGCACCGAGCCGCCACGCCGAAAGCCGGCGGTCTCAAACGACCTCACAACACAACCGAGCGGCTCGACGAAGGTTGCCTCTTCGAACGAGAGTCCGTCGGGCAGTCTCAGCACTCCGCCGCTTTCCAGGTTGATGGGGGGCACGCGGACGTACTGGGCGAAACCGCCGGGGTCGAAGTTGGTCGTTCTCAAAGTCCGGCAGAGGGTATGTCTTCCCGCGTGGCAGTACCGGCACGTGTCGCACGGCACATGGTGAGAAACGACGACGCGATCGCCTGCCGACCAGGAGTCCACGCCATCGCCGACGGCTGCCACCTCACCGGCGATCTCGTGGCCGAGAACGAGGGGCGCCTTTCCGCTGCGGTACCACTCCATCACGTCGCTGCCACAGATGCCGCTGGCAAGGACCTTGACGAGCAGCTCGCCTGGGCCTATTCGCGGCAGAGGCATCTCTTCGACGCGTACGTCGTCGTTTGCGTAGTAAACGGCGGCTCGCATCGGGCGCTTCCCGTCTTCCACCGCCTAGGCCTGAACGGTTACGCCCTCTTGGTAGAGCGCAAAGGCGTCGTCAACTGAGGCGTTGTCTTGGACCACGGCGCGAACCGCTCGGATCATGCCGACCGGATTGTCCGACTGGAAGATGTTGCGGCCCATGTCGACGCCGGCGGCGCCGTGGACGACCGCGTCGTGGGCGAGCTCGAGCGCCTCGCGCTCGGGCAGCTTCTTGCCGCCGGCTATGACGACCGGCACCGGGCACGTCTCGACGACGCGCTCGAAGTCGTCGCAGTAGTAAGTCTTGACGAAGCTCGCCCCCAGCTCCGCCGCTATCCGGCACGCAAGGCTCAGGTAGCGGGCGTCGCGTACCATGTCTCGACCGACCGCCGTGACCGCCAGCACCGGGATGCCGTATCGCTCTCCCTCATCCACGAGCTGTGTCAGCGATAGCAGCGTCTGGCGCTCGTGCTCGGCGCCAACAAATATCGACAGCGCCACCGCGGAGACATTGAGCCTGATCGCGTCCTCCATGGACGCGGTGATTCCCTCGTTGGAGAGCTCGCTCAAGATGCTCGTGCCGCCGGAGACGCGCAGCACAATCGGCGCGCCCACGCCGGTGCCAACCGAGGAGCGCAGGACCCCTCGCGTGAGCATGAGTGCGTCCGCATATGGTGTGAGCGGCTCAATGGCGGTGCGCGCGTCTTCCAGCCCCGACGTCGGTCCCAGGAAGTATCCGTGGTCGACGGCGAGCATGACCGCTCGTCCGGTCTCAGGTCTGATTATCCGGGCGAGACGGTTCTTCAGTCCCCATGACATCTTCTCTACCTCCCACTGGCGTTCGCCTTGGCGCCGTTGGCTCGGAACTGTCGTGGCGGCGCACGCCATGCAGTATACACGCGACGGCCATCGCGGCGCACCGGGTGAGGGCCCCACGTGCGAACTCACACCGTGTAACCGCGCGCACCGTGGCCGGCGTCCGTTGCCGAACCGAGCGGGCCCGTGCTAGGTTGCTGGATAGGTCGCAAGTGGAGCGCCGTCCCGTCACGGACCGGATGACGGGCGCGGCCCGTCTCCGGTGGGGGCAATGAGCGAATCGGCGCCTTCGAGGCACTTCTTCTTCAGCGTTGCGGCGGTGCTCGTCGCCATAGTACTGCTCTGCGGCTGTTCGAGCGATCGCCGAGCTGCGCGTTCCGGCAGGACGGTGGGCGTCGGCGGCGAGGTCTTGGTGGGAGGAATCAACTGGCGAGTCCTGCAGGTCAAGCGCACGGCACATCTTGCGAGGCGCTTTGCCGGCTCGATGCGCGCCGAGGGGATCTTCATGGTCCTGCAGATCAGTGCGGAACGCGAGTCCGAGCCGGGGCCCGTGAGCGCCTCCGCGCTTTCGATCGTCGATTCGCGCGGTCGCGAGTATAGGGAGGGATCGCTGGCGAAAGAGGCCATCGATGAGGCGGGGCTGGACCGGCTTGGAGGGGAGCACATCGCCGAGCAAGTGCCGGTCGAAGGATGGGTCGCCTTCGATGTCGCCAGGGACGCGCGCGGTCTCAGGCTGAAAGTCGAGGACGCCTCGAAGAGATCGTCGGACGTGGCCTTCATCAAGCTGCCGTAGTCCGCCGGGTGCGCGCCTTGAGTCCGGACGCGTGCCGCCACATTCCCCGGGGCGGCGAGTCGCCGATCTTGATGAGCACGCAGAGCGGTTCTTCCTGTACAATAGCGAAATCGAAGCGTAGTCGGCGCCGGGAGATCGAAGCGCAATGGGCGCCGAGCTATCTGTTGACCAGACTCGTACACATCGTCGAGATGGGGGAGGACTATGCAATCCGATTCTCTATCCTCGGGCAGTCAGCGCCGGCTTGCTTGGACCGGTCGCGCCGTCGCTCTTTCGGCGATCATCCTCTTGACCGCCCTGCCCCTTCTCGGCTGTAGTCTCTGCCAGACGTTCACTGAGTCCGCCGGCAAGCTGTTCGGCGGCGGCAGTCAGGAGACGACGACCACGGAGACGACTGGGACCGACAGCACCGTGGAGACACAGCTCCCCCTGCCTCTTCAAGAAACCGGTGAATCGCAGCTCGTCGTATTGACGCAGCGTCGCGGCAACGCCACGCGTACGGCGATACTCGACACGCTTCGCTATCACACGGGAATGGGAAGCGAGAGAGGCTCGCTCTTCGTCGTGTTGTGGCTCGCCAAGAAGGGCCGCTGGGCCATGTTCCAGGGCAGAACGGAGAAGAACGGAACGCCCGTCGAGGCCCTCCTGACCTACAATGTCACCTCTGGCGCCTGGCGCGTTGTCGGGTTCGCCAAAGGCGGGTGGAAGCAGGTCGTGGCCGGCGACTATCCTCAGGCCCCGGCGGCGGTCTTCAGTGGCGCGCGGGCCTGGCCCGCCGAGGTCGGCTCCTCAAGCGGCGGCTTTCGTAACCTCACGAATAGGAAGAGCAGTTCGACGCGCGCCGCCATCCTCGATGCGATTCGCGCCAACATGGGCTGGACGATCAATGGCAAGAAGATAGTCTTCACCGTCAAGTGGCTGGGCGAACAGGACGGCTGGGCATACTTCGTCGGCGAAGAGTACAATGTCAAGTTGCCGCTCGATTGCCTCCTTCGCAGAAGCGGCGGCACGTGGCGCGTCATCGTCACCCAAGGCGAGGGCGACTTTCCCCAGACGATCAGACAGGCACACCCCGAAGCGCCGAGCGCGATATTCGACGGCTATCCGTGATAGGATAGATGCGGCCTTTTATCGGGGGAAGAGAGCCGACCGATCGCTTTTCGATACCGTTGGCGTTCCAGCGGTCCGCCCCGAGGTGCTGGCATGGACGAAGAGAAGCTGACGACTCCCGTGCGTCTCGTCATAGCGGTTCTGCTCTATCTGGTGGCGCTCTTCATCCTGGCGTTGCTCGTCTTCAGGCTCGTCGTCTTTCGGCCGGACGGGCCCGCGTCCACGGTTGACCGTCCAAACGGCTCCAGGGCGCCGACCAGGACAACTTGCGCTCAGGGGATGACGAGGACTGCGGACCGGGGTATACTATCGACCAAGTTCGACCGCCGACCCGCGCTACCGGCGCGAGGGGCGGCGGCCTCGGCAAGATCGAGAAGGCTTGGACGTGTTGTACAAGATACGCAAGGGTGACAAGTTCATCTCTGCTCTTCTGATGCGCTAGCGGCTGCTGCGGGTCTCCCGCGGCGGTCGCGTAACAACCGGCGCCCGTACAACCAGGTCTCGGGCCGACATCCCTTTCATCCCGCGAATGCTCGATTTGTCATTACCGGTCGCGGGTATCGCTACTCCCAAGCTCACAGGCCGTCGGCCTCGACCCGAACCAACGGACAGGTGATGAATCGATGGCAAAGACATACGAAGAGATCAACGAGAAGATACGATCCGGCAAGGCGGTCGTGCTCACGGCTGAGGAGGTCGTCGGGTACGCCGCCGAGAACGGCGTCGACGCGGTGGCGAAGAACGTCGACGTCGTGACGACCGGGACCTTTGGGCCGATGTGCTCGAGCGGGGCGTTCATCAACACCGGCCACTCGGAGCCGCCCATCAAGATGAACCGGGCTTGGCTCAACGACGTGCCCGTCTATTGCGGCCTGGC
>DYIV01000098.1:0-1097 GCA_020723435.1 Slackia heliotrinireducens | reverse complement strand
ATCTACGTCGGCGCGACTGAGCTGTCGGAGACGGAGGGGATGAAATACGGCGGCGCGCACGTCATCGAGGATCTGATCGACGGCAAGTCGGTCAAGCTGCGCTCCACCGCCTACGGCACGGACTGCTATCCGCGCAAGGAGATCGAAACCTGGATCAACCTCGAGACGTTGAACCAGGCGTACCTGTTCAATCCGCGCAACGTCTATCAGAACTACGCGGTGGCGACGAACTCGTCCGACAAGACGCTCTACACGTACATGGGAGAGCTACTTCCCAACCTGCGTAACGCGACTTTCTGCAGTGCCGGGCAGCTGAGTCCCTTGCTCAACGATCCGAGCTACCGGACCGTGGGTGTCGGCACGCGCATCTTCCTGGCGGGCGCGCAGGGCTACGTGGCTTGGGAAGGGACGCAGCACAATCCGAATCAGAACCGTGACGAGAACGGAGTGCCGACCGCGCCTGCCGGCACGCTCGCCTTGATCGGCGACATGAAGCGGATGGACACCAGGTTCATACCCGGCTGCACGTTCGTCGACTACGGCACGTCGATCTACATGGGCGTTGGGATACCCATCCCGATCCTCGATGAGGACCTGGCGGCGAGCGTGAGCCGAGGAGAAGATCTGCTAACGGCGACGATCCTCGACTACGCGGTACCGAGCCGATCGAGACCCTCGCTCGGCAAGGTCACCTACGCGCAGCTGCGAACGGGCGAGATCGAGATCAACGGGAAGAAAGTGATGACCGGTCCGATCTCCAGCTACGCCAAGGCGCGCGAGATCGCCGGCGAGCTCAAGGGCTGGATCGAAGGCGGCAGCTTCACGCTGACCGAGCCGTTGCAGCCGCTGCCGTCCGATCAAGGCTTCAAGCCGCTCGACATCAAGTCAGGGGAGGCGATTTAGATGGCACGCAAGCGAGTCGATCTGACCTTCCCGCCGGAGCAGGTCAACAAGCCGATCACGTATCATCTGGTGAAGGATTATGATCTGGTGACCAACATACTGAGGGCGCGCGTCGACGAAGGCGAAGAGGGCCGGCTCCTCGTCGAGCTGATGCGAGGCTCCTCCAGGAGAGTGGCGAAGGAGGAGGTCGCCTT
>DYIV01000097.1:715-7505 GCA_020723435.1 Slackia heliotrinireducens | reverse complement strand
CTAACCGCGGCATCGAGCGTGACTCACTTCGTTCGCAGCTCATGCCGCAACTGTTCGGTGAGATTCGTCAGTAGTGGTAGCGCAACTGGGCGACCAGGATGGCATCACCCTTGACCTTGTATACGATGCGATGCTCGTCATTGATGCGACGTGACCAGTATCCGGAGAGCGCGTGCTTCAGCGCTTCGGGCTTGCCCACACCCTCGAACGGCGCTCGCTGGATGTCCCGGATGAGGCTGTTGATCCGCTGGACCACCTTGCGGTCGGTCTTTTGCCAGTAGAGGTACTCCTCCCAGGCGTGCTCCGAGAAGACGATCCTCACTCGGCAAGATCCCTCTCGGTGCCGCCGCCGGCCTCCAGCTCCGCGATCGACTCGAGCAGGCGCCTGGCGTTCCTGGGTCCGCGCAGCAAGTAGCACGTCTCCTCGAGAGCCTCGTAGTCGTCCAGCGAGATCATCACGACCGACGTCGCTTTGCGTGTCACGATGACAGGGGTATGATCCTCGCAGACGCGGTCCATCTCGCTGGCGAGTTTGCTGCGAAGTCGGGTGTAAGAGATAGCATCCATGGCTGTCCTCCAAACGTAGCCTGTACGTGTTATTGTACAGCCTGACGACTCACAGAACAAGCGCTTCCAGCGGACGGCGCGCTGTCTTCGGTCAAGAAGTGGAATCGGAACGCCGCCGCTGAAGCGCCAGGCGTTGCGCATGGCCGCAGGAGGCAAGCGCTTGCCAATGATAACAACCTGGAGTAAGGTGTTATCATGATACGGACTCAGATAAGCTTGAGTGAAGCCGAATACGCTGCCGTCAAGCGTGAGGCGAGACGACTCGGTGTTTCGATGGCGGAACTCCTTCGTCGATCTCTCCGAGCGATTCTCCCTGTGGACGAGACCAAGCCATGGATGCGCTACGCCGGAATGGTAGAGACCGGCGATCCCGAATCGAGCCGGAACATCGACGAACTGGTCTATGGCCGGAAAGACTAGAGCCTACGTCGACACTTCAGCTCTGATCGCGTTCACGGACCGGTCTGACGCGCATCACCCCGTGTTCCGCCGTCTATTCTCCGAGCCGCCACCCTTGCTGACTACTGCGTTGGTCGTGGCGGAAGGACACGCATGGTTCCTCCGCCGATATGATCGGACCCGTGCGCTCCAGTTCTTGGCGATGCTCGAGGACATGACTCTTCTGACTGTGCTGTCCGTTGGACCCAAAGAGCAGACCGCGGCGGCCGATGTGCTGCGCCGGTTCTCGGACCAGGACCTCACCCTGACTGACGCCGTCGGCCTTCACGTCATGGCCACGCATCGAGTTCAATCATGTTGGTCAACGGACTTCCACTTGGGACTCACGGGAGTGCCGCTTGCCATCAACAAAGGTTGAGCTGCTTGGAAACCGGCCCAACCGTCGGCGCCGGGTGCGCGTTCTTTGGATAGCCCGCTCGCCTCAAGTCGTATCCCCCCGCGACCGATTCCAGTAGTGTTGACAGCATGAAGCTCGAGAAGGCGCGTTTCATGTCGCGGGCAGCAGTGGGCACATCACGCCGGAGGAGCTGGTTCGCTCAAGTCCCGGCTTCAGCGGCCCTGCTTGTTGTGACGACCTTGACCTGTACCGTGGTGTTGGCGGTTCTGACCGGCCGGCCAAGCCTGGCCCGGGCGGAGCGAACGACCGCGCCATCCTCGATGGCTACGACTCGGGCGGAGGGAAGACGCTGCGCCAGTGTGAAGCAGTTCGCGGCCGCAGCTTACGACTCGGTGACGACGACAATCGTGATCCCTCCGCCCGTTGGCTCTCTTTACCACGGCGTATTCCCCGGCGGCCACACGCTCACCGGAGCTGAGGACGATGTTACCGACGCCGACGTCGCCTCCTACGAGACCTCCGTCGCTCACCAAGTCGCCTGGGTCTACTTCTCCAACAACTGGTACCGCAGCCGCAAGTTCCCCTGGTCAACGGCGCGCATGATCCGCGACCGCGGCGCCGTTCCCTATATCCGACTGATGCTCCGCTCGGGCGGCGACAACCCGCGCCCGGAGCCTGTCTACAAGCTCACGCGCATCCTGCGCGGCGACTTCGACGACGCCTTGAGACGCTGGGCATACAGCGCGCGAGCCTTCGGCACACCGCTCATCGTGGAGTACGGCACCGAAGTCAACGGCGAGTGGTTTTCCTGGAACGGCAGATGGAACGGCGGCTGGCGACGTGATCGCTACGGGAGCCCAACCTGGCCGGATGGGCCGGAGCGCTTCGTCTACGCCTACCGCCGCATCATCCGCATCATGCGCGGCATGGGAGCGCGAAACATCGTCTGGGTCTTCCACATAAACAACGCGATCATCCCCTACACCCGCTGGAATTCGTACCGCTACTACTACCCTGGCGGCGCCTACGTCAATTGGATCGCCGTCAGCGCCTACGGCGCCCAGTCGCCGCAGGAGACCGACATCAACACGTTTCGCTCGATGATGGATTACACCTATCCGCGCCTGGCGACCTTCGACCGCACTAAGCCGGTGATGGTGAGTGAGTTCGCCTCCGACGTACGCAATCCGAACGCCGACGCCTCGGTGTGGGCGCGGGACGCGATCGACGACATGGTTGCCGGCCGCTGGCCTCGGGTCCGCGGCTTCTCCTGGTGGAATGAGGGCTGGGAGAATGACGACGATCCCGCGCACGATACGTCGCTGCGTGTCCAGGACTCCCCCGCCCTGGCGAATGTGTTCGTCACCGAGCTGAACGATCACTCGGCGCAGATCGTGTGCCGGCCGGTCTTTGGAACCAGGTAGCGCAAACTACGCCCGCTCCGTTTAGAATCCACGCCCACGGGTAGCCGGAAGCTGACTTGATTGCCCGGCCATCGCGACTCAACCGGGCGACCAGAGCGAAGCGAGATGAGACGGCTCGGAGGCGAGTGGGCAAGCGATCCGAGCCGTCGCTCATGCCTACCTCGGCAGAAGATGCACCGCCGTCGCCTTGAACATCGCGCCGACCGTACTGCCCGGCGCGATCTCCAGCTCCTCTACGGCCTGCTTCGTCACGAAGCAGACCAGCGGAAAGCCGCAGTCCAACTCGACACGGTAGTGGGGACCCAGCGGGACGACGGACTCGACGGTGCCCTTGAACGTGTTCCGGGCGCTGGAGTGGATATCTTCATCCGCGCGTGTCAGCGTCACATCCTCCGGACGGATGCAGACGAAGACGTCACCCTCGCCCTTCCCGGAGGCAACGACCTCGACGCCGTCAATTTCTACTACCGAGGAGCCGCCCTGGCTCGCGGCGACACGCCCGGACAGCACCGTCTCCACTCCCACGAACGAGGCCGCTTCGGGAGTGACGGGCCTGGCGAATACCTCCTGCACGGGACCGAGCTGCACCAGCTTGCCCGACATCATCACGGCCACCCTATCGGCGATCGCCAGCGCCTCCGAGCGATCGTGCGAGACGAAGACCGTTGTGATCTTGCGCTCGTGAAGAAGGTGCCGCAGGTCCTCGAGCAGCTTCCGCGCCGCCTCGGGATCGAGGCCGCCCAGCGGTTCGTCCAGCAGAAAGACCTCCGGCTCCAAGACGAGGGCCCGCGCGACGCTGACCCGCTGCGCCTCCCCACCGGAAAGACTCCTTGCACGCTGGCCCGCGAGGTGTCCCACGCCGAGCAAGTCCAGGGCGGTCTCGACGCGCCCGGGAATGTCCCTGCGAGGAACACGGCGGTACTTCAGCCCGGCCGCGACATTCTCATACACGGTGGTGTCATAGAGCAGCGGTTCCTGGAAGACGGTCGCCACTCGCCTGCGCTGCTTGACGAGGTTGCCCTTGCTCACTTCCGAGCCGTCGAGCAGGAGGCGCCCTCGTGTCGGCGGCTCGAGCATGCCCAAGACCCGCAGCAGACTGCTCTTGCCCGCGCCGTTCGGCCCAACAATGCACAGAACCTCGCCGCGAAGTATCTCCAGTTTAGCCACGGCAAACAGCTCGGCCTCGCCGGCCTCCAGCGCGGCGTCGACGAGCTTCAAGACGACGTCGCTCATTGCGACCCGCTCCGTTGCTGAACCCACGTCAGCACGAGGTTCACGGCGAAAATCAAGGCCATGAGGATGACCGACAGCGCGATCGCCATGTCGAGCTGGCCCATCCTCGTCATCTGCACCGTGGCGGTAGTGAGGACTCTGGTCTGATTGAGGATGTTGCCGCCGACCATCAGCACCGCTCCGATCTCGGAGATGACGCCGCCGAAGCCGGCCATGATTGCGGCGAGCAGCGGCAGGCGCGCCTCCATCAGCAGTCGCCAGACCATCTGAAGGCGCGAGGCCCCCAGACCCAGCGTCTGCAGGCGCAGCTTGGGCGGAAGCTGCTGGACGGCGGCCATCGATAGACCCGCCACGATCGGCGTGGCGATCACAACCTGCGCGACGATCATCGCCGCCGGCGTGTAGATCAGTTGGAAGTCGCCGAGCGGCCCACTGCGCGCCAGCACGAGAAAGACGGCCAGACCGGCGACGACCGGCGGCACGCCCATCCCGGCGTTGACCGCGCTGATGACCAGGTTCCTGCCGGGGAAGCGCGTCAGCGCCAGAACGGTACCGAGCGGCATACCGAGCAGCATCGAGACGAGAACCGCCGTCACCGAGACTCGCAGTGAGAGCAGCGTGATCTCGATGACCTGCGGGTCGCCGTGGATGAGTAGCACTATCGCCTGTTTGAAGCCGGCGATGATTGCGTCCAAGGTTGGCTCCTACTCTTTCTTGCCCGCGTCCGGGATGAAGAGCGGCTGCCCGTACTTGGCCTTGCCGAACTCGCCGATCATCTTCTGTGTCTCCGGTGAGATGATGAAGTCACTGAAGGCGATGGCGCCCTGCTCGTTGATCTTGGGAAACTTCTTCTTGCTCACCACGATCACGTGGTAGAAGTTCTGCAGGAGGTTGTCGCCCTCCACCACGATCTCCAGATTCGGCAGGGAACTCTTGGTCGACAGCCACGTCCCGCGGTCGGTTAGCGTGTAGCCGCTCTTCTGATCGGCGATCCGAAGCGTCTCGCCCATCCCCTGGCCCGTGTTGACGTACCAGGCCCCGGAGGGCTTCACGCCGGCCTCGTCCCATATCTTGAGTTCTTTCTTGTGCGTGCCCGAGTCGTCTCCACGGGTAATGAACGCCGCCTTGGCGTCGGCTATGTTCTTGAACGCGTCGGCTGCCGACTTCGTCCCCTTAACCTTCGCGGGATCGCTCTTCGGTCCCACCACGACGAAGTCGTTGTGCATGACCGCCTTGCGGCTCGATCCGTTGCCGTCAGCCATGAACTTATCTTCGTCTTTCGGCGAGTGAACCAGCAGCACGTCAGCGTCGCCCTTGGCGCCCATCGCCATTGCCTCGCCGCTGCCCACGGCGATCGTCTTCACCTCATACTGCGGATACTTCTTGTTGAACTCGGGGATGACGAGCTCATCGAGGAGTCCCGTGTCTTGCGTGCTAGTCGTGGTGGCCAGAATGAGCTGGCTCTTCTCTTCAGCGGGCTTCTCAGTAGTCGATGACTGCTGGCTGTTGCAGCCGGTGGCGAGCATCGCCACGAGCACGGCGACGCACAAAACCGCCGCGAAAGGCCGGAACCGGCGACTTGCGGGGGCGATCTTCATGCTTCTCCTCCTCTTCGTCTGTCAGACACCCTGCGGGCTGGCCGGACATCACACGAGCACATGTTCTGCCTGTCGCCGCGAAGCGACCACTCGGCCGGATTGCCCGAGACATACCCTAAGCAGGCCCTTAGCGTATCCCTGCACTGTGCCATTACCGTTAAGGAGAGTCAAGTCCTGCCGCAAGCCTGGTGGCAGGATGAGGGAGTCAACCGGCCCTTTCGGCACGGCTACCCGTTGGTGATGATCGTTCCGACGTGGTCCCCGGCCAGGGCCTTCGTAAGGCTCCCCTTCTCCAGACCGTTGACGATCTGCACGCTGTCAAGAACCTGGCTGTTGTGCAGAATCTCAAGACACGGCCGCTCGATGATCAGATCGTCGAGCTTGCCCTCGGAGAGTTCCGCCGCAGTAGTATGAGGAATGAATTCGGCATCTGGATTCTTCTTCGGGTCGTCCGCGTACAGACCTCGCTCGTCCTTGACGAAGATGCAGCTACGGGCGCCGATAAGGTCGGCCAGAAGGATGGTCCCGACGTCGGTGCGATGGATGGGGATGCGACCCTTGGCCGGCGGGATCGCGAAGAAGTCGTAGGGCGGCATCGCGTGGGTGACGGGAATGCACCCTTGCGCGAAGTAGTTGGGCAGCTTGACGATCGATTCGTGATCGATCTCGACGCCCCCGGATGGAGCGAGCATCGTTGCCACCAGCAGCGCGTTCTGCTTCGACACGGAGCTGCCGAAGGCGGCGATCACACCTGTCGGCATCCCCAACTCCAGCCCTATCGCATAGATGTGCCGACTGCGAGTACCGCCCCCGGTCATGATGAGCATCTTGTGCTCTTTGCTGTTGACCGCGATCTCTTCGATGACGGCCGGCAGCGCTTTCTTGCCGCGGTCGCAGATGGACTGTCCGCCGATCTTGACCACATTGACGTCCGGAAAGAGCCGACGCTGCGGCGCCACCTCGAGCGAGTCAATAAAACTCTCGCTGACCAGGCTCTCGCCCATCAGCCGGCTTTTGATGTGCAGACGCTTGCTGTCGCGCTCGCGCATTAGCGGCACGATACATACCTCCGGATTCTTGTCGCTGCCGTCATCGCACCGCGCGGTCGGTCAGACGGATTGACGCGGCGGGCTGTCGACTACCTCTCGACTTCAACGTGCTGCTCTTGACCG
>DYIV01000097.1:0-705 GCA_020723435.1 Slackia heliotrinireducens | reverse complement strand
TTCTTGCGCAGATGCTTGACGTGGATCTTCAGATTGACGTCGGACACCGCCACGAGATTGAACCGCGGCTTCTTCTCTCCCTCGTCGACCTTGCGGCGTTCTCTGTAGAAGATCTTGCCTGCCATGATGCCCCCTTCCTCGATCGCGACCGAGCGGTCGCCCGTGCCTGCGTGGAGGATGTTTCCCAAAAACCACCCTGGCGAACAACCCGCCGACCCGGGTTCACACCTTTTTCCACTAGCCGCCGCCGGTTACCTGCTTGACAACCCGCCCCGAAACCGGCGCGCGGCGGCCGGCGGGCGTCAGACCGCGACGGCCGGACGAGCCTCCTAGTGGTTCTTCGGCTTCCGAGGAGCCACCGAGCGCCACAGACCCTCCTCGGCAAATAACGCCGGCACCGCCGGCTTGCCCCCCCACAGCCTCGGGCGAAGCCATCCCTCCGCGTCCAAGAGGTCGGTCGGCTGAGGCATTGCGCCGTCTCGATCGAGCGGCAGAATGACCATGCCGGCCTCGTGCAACATCCCTACAGGCACGGGGTCAGGGTAGTCGCGCAGGCGGCCGTATTCGATGAAACGTCCCGACCACCCGGCTGCCGTCAGCCCGGCGCCCGCGGCGGCGCCGATGATCCCGTCGTTGGTTCCTCCATGGCCGGACAGATGGACCCCCTCGGCCGCCTTCATCGCCTCCGCCTGGCTGGTCACGCTT
>DYIV01000004.1:21605-49036 GCA_020723435.1 Slackia heliotrinireducens | reverse complement strand
GACGATCCGCGTCGCCGACCGTACGATTCACGAGGCGCACGACCGGGCCGCGCGAGATTTCACCGTGACTGACATAGTGACTCACTCCAGCAACGTTGGAGCTGTCACCCTGGGACTTAAGCTGGGAAAGACGAGACTGTATCGCTACATAGAAGCATTCGGTCTCACCAAGCGGACGGGTGTGGACTTCCCGGGCGAGTCGGCCGGGGTCATTCCCGCGCCCAAAGACTGGTCGCGCTCTACTATCGGCAACGTGCCGTTCGGGCAGGGCATCGCGGCAACGCCGATACAGATGGCGCAGGCGATGGCGGTCATCGCCAACGGCGGCCTCAGAACTAGACCGCACTTGCTGGCCTCTACTTCGGCGCCGGACGCGTCGCTCTCCAACGGCTCGCCAAGGCGGGTCATCTCAAAGAAGACGGCGTCGCAGATGCGGGCGATTCTGCTTTCGGTCGTGGCGAGTGGCACCGGCAAGTCCGCGGCGGTGTCGGGATACAAGGTGGGCGGGAAGACGGGTACGGCACAGAAGCCCCCGTACGGTTCCGGCAAATACCTCGCCTCATTCATCGGCTTTGCGCCGGCCGGCCGGGCGCGGCTGGTCGTGCTCGTCGCCATAGACGAGCCGACGTGCGGAATATATGGCGGCACCGTTGCCGCCCCGGCATTCGCGAGGATCACAGAGTACGCTCTGAAGCACCTCCGCATCCCACCCAAGCCCTAGGACCGTGCTAGAATGTCGCGGACCTGGAATGTGAGCGGCGGCCTGCGTTCCACAGCTTCTCGTCTTTCGCGGGAGGTCTCGTGAAGCTCTCAGACCTATCAGCCGGCTATCCGGCGAGAATCATCGGCGGCGACGTCGACATTGCCGAGATCGCCTATGACTCCCGTGAGGTGGCGCCTGGTGCGCTCTTCTTCTGCGTCTCCGGCCTGATGCACGACGGTCATGACTTTCTGCCATCGGCCATCGATCGAGGGGCGGTGGCCGCTGTCGTGGAGCGGCCGCTCGACGTCGACGTCCCGCAGGTGGTTGTCAGCTCGGTGCGGGAGGCGCTGGCGCCTATGGCGGCGCGGTTCTATGGCGATCCCACCGCGAAGCTGATGCTCGTCGGTGTCACCGGGACGAACGGCAAAACCACCACAACCTTCATCCTCGACTCGATCCTTCGCCGAGCCGGCTTCAAGACGGGCCTGGTCGGGACAGTCGAGTACCGGATTGGCGATCGAGTTCTGCCCGTGACGCGAACGACTCCTGAGGGCGCGGACCTTCAGAAGCTCTTCCGTGAGATGGTCGATGAGGGGGTAGATGCGGTGGCAATGGAAGTCTCCTCACACGCCATCGACCTGCACCGCGTCGATGCCTGCGACTTCGACGTGCTGGTCTTCACGAACTTGACGCAGGATCATCTGGACTATCATCGCACGATGGAGGAGTACGCTCAGGCGAAGAAGGCGGTCTTTGACAGGGGCGCGCGGCGCGGTCACGTCGTCAACATCGACGATGATCTGGGTCGGCGGATTGTGGCGGAATGCGGTGCGCACGTGACGTACGCACTGGAAGGCGAGGCAGATCTCGTTGCGCGCGACACTGAGCTCAGTGCTCGGGGTGCTAGCTTCGATCTGGTGGGACTAAACCTCAACTTGAAGGTGAGGTCGCCCCTGCGGGGCGCCTTCAACGTCTACAATAGCCTGGCCGCGGCGGGCGCGGGCGTGGTGATGGGGATCGAGCCGCGCATGATTGCCGAGGGACTCGAAGGTGTATCACAGGTCCCCGGCCGATTCGAATCCGTCGACGCAGGCCAGCCCTTCTCGGTGCTTGTCGACTACGCACACACGCCGGACAGCCTGGCGCAGGCGATGGCGGCCGCCAGGCGAATTACCCCAGGGCGGCTAATCGTCGTCTTCGGTTGCGGCGGCGATAGGGACGTGGCGAAGAGACCGCTCATGGGGAGGGCGGCGGCCGAGGGCTCCGACGTGTGCATCATCACCTCGGACAATCCGCGCAGCGAGCGGCCGGAAAGCATCACGGCTCAGATCGAGGTGGGGGCGAAGGCGATCGCCAACGCCCGCTATGAGGTCATCATCGATCGCCGAGAGGCAATCGGCAGGGCTCTGTCGCTGGCCGAGCCGGACGACACTGTGCTGATCGCGGGCAAGGGTCATGAGGCGGGTCAGCAGTTTGCCGATCGCACGGTACCCTTCGACGACCGCATCGTTGCGAGACAGGAGTTGCACAAGGCATGGTCCCGCTGAGGGTATCGGAGATAGTCCGGGCCACAAACGGAACGCTGCTGGGCGGCTCGCCGCAGGCGAAAGTGGAAGCCGTCAGCATCGACTCGCGCGCGATCGAGAAGAAGAGTCTGTTCGTGCCGGTGGTGGGTGAGCGCCATGACGGGATGGCATTCGTCGTGCAGGCGCTTGCCGCGGGTGCCTCGGTGGCCCTGGTCACGCGTTGGAACGCCAAGGTACGCGCGGAACTTGGAGCCGTCACGGATCCCAAGACGATTCTGATCAAGGTCCGGGACGGGCAGGCGGCCCTGCAGCAGCTGGCGTCGTATGTGAGGACCAAGCTGGACGTACACGTCATTGGCATCACGGGCAGCACGGGCAAGACGACGACAAAGGACTTCCTGGCGGCGATGCTGGCGCGCAAATTCGACGTGATCGCGGCCGAGCGCAGTTTCAACAACGAAGTCGGTGTACCCATGACGATCTTGCGCGCCGATCGCAACACTCAGGTCCTGGTCCTGGAGATGGCGATGCGCGGCAGAGGTGAGATCGCTCATCTGGCCGACATGGCTCGACCGGACGTGGGAGTGATCACAAACGTCGGCAAGACGCACTTCGAATTCCTCGGTTCGGCAGAGCGCATCGCTGAGGCCAAGGGCGAGCTGGTCGAGGCAATTCCGCCTGACGGAGTCGTGGTCCTGAACGCGGACGACTACTGGACGCACAAGATGCGAGCGCTTTCGAAAGCTCGGATCGTCACGTACGGCACCCACGGGTCGGCGAACGTCCGCGCCGAGGATATGGAGGTCGACGCGGAAGGGCGGGCGACATTCGTTCTTCGCACCGGAGGGCGCCGGCGCAAAGTCAGGCTACCGGTGCTCGGCCTGCACAACGCATACAACTTCTGCGCGTCGGCCGCGGTCGCGCTGGAGCTCGGCGTCGATCTCGGTGACATCGTCGAGAGCCTCAAGAGCGTGACGTTCAGCGCCATGCGCATGCAGCTCTACGCGACGGCCGATGGTGTGACCGTGCTCAATGACGCCTATAATGCAAACCCGACATCGATGCGCGCCGCTTTGGACACCCTCGCTGCGATCAAGACGTCGGGCAAGAAGATCGCCGTGCTTGGCGACATGACGGAGCTTGGCTCAATGACGGACGTGGCGCACTTCCAGGTTGGGGAGCAGGCGGCAAGGGCCGGCGTGGACTTGCTGGTTACGGTGGGCCGCCACAGCGGCCGAATTGCCGACGGGGCAATGGTGGCGGGGATGGGAAAGCGCCACATCCGTCGTTGCCAGACAAGCGGAGAGGCAAGCAGGTTCGTCAAGAGGGCCCTCGAACCGGCCGACGTGGTCTTGGTGAAGGCATCCCGCGTGATGCGATTGGAGGAAGTCGTGGACGGGCTCGTATGATCGGGTTTCTCGCACGCTATCCGACATACCGGATTTTCCTGACGGCGGTCCTGACGCTCGTCGCTACGGCCGCACTGGCGCCTTTTTGGATCCGGCTTCTCAAGGTCAGAAACATCGGGCAGATCGTGCGAGCTGACGGCCCGACGGGCCATCTTACGAAAGAGGGAACCCCCACGATGGGTGGGGTTCTCATCCTTGTGACCGTCACCGGGGCGAGCGTACTGATGGGGAGAATGACCCCCTACGTCGTCATTGCGTTGTTTACGATGCTTGCCTGCGGCACGGTCGGTTTCTTCGACGACTACTCCTCGGTGGTTCGCGCCCGGTCGCTTGGACTGAAGGCGCGCAGCAAGCTCTTCTGGCAACTGGTGATTTCGGTGACGACCGGGCTGCTTGCCGTCAACTACGCTCACGTATCGACCAGCGTCATCGTGCCTCTATCGCGGCTGTCAATCCCGCTGGGTTCGCCTTCGTTCTCCCTTTCGCTCGGCGGCGTGAAGATCCTCGTGCCGGCGCTCTACCTCCTACTGCTCTTCGTCGTCGTCGCCGGGTTCTCAAACGCGGTCAATCTGACCGATGGACTCGACGGCCTTGCGGCGGGCACCGTCACCATCATCATGCTGGCCTACGCTGGCATTGCGTTTCGCCAGAATCGTCTCGACGTCGCTCTGTTCTGCGCCGCCGTCGCCGGCTCGTGCATCGGGTTTCTGTGGTACAACTCGTTCCCGGCCGACATCTTCATGGGTGACACCGGATCACTCGGTTTGGGGGGCGCGATAGCAGCACTCGCCATTCTTACCAGGACGGAGCTGCTGCTCGGCTTGATCGGCGGCATCTATGTAATCGAGGCGTGCTCCGTCATCGCTCAGGTGCTGTCCTTCCGCTACTTGGGCAGGCGGATCCTGCGCATGGCGCCGATTCACCATCACTTCGAGATGATCGGCTGGTCTGAGACGAAGATCATGGTGCGCTTCTGGATCATCACAGGCGTCCTGGCCGGCGGCGGGTTCGCGATCTACTTTGTCTCGAGGATACGGAGCTGACGTGGCGCCGTCACATGACTTCGCCGCGGACCGTGTCATCGTCGTGGGCCTCGGCCTGAGCGGCATCGCCGTGGCGAGGAAGCTGGTCGAGCTTGGAGCCCAGGTCGTTGCCTTCGACAACGCGGATTCGGAACTGGTTCGCATCGCGGCCGCCGAGCTCGCCGCCGCCGGGGTCGAAACGCATATTCGCGAACTTGCGCCTGTCGATTTGACGGAAGCCCGGCTTGTTGTCATCAGCCCCGGCGTGCCGCCCTCGAGTCCTTCGCTGGAGGTCGCCCGCCAAGCCGGCGCCGAGGTCATCAGCGAGGTGGAACTGGCGTACCGTCTGTGCGGAGGCACGATTGTCGCCATCACCGGTACGAACGGAAAGACGACGACGGCGACACTGGCGGGCAGGCTCTTTGAGGCGGGCGGTTTCGACACGGTCGTGGCGGGCAACATCGCTCCGGCGTTCATCGGGGCCTTGAAGCCGGACGACTCGGAGACGGTCTACGTCATAGAGGCGAGCAGCTTCCAGCTGGCGACGATCCGCCGATTCAGGCCTCGCGTGGCCGTCGTGCTCAATATCACGCCGGATCATCTGAACTGGCACGGCACGATGGATGAGTACGTCACGGCAAAGGCGCGCGTATTCGAGAACCAGGAGGCGGATGATTTCGCGGTCCTCAATCGCGACGACGAGACGGTGTGGTCGCTGGGGGAATCCGTCGCCTCTCAGGTCGTATCCTTCAGCAGAGAACCGCTCGATCGTGGAGTCTGCGTCGTCGACGGCTGGATTGTCGAGCGCGGCATCCGAGGCAACGGTGGCGGCGAAGCGGGCGACGGGGGCCAGCGACGCATCCTGCAGGCAGCGGCACTGAAGATCCCCGGGGCCCACAACCTCGAGAATGCGCTGGCCGCGACGGCGGCAGCCCGATGCTGCGGCGTAGGAACTGATGCGATAGCCCGCGCGCTCAGCTCGTTTGAAGGTGTCGAACACCGGCTGGAGAAGGTTCAGTCGGTGAACGGGGTGACCTATTGGAACGATTCAAAGGCGACGAACCCCGACGCCACCATCAAGGCGCTGGAGGCTTTCGACAAGCCGGTCATCGTGCTGCTGGGCGGGCGCAACAAGGGCAATTCCTTTGAAGAGGTTGCGCGACTGGCAACGTCCCGGGCCAAGCACGCAATTGTCTTCGGTGAGGCGGCAGGGGAGATAGGCGAGGCCCTGGCGCGCGTCGGAGCCGACTACGAGGCTGCGGTGAGCATGACCGACGCTGTTTCTTTGGCCGCGCGGGGAGCCGCAAGCGGGGATGACGTGCTGCTGTCGCCGGCCTGTGCCAGCTTCGACGAGTTCGACAGCTTCGAGCATCGCGGGCGCGTCTTCAAACAGCTCGTCGGCGGGAAGAAAGGCCCTACACCGTGAGCGAACGGTCGCGAAACCCATCCTCTTACTACTTGATGCTGGGCGTAACCATTGCGCTGGTGCTCGTCGGGCTGGTGATGATCTTCTCAGCCAGCTCCGCGATGGCCTACACGCAGACCGGGGACAGCTACTACTATCTCAAGCGCCAGCTCATGTATATCGCGATCGGGGCGATATCCCTCATCGTGCTGCGCCGCCTCGACTACCATAAGCTGCGCGAAGTGACATACCCTCTTCTGCTGGTGGGATTTGCGGGATTGGTGGCCGTGGAGATACCAGGGCTGGGTCACACTGCGGGCGGCGCCGCGAGATGGCTGTCGCTGGGACCGATCAGAGTACAGCCGTCGGAGATCGTCAAGTTGGCGGTCTTACTCGCCGCCACCGACATTCTCACGCGCAAGCGCGACAAGCTCTCCGACCTGCGCGAACTCTCGGTGCCTCTTCTGCCGCTCGTCGGCATCTTCTGTCTGCTCGTCGTGCTCCAACCGGACCTCGGGACCGCCTTCATCATCAGCTTTGCGACTCTGATAGTCGCGTTCGCCGCCGGAGCACGAAAGGCGCACTTGGCGCAGATCAGCGGCGGCCTGGGCATTGCGGTTGCCGCCTTCATCCTGATCGAACCGTTCCGTCTGACGCGGTTTCTCGCGTTCCTCGATCCGTGGCGCGATCCGCGAGGGGCCGGCTTTCACATCATCCAGTCGCTCGTGGCCTTCGGCTCGGGGGGATGGACCGGCATCGGACTGGGTCTGTCCCGCCAGAAGTACTTCTATCTGCCGGCCGCCCATACCGACTTCATCTTTGCGATAATCGGCGAGGAGCTGGGCTTGATCGGAACGCTGCTCGTCGTGGTCTTGATGGCGGCGCTGCTGTTCGCCGGGATGAAGATCGCCTTTCGGGCGAGGGATTTCTATGGCAGGCTGCTGGCTGCGGGACTGACGTCGATGATCCTTTCGCAGGCGGTCATCAACATGGCGGCCGTGACCGGGCTTCTGCCGATAACGGGCATACCGCTGCCGTTGGTGAGCTTCGGCGGATCGTCGCTGATCGTGACGCTGTCGGCGATTGGGATCATGCTCAATGTGAGTTCTCAGGAAAGCGCGAGACAGAGGGTAGGATCAAGAGGTGAGCAACCCAAGAGTGCTCCTGTGCGGCGGGGGAACGGCCGGCCACGTCTATCCAGCGTTGGCTCTGGCCGAAGAACTGCGGCGCCGCAGCGAAAACCTGCAGCTGCTGTACGTCGGCACGACTCGCGGTCTCGAGGCCGAGGTCGTGCCAAAAGAGGGGCTTGATTTCCGCGCGATCGAGGTCGAGGGCATGCCGAGGCGCCTCGGCTTTGGGTTCCCGCGCTTCGCCTGGCTGCTTGGGAAGGCATACCGCCAGTCCTTGGCGATACTCGCGGACTTCGGGCCTGACGTTCTTGTAGGCATGGGGGGTTTTGTCGCAGCTCCGGTCGTCTTCGCCGCGAGGCGCCGTCACCTTCCGATCCTCGTCCACGAACAGAACTCCGTCGTCGGCATCGCCAACCGGGCCTGCGGACGCCTGGCGAACCTCGTGGGCGTGACATATCCGCAGACGCGGAACGTCTTCGCCCCGGGTCGGGCTCGCGTCGTGGGCAATCCCGTCCGCCGGCGGGTACTGGCGGCACAGAGCCAAGGAGCTCGTGCACGGTTCGGACTGGAGGAGCAGCGCAAGACCCTGCTAGTCTTCGGAGGCTCTCGCGGTGCTCAGCGCATCAACGAAGCTGTCGTCCAGGGCCTGTCCGAGGTGGCCGGCGCGACCTGGTTGCAGATACTACACGTCGCCGGTAAGATGGATTTCGAGCGGGTCAGACGCGAGACGCACGCACTGGACCTGGGTAACAGTGGGCTGATTTACCGATGCGTTCCCTACATCGATGAGATGGGTGCCGCCTACGCGGCTTCCGATCTTGTTGTCTCCAGAGCAGGGGCGACCACGATCGCCGAGGTGACGGCACTCGGGATCGCGTCGATTCTCGTACCGTACCCGCACGCAACGGCGAACCATCAAGCGGAGAACGCACGGTTTGTCGAGCAATCCGGCGGTGCGCGCGTGATTCGAGACGAGGATCTGGACGGTGCGACCTTGTTTGAGAACGCGCTGCGGATCTTGGGCGACCAGGGCGTGCTCGACTCGATGCGCGCCAACGCGACCGCGATCGGCAACCGTGACGCGGCCGCACAGCTTGCCGAGATGGTCTTCGATCTGATGGAGAGGAACTAGGACGTGAAGTCGGGGCGCATCCATTTCATCGGGATCGGTGGAGCGGGAATGAGCGCGATCGCCAAGGTGCTGCTCGAGGTAAGCACGCCTGTGTCCGGCTCGGATATGAAGGAGTCGGCCAATATCGCGCGTCTGCGGGAGCAGGGAGCGCATATCGCGATAGGCCACGCCCCTGAGAACGTGACGGGCGCGTCAACGGTCGTCGTATCCTCGGCCATTCGCGATTCGAATCCCGAACTGATCGCCGCACAAGAACAGGGAATAGAGGTGCTCGTGCGCGCGCAGATGCTTGCCAGGCTGGGCGAGGGCAGGACTATGGTTGCCATCGCCGGCACGCACGGCAAGACGACGACGACATCCATGATTGCACTCGTGCTCAAGCGAACCGGGGCCAAGCCGACGTTCCTGATAGGCGGCGAGCTGAACGACATAGGCACGAACGCGGAGTACGGTGAGGGCGACCTGTTCGTTGCGGAAGCCGATGAGAGCGACGGTTCGTTTCTCCACTTGTCGCCGAAGATCGCGGTGGTCACCAACATCGAGCCGGATCACCTCGATCACTACGCTTCCTACGACGAGATCGAGCGGACCTTTGAGCGTTTCTTGTCGCGCCTTCCGGCCGACGGCCGGGCGATCGTCTGCGGCGACTCGCCGAACCTGGTTTCGCTCTTGGAAAGGACTGCGGCCTCGACGCTGACCTACGGTTTTGATGAGAGAAACGACTTCGTCGGATCTGAGGTAACCGCGCTGAACGGCGGGATATCCTTCGAAGTGAGCGAGAAGGGCCGCCCGCTGGGGACGATGACCCTGCAGGTTCCGGGTCGGCACAACGCCCTCAACGCGCTTGCCACGGTTGCCGTGTGCCGGTATCTGGGGATCGGGGCTGCGGAGATATCTCGGGTTCTGTCCGAGTTCTCCGGGGTCAAGCGCCGCTTCCAGCGGATTGGGACAAGTCGAAGCGTGACCGTTGTCGACGACTATGCGCACCATCCGACCGAGGTGCAGGCGACGCTATCGGCCGCTCGGACGGGGCCGTGGAACCGTGTCGTCTGCGTATTCCAGCCGCACCGGTTCTCTCGAACGAGGTTGCTGGGCGCGGAGTTCGGGCTGGCCTTCGACGACGCGGACGTTGTCGTGCTTACGGACGTCTACGGGGCGGGCGAGGAGCCGGAACCCGGGGTCAGCGGGAAGTTGCTTGTCGACGCGATCCTGCATCGCAGCCCGTACTCGCAGGTGGCCTACATCCCCAAGCGCGCCGAGATCGCGCCGTTCTTGGCCGGCAGCGTGCGAGAGGGCGATCTCGTGATCACGATGGGGGCGGGAGACGTGTGGACCGTCGGGCCGGAGCTGCTCGACGCCATGGACGTGCAGATTGACGGGGTGGTCGACGCATGAGCGAGGATGTGTACGCGAAGATCCATCAGCGCCTGCGCGACATGGTCGGGGCCCCCCTGCTTCTCGGCGAGCCGTTGTCGCGGTACACCACGCTGCGAGTGGGGGGACCGGCGCGCCTGCTGGTCGTCGCCAACACGCTCGAGGATCTGCGGGCGACGCTGGACGCCTGCGTTGCCGAGGACGCCAAGTGGTCTGTGATAGGCAAGGGATCGAACCTGCTCGTCTCCGACGAGGGCTACGACGGCGTCGCCATCCAGCTCGGTACCGATTTCCGAAAGATCAGGCGTGACGGGGATTCTCTCCAGGCGGGCGGAGCCGCGGCGCTGCCCGTGCTGGTGCAGACTGCCCTCAGAGAGCGGCTGGGAGGCCTGGCGTTCGCGGTCGGCATACCCGGAACGGTCGGTGGGGCCGTCGCCGGCAACGCGGGAGCACACGGTACGTGGATTGGGGAACTCGTGGCCTCAGTGACGACATATGGCGCTCGTGGTAGACTCCGTCATTGCGCGCGCCCAGAGCTGCACTTC
The DNA here is from genome assembly GCA_020723435.1 of Slackia heliotrinireducens. GTDB lineage: Bacteria > Actinomycetota > Aquicultoria > DYIV01 > DYIV01 > DYIV01. The sequence goes on along the minus strand of DYIV01000004.1, from coordinate 38,790 downwards.
GGATATCGAAGCAGCTCGATCGACGAAGACGAAGTGATAGTCGAAGCACTCTTCGCGCTGGAGCCGGCCGATCCGGCTCAGGTGCGCGGGGAGATGGAGCGGTTCTTCAAGAGGCGCAAGCTCACGCAGCCGGCCGGAATGCCCAGCGCCGGCAGCGTCTTCAAGAACCCCGGCGAGCAGTCGGCGGGGAAGCTGATTGAGCAGGCTGGACTGAAGGGCTTGAGTGTCGGAGGAGCGCAGGTGTCGTTGCGCCACGCGAATTTCATAGTCAACACCGGTTCAGCCAGCGCGAGTGACGTGTTCGCGCTGGTCGGCATGGTTCAGGACAGGGTCTTCTCATCATCCGGAATCAGACTGGAACCGGAGATAAAGATGCTCGGCAACTTCGACGCCGGTCGCCAGGAGGTGGGTACGGGCTTTGCCGGTTGAGGAAGCGCGCCGACAGAGACAGGACAAGATCGTCAAAGCGCGGCGCACGCGCTGGCTGCGCGCGTTCATCGCCGTAATCGTGATAGGCTGCCTGGGGGCGGCCGCCTACATCATCTACAACTCGAAACTCTTCTCGGTCAGGCGCATCGAGGTGACGGGCAACCAGGAGCTCACCAAGACGCGCGTCATCGAGCTTTCAGGGATCGGCCTCGGCGACAACATCTTCCAGGTCGATCTTGACGCCGCGAAGCGGCGACTGACGAAGAACCCCTGGCTGGATGGGGCGACGCTCAGCCGCCAGATTCCCGCCATCATTCGCATACGCGTGCGAGAGCGCGCCGCCGTGGTTGCGTTGTATCGCCCGGAGGCAACGTATGTGCTCGACAAGACCGGTTTCGTGCTCGAGAAGGAGAAGCCGCTTGCGGAAACCGGGCTTCCCACCATACGCGACGCGGAGGTCAAGAACGTGAAGGTCGGGACGAGGCTGCGCGAGCCGGTCCTTCTCGATGCTCTCAAGGCGCTCCTGTCACTGTCTGAGAACATACGGGCAAGCGTCGACACCATATCCGCCCCGGAAGCCGACAAGCTCGTCTTCTTCACCAATGAAGGACTCGAGATCGACTACGGTGGCGCGCAGGACATGGAAGCGAAGAACGAAGTCATCAATCGCGTCCTCAAAGAGGAAAGCGGCAAAGTCGTGACGATCGACGTCAGGGTCGTCACTAATCCGACGTCCAAACCCAAAGTCCAGAAACTCGGAGGTGCTCCGGCGGATTGAGAGCGACGAGAGCCCACGAGATGATCCCGGCGCTCGCCAAGGTCCTATCCCTGGCCGCTACTCGTGCGATCTTGTGCATCGCAGCTGTCGTGATGCTTGCATCGGCCGGCGGCTTGTGTGTGCCGGTTGCCTCGGCCACGGAGGGTCAAGTGGCGTATCGCGCGGTGTCGGCGCCGGCCACGCCCACGATCACGTCGCCGGTGACGGGGTCGAAGACCAAGTCCTACTCGACCAGCGTGAAGGTCGACATCTCGTCCGATACCACTCGAGTGGCCCTATTCAGGGGTGGCGTCGAGGTTGCGTCGGCAGTCACGTCGGGCGAGACGTCGGTGACGTTCGCGGCTGTCGCGTTGCGGCTCGGCTACAACGCACTGACGGCCGCGGCGGCCAACGATATGGGTCAAACCACTTCCACGGCCACTAGCGTCAAGGTGGTTGGTCGGGTGGGGAGCCCAAGGCTCTACGGTTTCTTCAGAGGGCGCGTCTACTACGGTCCCCGGCCGAACATCGCGGGCAGGACCGGCGCCAACACGACGCGCGTCGTGTTGTTCGTCAACGGGCGCAGGGTTCGCCGGTTCAGTATCGGCAGCGGGCGGAGCTTCATCTTGAGGGACGTGCCGCTGCGCTACGGTGCCAACAGAGTCACCATATACGCGCTCAACGAGTTCTACGCGAGGCGCGTCTACGCGACCGTGTGGCGTCTCGATATCAGACCGAGATTCATGACGTTGGTTCTCGTTGACAAGTCGGAGCGCCGGATATACCTGATCAAGCGGCGCAAGCTGATCGCGCGGTATCCCTGCGCCATAGGAAAGCCGTCGACGCCGACGCCAGAGCGCGTGTGGCGCATCGATTCAAAGGAGTATCCGGCTCCCAGCAGCGTCTACGGGCCGCGGAAGATGCGCCTCTTCGCGCGCCATGGTGGCAGAAGCGGGTATTGGTACGAGCACACTAATTATGGGATACACGGCACCGACACGCCGAGCTCGATAGGGCACATGGCCTCCCATGGCTGCATACGGATGTTCAATCGACACATCCTGAGGCTCTTTCCGCGCGTGCCGCTGCACACAATGGTAGTCACTCGCCGGTAGAGCCCGCCCCCCGGCCGTCTCCGCCTCACAGATATGTTGGCTGCATATCCCTGTTGCGCCGCGTCTTCGGTTAGTGTAAGGTTGCTCCAAAGATTGAGAGTCCCCTTACAACACTAAGCCTCAACCTGAAGGTTTCTGTAATGGGGGCGTTTCCTTTGAGGAGGCTGTGACGATGTTGGACACGGGGTCAAACTACCTGGCAGTCATCAAGGTGGTAGGAATCGGCGGTGGGGGAACTAACGCCGTCAACCGCATGATCGAGGCCGGCCTCAAGGGCGTGGAGTTCATCGCCGTCAACACGGATGCTCAGGCCCTGCTCATGTCCGATGCAGACTACAAGGTGCACATCGGCGGGAATCTGACGAAGGGGCTCGGAGCCGGAGCCGATCCCGAAATCGGTCTGCAGGCGGCGGAGGAGAGCCGGGAGGAGTTGAAGGAAGCGCTGCAGGGCGCCGACATGGTCTTCGTGACGGCGGGAAAGGGCGGCGGCACGGGTACCGGCGCCGCGCCGATCATCGCGGAGATAGCCAAGGACATCGGCGCGCTGACCGTAGGCGTTGTGACTCGGCCCTTTGCCTTCGAGGGCCGGAAGCGCTCTCTTCAGGCTGACGACGGCATCAAGAACCTCGAAGGCAAGGTAGATACCCTCATCATCATCCCCAACGATCGACTCCTCAACGTCGTGGAGAAGAAGACCTCGATACTTGATGCCTTTCGCGTCGCCGACGACGTCCTGCGACAGGGCGTGCAGGGCATTACCGACCTGATTACCGTGCCCGGCCTCATCAATCTCGACTTCGCCGACGTCCGCACGATCATGGCAAGCGCCGGATCCGCGCTCATGGGCATAGGCGTGGCGGCCGGCGAGAGCAGGGCGGCTGAAGCGGCGAAGGCAGCGATCTCCAGTCCGCTGCTTGAAGCCTCGATCGAGGGCGCTCAGGGCGTCTTGCTCAACATCTCCGGTGGATCCGACCTGGGCCTTTACGAGGTCAACGAGGCCGCCGAGGTCGTCTCCAACTCGGCGCACCCGGAAGCGAACATCATCTTCGGCGCGGTGATCGACGACTCGCTGGGCGACGAAGTTCGAGTCGTCGTCATCGCGACCGGATTCGACCAGCGGCGCAGGCAGGAAGCTATGGACTTCGGAGCGCAGCAGCCCGCCAAGGAAGACGTACCCGCCTTCCAGACAAACGATCTGGAGCTGGAGGTTCCGAGCTTCTTGAAGAAGATGGACGCATAGCGGCGAGAGACCATGTCGGTCCGGCTTCGGCCGGGCCTTTCCCTTCGATCTAAAGCACGGTTGGGTGCGCAGCCCGGCTGTGCTTTAGCAACTCTGGGGCAGATCGGCGCGTGCAGCGCGCTCGTTGACGGTCGGGAAAAGGATCTCTGTTGCGAGGTGTGACCAAGCGACGGGCAATTGGAGCCGGTATCATCGCGGCACTGGTCGCCGTATGCGCCGCGTTCGCCTACGCCACCGCGCTCAGAGCCGGGCTGCTGCCGTGGCGCGGCCGCGCAACTCCGCGCGGCACCATCGCCGAGGCGCCGACGGTCAAGGACACTCCTCGTGCCTCGATCGCGGACTCGTCGCCCGCTCCGGGCGCCATGACGCCCGTGCAAGTCGAGGCGAGCAAGACGACGTCCGAGCCGATCCCTGGGGGTGACAGTCGCCCTCCAGCCCTCGCACCAGGACGATACCGGCGAAGGCTGGCATGAATACAGGATCTGCGGCGACATCGCCGATCGCACGATTCGCGCGGGCCAGGGCATTCATTGGGTCAAGGCGTGGGACGTCTCCGACGGATTGACGGGATCGAACAACTATCGGCCGCGGCCGACCAACACGATTGCCTTCGACAGAGAGATGGCCCAGGCCAACGCGGCCGGGGCCTCTTACTTCGTCTCCATTCACAACGATGGCGGGGCGCCAAGCGGCATTCTCGGGGAGCACATGCCGGGCGACGGCCCCAGCGGTCGGCTCACGGAGTACCTGGTCCAGAAGCTCTCCGTCGAGTTGGGCCTGCCGAACCGGGGCGTGCGAGAGGTGCGTCTTTACAGCCTGGAGCCGGAGCGCAACAGGGCGAAGTACCGGTCGCTTCTGGAGATAGGAGATAACGTTGCCGACCGGGCCTTCCTATCCTCGGTCTCGAATCGGGCACGGATAGGGCGTGTGCTGGCCACGGCACTTGCTTCGTTCGTTCGCAAGAACCGGTAATTGGGTTGTGTGGGGTCTGCGTGCCCCATGCGGCCGAACACGATCTTCGGAGGACGTGGTCTCGGGTGCGACGCCACTCGGCCCGCGGTGACGGCGGCCGCAACGACGCACAAGAATACCCAAGCCCGGACTTCTCCGGGCTTGGGTATGCAAGCGAATGGGTCTGTGCCTACTTGGGCAGCGGCGCCTTTCTCTTGACGGCGAAGTAGTACACGAGCCCCCCGATCCATCCCAACAGAATGACGACGATCAACCAGATCGTCTTGCTGTTGCCGGTTGAGTTCGGGAATTGAGACTCATCGCGCTTGGCGACGTCCACGATCATCATGATCCAGAAGACGAGGAGTCCAACTACGATGACCATCCAGAGCAACCAGCAGAAGATGCCCACGCCCGCCATGCCGAGCCCAGCGGCCGCGCCGGCGGCGTCACCCGGGTCTTCCTGCGCCAAGGCGATGCCCGCAGGCATCAGGGCGGCAAACACCGTCACCAGCGCCGCAACAGCCGATCCGACTTTCTTGAGCAAAACCATCAACCTCCTTCGTTTGACTACGACTTCAAACCCGAGCACGTCGGGGTAGCGCACGTCGCACCATGAAGCAATAGAGAATCGCCGCAAACCAGAACAGCCCCACGAGCCAGGAAACCAGCAGCACGATGATCCAGATCGTCTTTGTGTTCTCCGTTGCCTTGGGGAATTCATCGGTCTCGCGTTTGAAGCAGTCGATCAGCATGACGAGCCAGAAGATGAAGCCGGCAAGGCCGATGACGAGCGAGATGCCAAGGCAGACGAGCCACCCGTAGAGCACCGCGTCCGCGCTACCATTGACGGAGTCAGGCGGTGGAACCGCCGGCTGTGCCAAGACGCGTGTGGCGAGCATGAGGAAGAACAGCGAAAGTGCCGCCAGTGGGGCGGGGGTCGTGTTGGCCAATAGTCACCTCCTTTGCGAGCAGAGTCCGTCCGCGGCGTTTCGCCCGTTCTTCGACGCGTCCCATCCCAGTCCTGTTTTTGCGAAAAGCCATCTTACCAGGGTCTTTCCGGGGCAACAGGCGAGCGCGGAAGTGGCGGCCGCAAGCTCAGGTCGAGGTTGATTCACGGCGAAGACTCGAGCGACACTCCAGGGTTGAACCCGGTCGCGAGCCCGTGCATAGTTGGCACGCACGGGAGGGTCTGCAAAGAAGGCGTCGTCGGAATGCCGGCACTGGAGTGGAAGAAGCAGCGCGGTCTGGGAGTCCTGACGGACGAGGCATTGCGCCTGGAGTCAGGCATCTTGGTCGCCTTCACGTCCCGCGCCGGCGGGGTCAGCGCCCCTCCGTACGAATCACTCAACCTCGCATATCACGTGGGAGATAACCCGGCGAACGTTGCCGCGAACCGACGGCGAGTCTGCGACGCGCTCGGCCTCCGGTTGGAGAAGCTGACCTGTGCCCACCAAGTCCACGGCGTTGACGTCGCGGTGGTGGCGGATGAAGAGATAGGCCGGGGGTCCGACTCATATGATGCATCGATTCCGGCCACCGACGCGATGACGTGCGCGTCCTCGGGGGTCGCGCTGGCGATGTTCTTCGCCGACTGTGTGCCCGTCGTGGCTGTCGACCCCGTTCGACGGGCGATCGGTGTCGCTCACGCGGGCTGGAAGGGTGTGCTCGGCGGGATTCCGGCAGCGTTGGTCGGCAGGATGGCAGACGCATTCGGCAGCGTGCCTCCGGATTTGCTCGCATATGTCGGTCCTGCCATCGGTCGCTGTCACTACCGAGTCGACTCGACGAGGATAGCCCTCTTTGCGCGCGAATTCCCCGATTTCGTTCGCCCGACTGACACTCATCTGGATCTACCAGATCTTGTGGAGAAATCCCTTGACGCCACCGGGGTGCCCCGACAGAATGTAGCCGCCGCCGACACGTGTACCGCCGAGAATACGGATGTCTTCTACTCGTACCGCAGCGAAGGCGGGGAGACCGGCAGGCACGCTGCGATTGTCTCCATCGTGACTTAGGATATGCGACAAAGACCAGACACACGCTTGCGCGCGGCCGGCATAGCCTTGATCGTCGTTGCGGCGGCGTCGCTGCTGATACCGCCTGCGGGCTGCAGCCGGCAAGAAGCGGTCAAGACCCTCAATATCAGCGGGTCTACTACGTTGCTGACGATGACCGAGGCGGCCGGTCAGCTCTTCGAGGAGAAGAACCCGGGCGTGCGGGTTATGGTTCAGGGGGGCGGCTCCAGCGTCGGCATCGAAGACGCCGCGAACGGCACGGCCGATATCGGCACCTCATCGCGCGACCTGGCCGAGGAGGAGAAAGATCTCGGTTTGGTCGACCACAAGGTTGCGATCGACGCCATTTGCATCATCGTCAACCCGTCAAACTCCGTGAGCAACCTTACGACGGAGCAAGCGGCAGGCGTATTCCGCGGCCGCGTCACCAGCTGGAACCAGGTTGGGGGAGACGACTCTCCGATCGTCCTGGTCAATCGTGACGAGGCCTCGGGCACGCGCGAAGCGTTCTGGAAGAAGATGCTCGACAAGCAGCCGTTCGACCGCTATGCGGTCATCCTCCCCGGGACCGGACAGGTCCGCTCGGTCGTCGCCAACGCGCGCGACGCCATCGGCTACATCTCCGTCGGGTTTGTGACCGACGACGTGAAGACTGTCTCGATCAGCGGTGTGTCCCCCACCAAGGGGAACGTCGTGGCGAAGAAGTATGGTTTGTCGAGATCGCTGCATTACTTCACGAAGGGCGACCCGAAGGGTCTGGCGAAACAGTTCATCGACTTCGTCCTTTCGTCCCAGGTGCAGGAGGAAATCGTTGGCGTGGAGTTCGTTCCGGTCAACGAATAGAAGGTGCTTGCGGTGCTCGCCGGCGCACGTGCTGCGAGCATATCCCAATCGGAACTGGAGAATCACGACGTGATAAAGGAGAGGGTGCTTCACGGGCTGCTCTTTGCCAGCGCGTGTGTGGCCGTGCTCGGTCTGGTGCTCATCTTCGCCTTCGTTGCCGTACGAGGCGTACCGATCTTCGCCAAAGCCGGAGTCGTTCAGATGCTTTCCAGCACTGACTGGTCGCCGATGGACGGACGCTTCGGGATCCTGTCGTTCATCGTCGGCAGCTTCGCCGTCACCGTGGGCGCCCTGCTACTGGGCGCGCCGCTGGCCGTGGGGGCGGCGATCTTCCTGTCCGAGATTGCCTCACCTAGGGTTAGGTCGATCGTCAAACCCGCGGTGGAGCTGCTCGCCGGTATCCCGTCGGTCGTCTACGGCTTCTTCGGTGTCATCGTCGTTGTCCCGCAGGTGCGAGCACTGCTTGGCGGCAGCGGGTTTGGCCTGGTCAGCGGCTGCATTGTGCTGGCGGTGATGATCGTCCCGACGATCGCGGCGATATCTGAGGACGCCATATCATCCGTGCCCCGGGGCTTCCGAGAGGGCTCCGCGGCTATGGGCGCGACGCAGTGGCAGACGATCAAGAACGTCGTCTTGCCGGCCGCGCGCACCGGTATCGTCGACGCCGTCGTGCTCGGCATGGGTCGGGCCGTGGGCGAGACAATGGCCGTGCTCATGGTTCTGGGCAACGCGCCGGTCATCCCTCGCGGCCCCTCCGACCCGGCCTCCACCCTGACGAGCATCATCATCCTGGATATGCCCTACGCGTCCGGCGACCATCAGACGGCCCTGTTCGGAATCGGTCTCGTGCTTCTCTTGCTGTCGATGTCGTTCGTCGCGGCCATCAGGATCCTGTCGCGCTCAAGGAAGGCCAGATGAGCAAGCGGCTGGCGAACAACATCGCGATCTCGGTGCTCTGGGTCGCGGCCGCCTCCACGGTTTTCGTGCTGGCCTGGTTGCTTGCCTACGTCGTGGTGAAGGGTCTGCCTGCACTGTCGTGGTCGTTCGTCACCCAGTGGCCGACGGGCGTGACGGCCTCGGGAGGCATCTTTCCCACGATAGTCGCCACCGTCTACGTGACCGCTGTTGGGTTCGTCCTGGTGATCCCGGTGGCCATCGGCGCGGCGGTCTACCTCGCCGAATACGCAGCCTCAGGTCGTTTCGTGAACGTCATTCGCTTTGCCGCCGATTCGCTCGCCAGCGTCCCGTCGATCGTCTTCGGCCTCTTTGGCCTCGCATTCTTCGTCTATGCCCTCGGCTTCAAGTTCTCCATGCTCTCAGGCGGACTGGCGCTGTCGCTGATGATGCTGCCGCTGGTCATGCGCACGACCGAAGAGGCGATCCGCGCCGTGCCACAGGGATATCGTCTGGGCTCCTATGGTCTGGGCGGCAGCAAGTGGCAGACGGTGCGCCGCGTTGTGCTCCCGGCGGCCGCGCCTCGCATCGCTACGGGCATCATCCTGGCCATGGGACGTGCGGCGGGAGAGACGGCTGTGGTAATGTTCACTGCCGGTATGGCAATCAACGCGCCGATCTTCCTGACTGATCCCGGCCGGACGATGACGTCGCACCTCTATGTTCTGGCCATGGAGGGGATCTCGGTCAAGAACGCTTTCGGCACGGCGCTCTTGCTCGTGGGGATGATTCTGTCTTTCAATCTGTTCGCCCGCTGGATGGCGGGCCGGAGAGGCTAGAGAAGTGAACGGCGACACCTTCAAGATCAACGTAGAGCACTTGGACTTCCATTACGGTGACTTCTTCGCCTTGGAGGACATCTCCGTCGGGATCCGGCAGTATGCGACGACGGCGTTTATTGGTCCGTCCGGCTGCGGGAAGTCGACCTTCCTTCGCTGCTTGAACCGCATGAACGACCTGATTCCGGAGACCAAGGTTGAGGGCAAGATCACGCTCGATGGCAACGACATCTACGCGCCGGACGTCGATACCGCGTCGCTTCGGCGCCGGGTGGGGATGATCTTCCAGGCTCCGAACCCGTTCCCGATGTCCATCTACGACAACGTCGCCTACGGCCCGCGCATTCACGGCACGACCAACAAGGCGCAGCTCGACGAGATCGTCGAGAAGAGCCTGACGCGGGCGGCTTTGTGGAAAGAGGTCTCCGGAAAGCTCAACACATCCGGTCTTGCCCTCTCCGGTGGGCAGCAGCAGCGTCTCTGCATCGCGCGCGTCATCGCGGTCGATCCCGAGGTGCTGCTGATGGACGAGCCGTGCTCGGCGATCGACCCGACGTCGATTCAGAAGATCGAGGATCTCATGGACGAGCTGAAGTCCAAGTACACCATCGTTATCGTCACGCACAACATGCAGCAGGCGGCGCGTGTCTCGGATTGGACGGCGTTCTTCCTGGCCGAGCACGCCGACAGGCCCGCGAAACTGATAGAATACGACAAGACCGATACCATGTTTACCAACCCCTCCGATAAGCGGACGGAGGACTACATCACCGGCAGATTCGGATAGCGGCGGACCGGGAAGGCGACGAGGATCATGAGGAAGACGTTTCATCAGGAGCTCAAGGAGCTCAAAGGCGAAGTCCTGCGTATGGGTCAGCTTGTCACCGAGCAGATAGACGACGGCGTCAAGGCGCTGGTCAAGGCCGATGAGAAGCTCGTGGCCAAAGTCATCGACGGTGACGACGAGATCGACGACATCACCATAGCCGTGGAGGAGCAGGGCCTGGCGCTGCTGGCCCGGCAGGCTCCGGTCGCGGTCGACTTGCGCCTCATCCAGTCGTTGATGTTCATCGCGGTGCACCTGGAGCGGATGGGCGATTTGGCGCTCAATATCGCGAAGGCCGCGCGCAAGACGACGGTCAAATCGGAGGGCTCGCCCGAACTCATCGGGCTAATCAACAAGATGGGCAAGAAAGTCCACAAGGTCGTCGACGCCTCGCTGGACGCCTTCGATCGGAAGGACTGCGTGCTGGCCCAGAAGTTGCCGGAGATGGGGGAGCCGATAGACGCGCTGTTCAAGCAGTTCTTCAAGGAGCTGACGAAGTCGACGGATGAGGAGTCGCTCGAGTGGGCGAGCAACATGGTGCTGGCTAGCCGGTACCTCGAGCGAATAGCCGACCATGCCGTCGACATCGGTGAGCGTGTCTGCTACCTCGTGACCGGCGAGTTCCAGGAATTCTCCGATCAGGAGCAGTAGGACCGCCCGCTCCCTTCGGCCACCGGCGGTGATCAGCGCCGATGCCGCCGGCCCGGCTCACAACATGACGACCAGCCACTAGCCATGTCAATTGCCGACAACATCACTGCGGTTCGCGCTCGCATAGGCGCGGCACTGGAGCGTTCCGGCCGGGCCGGAGAGCGCGTGAGCCTCGTTGCCGTGACCAAGACCGTCCCCGTTGAGCGGATTCGCGAAGCGCTGGCGGCGGGAGTCACCGACCTGGGCGAGAACCGCCTTCAGGAGGCGGCGCCGAAGGCCGAGGCGATCGGCCCGGGACCGACGTGGCACTTCATCGGCAACCTTCAGCGCAACAAGGTCCGGCATGTCGTGCGCTTCGCCGAGCTGATCCACTCGGTCGATCGCTTATCCTTGCTGGAGGAGATCGACAGAAGGGCGGCCCGGATCGGCAAGGTCCAGCGAGTCTTGATCGAGTTGAACGTGGCGGGGGAGGAGTCCAAGTCGGGCGCGGCGCCTGAGGGTTTGGACAGGATCGTGCGGGCCGCGGCCGGGCTGTCCCATGTCCGAATCGAGGGTCTTATGACAATGGCGCCACTGGTCAGCGACCCCGAGAGCGTACGTCCGGTTTTCCGCCAAACGGCCGCGTTTTTTGATAAGATGAGCAAGACTACGGCGCCGAACGTCGAAATGACCTATTTATCGATGGGAATGACCGACGACTTCGAGGTCGCCATCGAAGAAGGCTCGAACATGGTCAGGATCGGCAGGGCGATCTTCGCTTCCTAGGTGAGCAGCATGGCAGAGTCGATGAAGGATATGTGGCAGAAAGGCCTCGTCTACTTCGGGCTCGTCGACGAAGAGGAACCGGAAGACGACGACTTCGAAGACGACGACATCTTCGGCGAGAGTCCCTACGACGATTCGCCCCCGACGGTGCGCAAGATTGACCGCGGGCCCGACGTCCGGCGCGCCCAGCGTACCGCCGCCTTGCGGTCGGTGACCGCTCCGCAGGTGCGCGTGCACATCATCGAGCCGCGCAGCTTCAACGACGCGCAACAGGTCGGGGATAAGTTCAAGGCCAATATCCCCGTCATCATAAACCTGCAGATGTCCGATTCCGATCTGTCCAAGCGCTTCATCGATTTCGCCAGCGGGTTGACCTATGGCCTCGACGGCGGAATGCAGCGCATCGCTGAGAAGGTCTTCCTGCTGACGCCCTCAAACGTCGAGGTCAGCGCCGAGGAGCGGCGTCGGCTGCAGGAGCGAGGCTTCTTCAACCAGCTCTAGCCGCGAGCGACTTCCCCGGGCGCCGGGCGCACTTGCCTATCAGTGCGCAGTTCACGCCAACTAACGCGCAGTGAGCACCCGTAGGGCGACCCCATGGCCGCGCGGCGGCGATGAGGCGTCGGCCGGACACGCCGTGCGCGCGGAGGGAATCGCGAAGGTTTCCAGAACTACTCACGAGCAAGGTCACATCGCAAAAGGGGGAGTACGCTTGGCGCGTGTTGGTCGGCTTGCCGTCGTAGGAGGCGGCAAGATGGGCGAGGCCCTCCTGAAGGGCTTGCTCGCCGCCGGAATGCTCGAGGTCTCCAATATCGTTGTTTCCGACGTCTCGGCACAGCGCCGAGACATGCTGGCGGAGACCTACGGTGTTGGAACGGCCGAGGACAACGCGCGGGCGATCGGTGGGGCCGACGTGGTCCTGCTGGCCGTCAAGCCCCAGCAGATCGACGAGGTCCTTGGCGGGCTCTCCCGAGCCGTCACGCCGGAGCAACTGATTGTCTCGATTGCCGCAGGCGTCACTACGGCCAAGATAGCCTCATACCTTGCGGACGGTGTTCCTATCGTGCGCGCTATGCCGAACATGGCCGCTCAGGTAGGAAGGGCGATGACGGCTCTCAGCGCCGGCGAGTACGCCGGCGAGGCGGAGCTGGCGACGGCGACGAAGCTGCTTTCGGCCATCGGCGACGTCGTTGTCATCGACGAGAGTCTGCAGAACTCCGCGGTCGCCATCAATGGGTCCGGCCCGGCCTACTTCTACCTGTTTATAGACGCGCTGGTCGAGGCGGGGATGGCGCACGGACTGAGCGAGAATGACGCAAGCAAGCTGGCTGTCAAGACCATGGAGGGCGCGGCGGCCATGCTGGCGGAGATGGGCAAGGATCCCCAGTCGCTCATCGAAGAGGTGGCGTCGCCGGGGGGTACAACGGTTGCGGCACTCGAGTCGTTTGAGGCCTCCGGTTTGCGGGCGGCGGTATCGGATGCAGTCGCGGCCGCCGTGCGTCGCGCGGGCGAGCTAGGATGAGAGGATAGGGCTCTGACGTGGTCTTCGTAATACTGATCGTCAATGCCGCGTTCGAGGTGTACTTTTGGCTTATAATAGCCCACGTGATCTTTTCGTGGATACCTGTGCGGCAAGTGTGGCTCATGGATTTGCGGGACTTTGTCGATCGATTGGTCGAGCCGTACTTGAGCATCTTCCGCCGGATGATACCGATCATCCAACTCGGCGGGGGCGGGCTGGACATATCGCCGATCGTGGCAATCATGCTATTGCGTTTTGCGCAGCCCATTGTCGTGAACATACTAGCTGGAACGTTGTAGTCGCTCTAAGGAGGAAGAGGTAGATGAAACTCACTCCCCTCGATATTCACCACAAAGAATTCAAGCGTGGCCTTCGCGGCTACAGCGAGGAAGAAGTCGATGTCTTTCTCGATGAGGTCGCCGACGAGTTCGAGCGGCTCTTCAAGGAGAACGTGGAGCTCAAGGAACAGATCGACCAGGTTCAAGAGAAGATGAACCAGTACCAGAACATCGAGCAGACGCTGCAGAACACCCTGCTGACGGCGCAGCGTTCGGCCGAAGAGGTCCAGACCAACGCCAAGAAGGAAGCCGAGCTGACGATGCGCGACGCGGAGCTGAAGGCAAAGGAGATGATTCAGCTCGCGCTGGAGGAGAAGCAGAAGACGCAGAAGTCGCTGGCGAACCTGAAGCAGATGGAAGAAGAGTTCCGGATGAAGTTCCGGGCCCTGCTCGACTCCTACGGCCGCATGCTCACTGACGAGGCTGCCGGTCTGGGAGAGGAGATGCGTGCGCAGCTGGCGTCGCTGCCTGTCGAGGATCAGCTGGCGACGATGATGGCCCCGGAGGCGCCTCCGGTGGCTGAAGCTCCGCCATCGATGCCTGCCGCGACGGAGGTCGCGCCCCCGGCGATTGAGAGCGCTCCGCCGGCCGAACCTCAGGTCGAGGCCGAGCCGATCACCCAAGCGGTGCCGGAGTCTCCCATAGCGGAGCAAATCGCGCAGATGATGGGCTCGCCCGGCGCCGAGGCGGCGCCCGGGCAACCCCCCGTGGCGGAGCAGCCGGCTACGATGGAGCGGCCGCCGACAGCGGCGCAGCCGCCTATGGTCGACCAACCGTCTGTAGCCGAGGGCATGCCGGACGAAGCGCCGCAGGGCGAGATGCCGCCTATTCCGGAGGTCGCTCCTCCGGTGGCAGAGATGATGCCGGAGGCGACGCCCGCCGAACCACCGGCGGAGGCGCCACCAGCGCAGCCAACGGGCGAGGAAACCGCGCAGTATACGATCCCGGCCTTTCTGCAGCAGCCGGCCGCTGAAGAAGAGCCGATGGACGAAGAGGAAGAAGCGGGGCAGTCGCGCAGCCGGTCGCGGCGACGCTCGCGCTCCGGTGACTTGAATGAAGAATCGGACATCGAGGAGATCAGCTAGGCCTCCCGTCCTTCCCCTCCGCGTGGGAAGCGGGCAGTGACGGTGTCTGTCAGGCTCGATGTTGTCGTGCAGCCTCGCAGCAGCCGGTCGGAGGTGGCTGGCGTTCTCGGCGGCGCCGTCAAGGTGCGCGTCAACTCACCCCCGGCAGAGGGCAAAGCCAACGATGAGTGCATCAGAGTCCTGGCGCGATTCTTCGACGTTCCAAGATCCTCGGTCCGCGTCGTCTCCGGGGGGTCTTCGCGCAGGAAGCTCGTCGAGATCGAGGGGATCGAGGCCGCGCAAGCTGAGTCGCGCATAGGCTCCCTGAAGACGGATTCCGCGGGGAGAAGCGCCTGAGGTCGGAGTTGACACGCGCCGTGGGCCTTTGCTAGGTTGAGCTGCAATCTTGCGACAGGCTGTGACGGGGAGAGTAGTGCCCGCATCGCGTCGCGTCGAGAGAGTGGGGCGGACGGTGAAAGCCCCTCCGCGGCGGCCGGCACGAAGATCACCTTCGAGCCTCCGGTCCGAAAGCAACGGCAAGTAGGGCCGGACGGGTGCGACCGTTATATCGCGGCGAAGTGAGAAGCTTCGACCTAGGGTGGTGCAGCGAGAATCCCTCGTCCCTTGGGCGGGGGTGTTTTGTTTTCTCAAGGGGCGATAGCGACGGGAGCGAAGATGGAGTACAAGAAGACACTCAATCTACCCAAGACCGATTTCCCGATGAAGGCCAACCTGCCCCAGCGCGAGCCCGCGATCCTCGAGCTGTGGCGGAAGATGGACCTCTACAGGCTCTCGCTTCGCAAGAACGAGCGTCAGGACGTGTTCGTTCTCCATGACGGCCCACCCTATGCGAACGGCGATATCCATCTGGGCACGGGATTCAACAAGATACTCAAGGACTTCGTCGTCAAGTACAAGACGATGCGCGGGTTTCTCAGTCCGTACGTGCCGGGCTGGGACTGTCACGGCCAGCCTATCGAGCATCAGGTGGAGAAGCAACTTGGTGAGAAGAAGGCCCGGATCTCGCAGGCCGATTTTCGCGAGGAGTGCCGCCAGTACGCCATGAAGTTCGTCGCGCGCCAGTCGGAGCAGTTCCAGCGGCTTGGCGTCCGCGGTGATTTCGACGACCCATATCTTACTCTCAACCATGCGTACGAGGCGGCCAATATCGCCGTCTTCGCCGAGCTCTACCGAAAGGGCATGGTCTATCGCGGCCGCAAGCCGATTCACTGGTGCTGGACGGACAAGACGGCGTTGGCAGAGGCGGAAATCGAGTACTCGGACGAAGTGTCTCCCTCGATCTACGTCAAGATGACGCTGCGCGGCAAGTTCGCGCCTCTGGCCGATCGGCCCGAGCCCAAGCATGTGCTCATCTGGACGACGACGCCCTGGACGCTTCCGGCCAACGTGGCCGTTGCGGTCCACCCCGACATCACCTACGCTGCGGTTCTCGCAGATGGGGAGCTGCTCGTCATGGCGGAGAATCTTGTCGAATCGGTCATGGCCGAGGCGGGAATCACCGGCTACGAGACGGTCGCCAAGTTCAACGGCAAGGCCATGGA
The DNA here is from genome assembly GCA_020723435.1 of Slackia heliotrinireducens. Taxonomy (GTDB): domain Bacteria; phylum Actinomycetota; class Aquicultoria; order DYIV01; family DYIV01; genus DYIV01. The sequence continues at coordinate 22,979 of DYIV01000004.1, read as the reverse complement.
GCACCTGACCGTCGCCCAGCCGATACTTGGCACAGACTCCGTGGTCATCCTGGGCGATTTCGTGGAGCTGGGGACCGGCACCGGGTGCGTACACATCGCTCCAGGCCATGGCGCCGAGGACTATGCGGTTGCACTGGAGTACGATCTTCCGGCTCCCATGCCCGTCGACGACGACGGCGTCCTCACCGAAGAGGCCGGGCGTTTTGCCGGACTCCACATCGACGACGCCAACAAGAAGATACCGGAGTGGCTGCGCGAAGAAGGCCTGCTCGTGCACCTGTCGGAGGTCAGCCACTCGTACCCGCACTGCTGGCGGTGCCGCCGCCCGGTCATTTTCCGAGCGACGGAGCAATGGTTCATCGGTGTGGACAGGACCGGACTTCGCGAGGCGGCGCTGCGCCAGATTCGCAAGGTGCAATGGATTCCGGCGTGGAGCGAGCGGCGAATCACGGCGATGGTCCGGGAGCGACCCGACTGGTGCGTATCGCGCCAGCGCTCGTGGGGCGTGCCGATTCCGGTCTTCTACTGCGCCTCCTGCAAGGAGGTCATCGCAGAGGACCGTACGTTCGCGGCGGTCGAGGAGCTGTTCAAGAGGCAGGGGGCCGACGCATGGTACCGCATGGTAGCAAACGAGATTCTTCCCGACGGCTACACGTGCCCGAAGTGCGGCGGCAACGCGTTCGCCAAGGAGAACGATATCCTCGACGTATGGTTCGAATCCGGTTGCAGCCACGTGGGCGTCTTGAGGGCGAGGCCCGACTTGAACTGGCCGGCCGACATGTACCTCGAGGGCAGCGATCAGCACAGGGGATGGTTTCAGACATCGCTGCTGACCAGCGTTGGCGCGTTTGGCGATGCCCCGTACAAGGCAGTCTTGACGCACGGCTTCCTCGTGGACGGCGAGGGTCGCAAGATGAGCAAGTCGCTGGGGAACGTCGTGGACCCCATGGAAGAGACGAAGCACCTCGGCGCCGACGTGTTGCGACTGTGGGCGGCGTCATCCGACTACGGCGCCGACGTTGCCGCGTCGACTGAGATTCTGGAGCGAGTCGCCGAGGGATACCGCCGCATCCGTAACACCTTTCGCTTCCTCCTGGGAAACGTCTACGATTTCGACCCGGCTCGGGACGGCATCGGTGACGATGAGCTGAGTGAGCTCGATTGCTGGGCGATGCTGAGGCTGCACAGGTTGATCGAGGCGGTTACTCAGGCATATGACGAATACCGTTTCCATCGCGTCTTTCGCCTCATCTACGATTTCTGCGTGATAGACATGAGCGCGTTCTATCTGGACGTTATCAAGGACCGGCTATACACCGACGCTGCCGGGTCGACCGAGCGGCGGGCCGCTCAGACCGTCCTACACGAGATTCT
>DYIV01000004.1:0-21595 GCA_020723435.1 Slackia heliotrinireducens | reverse complement strand
TTCTGACGAAGATGCTTGCACCGATCCTCTCGTTCACGTGCGAAGAGATATGGCAGCTGTTCCCGCCGGGACGTCGCGAGTGCGAGAGCGTGCAGCTGTGTGACTGGCCGAGGGCTGAAGGGCGGTACATGAGCTCCGATCTGGCGGCTCGCTGGGAGAGACTGCTCGGCGTGCGCGGTCAGGTGTCGAAGGCCCTGGAGGAGGCGCGCGACGCCAAGTTGATCGGCAACTCGCTAGAGGCCGGTGTGACGCTCAGGGTCACGCCGGAGAACGAGCGGTTTCTGAGGCAATACGCCGAGATGCTGCCGACGCTGTTCATCGTCTCGGAAGTGACGATGGAGACCGCGACCGGAGAGGGCGCCGCCGAGCTGGACGTCTCTGTCGGCAGGGCGTCCGGTCAGAAGTGCGAGCGCTGCTGGCGCTACGAGGCCGATGTGGGATCCGACGCGGAGCACGCGGGATTGTGTGCTCGCTGCGCCGATGTGGTACGGGGCCTCTAGCTTCGCGCCCGAGCGCGAGTGGTATAATGAACCTGCCGATCTCGCCTATGCGCCCCTTTCTCATTCAAGGAGGCTACCGGCATTGAATAGGAAAGATCTTGAGTCCCTAAGGAGCCTCCTGACACAGGAGAAGGAACGGCTCGAGCAGGAGCTCACCGAGATCAGGAGCGGTAATCACGAGCAGGTTCCTTCCGGCGCGGGAGGAGAGGCCGCCTATCGGACTCACATGGCCGATTCGGCTACCGAGACGTTCGAGCGCGAGCGAGACCTCTCGCTCGAAGAGAACGTGCGGAACATGCTGGAGGGGGTCACGTCGGCGCTGGCCAGGGTAGAGAAGGGAACCTACGGCGTCTGCGACGTGTGCGGCGAGCCCATCGCCGTGGAGCGGCTGAAGGCGCTGCCCTACGCGGACATGTGCATCGAATGCAAGAAGAAAGAAGAGGCCTGGTAGGCCTTGCAGGGACGCCCGCCCAGCGAACATTGGTACGAGCGGCCGGCAGTCTTGGCGGTCGCGGTGGCCGTCATTGTGCTGGACCGTCTCACCAAGCTCATCATTCTTCAGTCCATGACTCCGGCCGAGTCGATTCCCCTCATCGGGGGACTTCTGCACATCACATACGTGCGGAATGCGGGAGCCGCGTTCGGCCTATTTCCCGGCAGGCAGCCGTTGTTCTTCGTGACGGCGGGGACGGTCATCGGATTCATCATTCTGTACTGGCTGCGCGTTCGGCCTACCGACCCCTGGCTTGTCATCGGCCTCGGTCTTGAACTTGGGGGGGCGGTCGGCAACCTGTTTGACAGAGTCGCGTGGGGCACGGTGCTGGACTTCATCGACGTTCGGTTCTGGCCCGTCTTCAACGTCGCCGACTCCGCCATCGTCATCGGGCTGGGGATGCTCCTGGTCGCCGTCGTGCGGCAAGGTCGCCAAGAGGCTCAAAGCAAAGGGGAGGCGGCCTAGTGTATCCAGAGCTGGGAAGGATCGGCTCGCTGGTGATCCACTCTTACGGCCTCGCCCTCGCCGCCGCCTTTCTGGCGGCCTTTGCATGGATCCGTTACGAATGCGGCAGGCGGGGTCTTCCGAAGGAGTACGCGGCGGATCTCGTACTGGCCGCGGCCTTCGGCGGGATAGTCGGTGCGCGACTGGCCTACGTTGTGGCGCACTGGGACTACTTCTCGCGGCACTTGTTGGACGTCGTTCGCCTGCAAGAGGGCGGGCTCGTCTTCTACGGCGGCGTGATCGGTGGTGCCGCCGGCGTGGCGACCGTGGCGCGTCTCAGAGCCTTGTTGCCCGGGCACGTGGCCGACATGGCCGCGCCCGCTCTGGCGCTCGGCGCCGCGATAGGTAGGATAGGGTGCCTCCTGAACGGATGCTGCTACGGCAGACCGACAGAGGGCCCATTCGGAATCACCTTCCCGGCCCCCCTCGGTGGACCACGTTTCGCCACACAAGTATTCGACGGGCTCTACAACCTTGCCATCTTCGCGGGTCTGGTTCTGATATCACGGCGGTGGAGCCTTAGGTCCGGCTTTCTCTTCTGGGTCTACGCCGCCACCTACTCCGTCTTCCGTTTCGGAGTTGAGTTTCTCAGGGAGAATCCCGTGCTCATAGGAGGTCTGTCCGGCGCGCAGCTCATCAGCATCGGGCTCTTCGTCTTGTCGTCGGGGGTCCTGATCCTCAGGTACCGAGAGCCTCTGGCTCAAGAAACGGGGGAGTAGCGCGTGCCACGATTCACCATCGCGGCTCGGGAGGCGGGGGAGCGGCTCGATCACGTGCTGGCGGACAGGCCGGACGTCGTCTCCCGCACCGCCGCGCAGCGCCTGATCGCGGAGGGCCAGGTCTTTGTCAATGCCACGGCGCCCACCAAGCACAGTAGGGTCCATCCCGGAGATGTCGTTGCCTACCATCTGCCGCCGCTCCGAGAGACCGAGACGCTGGCCGAGCCGATCGAGATCGCGATCCGCTACGAGGATGACGATGTCGCGGTGGTGTCGAAGCCGGCCGGTCTGGTTGTCCATCCCGCGCACGGCCACGACACGGGAACGCTGGTCAACGCCCTGTTGCACCATCTCACCGACCTGTCGGGGGTGGGGGGCGAGCGGCGGCCGGGCATAGTGCACCGCCTCGACAAGGATACGTCGGGCCTGATGCTCGTGGCCAAGAACGACGCGGCGCACGTGGCCCTCTCTCGCGAGCTGAGGGGCCGGCGAATCAAGCGTACGTATGTCGCCCTGGTCGAGGGCCAGCTTCCGATGGATGAGGGCGTCGTCGACGCTCCGATCGGCCGAAGCCGTCGCGACAGGAAGAAGATGGCCGTTGTGCCAGAAGGGCGCGCGGCACGAACGCGCTTCAGGATCCTCGAGCAGTTGCCTCGCCACACCCTGGTCGAGCTGTCACTTGAGACCGGACGCACGCACCAGATCAGAGTTCACATGGCCCACGTCGGCCATCCAGTCGTGGGAGATAGGCAGTATGGGTCAAGCAAGAGGGCGGGGGAGCTGGGGCTTGAGAGGCAATTCTTGCACGCTACGAGGCTGTCGTTTAGACAGCCAAGCTCCGGTGAGCCGATAGAAGTGATCGATGGTCTGCCGGATGATCTTGCCGAAGCGCTCGCTGAGGCCCGCACGGCCTAGGCGCGCGGATTGCGACTCCGTCCTCGAGCGGCCCTTCTCGCCTAGTGTACGAGAAGCTGAAGCTCGTCCATGACGTCGAGCGTCTCCTTGGTGGGGATGCCCATCGCCGCGGAGAGATTGGGGAGGTCCTGATCGCGCAAGGTCAGGACCGTGTTGGTCGGATCGTCGCGTGCGACCTTGATCGATTCGATGTACGTCTTGAGGTCGCGGTAGCCTTCCTTGCTGATCTGCGAGACCCTCTCGAGGTTGATTCTGATGCCGGCATCCGGGTCGTGCTTGCTGCGGCGTCGCGCAGGCGTAGCGGCTTCGGTCACCAAGTAGGCGCCGGATACGCCGTACAACGAGGCCAGTTCCATCAGGCGATACGCGGACACTGCCCGCTCGCCGCGCTCGTAGGATCCGACAATGGATGCCTTGAACCGGCCTTTGGAGATCTTCTCGACCTGCTTCAAGCTGAGCTGATTAGCCGTGCGGATCTTGCGCAGCTGCTGGCCGAGTTTGACTGGGTCTACCATCTCCTCATCTCCTGTGCTCGGTAGTGCCACCGTGAGCACCGGTTTTGCCGTCGTGGCGACCGGCCACTCACTCTGCGCGGCGTTGCCCCTACTAAAATGATACCTATATATTCCCAGGGCGCAACCGAAACCCTTCCCGAGCGGCCAGATTCTGTGACGAGCGGTCGAGTGCGGGGGTGTTGCGTGAAGGGGGTGCGGGGTGTTTGACCGCGCCCGGAGCCTCTGATATCCTGGCCAAAACCTTTAAGCCCGGTCCCGTGAGGCTGGCAAGGGGAACAGCTGCATACGAGCGTCCTGCGCCTTCTTGCCGTCCGCGAGAAGGCGTTTGTTGATGGAGGTGTACGTATGCGGCAGGCCAGCGAGGTCATGGACGGCCCCGCCGTTTCCAGGGCGTTGCGGCGGATCGCTCATGAGATTCTCGAGCGCAACTGCGGCGGTCGCGACGTCGCCCTGGTCGGCCTGCGCACCCGCGGCGTCTATCTCGCACAGAGGCTCACGTCCGAGATCGCCAAGATCGAGAAGATCGAGCTTCCCGTCGGCGAGCTCGACACGGGTTTTTACCGCGACGACATCGGCCTTGCGGCCAATCCTCAGGTTGAGAAGACCGAAATCCCGTTCGACGTCAACCAGAAGCACATCATCGTGGTGGATGACGTGCTCTACACGGGACGTACCATTCGTGCCGCGATGGACGCGGTGACGGACTTCGGCCGGCCCGCCACGATTCAGCTGGCGGTTCTCGTCGACCGGGGCCACAGGGAGCTGCCCATACGTCCCGACTACGTCGGCAAGAACGTCCCCACCTCGCGAAAGGAACGCGTGACCGTGCATCTTTCTGAGCTGGACGGTGACGAGGGTGTGTGGATCGGGGAGGATGAGACGTCGTGACCGAGCTGTCGTCGAAGGACCTACTCGGCATCGAGGATCTGTCGAAGGGCGAGATCGAGCTGATCCTGTCCACCGCGGAGTCCTTCGCGGAGGTGGCGACCAGAACGATCAAGAAGGTTCCGACGCTGCGCGGTCGCACCGTCGTGAATCTGTTCCTCGAGCCTTCGACGCGCACGCGGACCTCTTTTGAGCTGGCCTGCAAGCGCCTGTCCGCCGACGTTATCAACATATCCGGTCCCTCGTCGTCCGCCGTCAAGGGGGAGAGTCTCAAAGACACGGCCAAGACGATCGAGGCCATGCATCCCGACGTGGTCGTCGTTCGTCACAGCGCGGCCGGCTCGGCGCGGATGCTTGCCGATCTGATGGCCGCCTCGATCGTCAACGCTGGAGACGGTTCGCACGAGCACCCGACTCAGGCCCTGCTCGACGCGTTCACGATCAAGAAGCATCTCGGGTGTGTCGCGGGCCTGCACGTGGGAATCGTCGGTGATATCGCGCACAGTCGAGTAGCGCGGTCGAACATCGCGGCTCTGACCAAGCTCGGCGCCGAAGTGACGGTAATCGGCCCGCCAACGTTGATGCCGGCCTGCATCGAGGATCTCGGCGTCCGTGTTTCCTACGATTTCGACCGGGCAATCGGCGATCTGGACGTGATCTACCTGCTGCGCATCCAGCTCGAGCGACAGGGCAGGGCGCTCTTTCCCTCTCTTCGTGAGTACTCGAGCCTATTCGGTCTCAACGTTCGCAGGCTGTCGCTGGCCAAGGAGAGCGCCATCGTGATGCACCCAGGCCCCATGAACCGCGGTGTGGAGATATCCGGCGAGGTCGCCGATATGGACCGAGCCGTCATCACGGATCAGGTGGCCAACGGCATCGCGACGCGCATGGCCGTGCTCTATCTCTTGGTGGGAGGAGGCGAAACCGAGAGTGCTGCTGATCAAGGGCGGTAGAGTCGTCGATCCGGCAAACAATCTCGACGGAGTCGCCGACGTGCTCGTCAAGCGCGGAAAGATCGAGGCGGTGGGGCCCAACCTGAAGTCCGGTGAGGCGACGGTCTGCGACGCCACCGGCAAGATCGTCGCGCCGGGCCTCATCGACATGCACGCTCATCTGCGGCAACCCGGTCGCGAGGATGAGGAGACGATTCGCACCGGCACGCGCGCGGCGCTACGCGGAGGCTTCACGACGGTCTGCGCGATGCCGAACACGGAGCCCTGCGCGGACACCGCCAGCGTAATCCAGCTTGTCACGGCTCTCGCCGCCGCCGAGGGCGCCGTCTCTGTTCTGCCGATCGGCGCCATAACCAAGGGGCGCGAGGGCAAAGAGATCGTGGAGATGGGAGAGCTCGTCGCGGCGGGGGCGGTAGCCTTCTCCGACGACGGCACGAGCGTCGGCGCCGCTGAGGTAATGCGCCGCGCCCTCGAGTATTCGCGAATGTTCGACGTTCCCATCATCGCGCATTGTGAAGACGGAAGCCTAGCGCTGGGAGGAACGATGCACGAGGGTTGCTCCTCGACGCGCATGGGACTGCGCGGCATGCCCGCCGCGGCCGAGGACGTGATGGTCGCGCGCGACATCTGCCTGGCCGAGCTGACCGGCGCTCGCCTGCACGTTGCGCACCTGTCCAGCGCCGGCTCGGTTGAGCTCGTCAGGCAGGCAAAGCGCCGTGGCGTGCGTGTGACCTGCGAAGTGACACCACACCACCTGATTCTTTCCGACTGCGATCTACTTTTCTACGACACCAATCTCAAGGTGAATCCGCCTCTCAGGTCGGCGCGGGACCGAGATGCGCTTCGCGATGGTCTTCTGGACGGCACGATCGACGCGATCGCCACCGACCACGCGCCGCACGCCCGCCACGAGAAAGAAGTGGAATTCGTCGATGCGCCGTTTGGAATGATCGGTCTGGAGACGGCGCTTCCTCTGCTGGTGGAACATCTCGTCACAACCGACGTGCTCAGTCCGACGCAGCTGATAGAGAAGCTGACGACCGGACCGGCCGCTGCCCTCGGTATCAGCGCCGGAACCCTCTCAGTTGGCGCGGTCGCCGACATAACCGTGATAGACCCGGCTGTTTCCGTGACAATCGACGTGAACGCGTTTGAGTCGTGCAGCCGCAACACGCCGTTTGATGGAGTTCGCGTGTCCGCGGCGGTCACGGATGTAATCGTCGACGGGGCCTGGCTGCTCAAGGACGGTGAGATCGAAGGGTGAAAGCGATTCTGGCTCTCGAGGACGGACGGGTCTTTGAGGGTGTTTCGTTTGGGGCGCAGGGGGAAGTAACCGGCGAAGTCTGCTTCAACACTTCAATGGCCGGCTACCAGGAGATTCTTACCGACCCGTCCTACGCGGGTCAGATCATCACCATGACCTATCCCTTGATCGGCAACTACGGGGTCAACGCCGACGATTCGGAGTCCGACAGGCCCCACTGCGAGGGATTCGTCGTCCGTGAGATCTCGCAAGTCGCGAGCAATTGGCGATCGGAGGGGATGCTCTCGGACTTTCTCGCCGAGGGCGGCGTCGTCGGCATCTCAGGCATAGACACGCGCGCCCTGACGAAGCACATCAGGAGCGCAGGGGCGATGACGGGCGTGTTGTCCTCGACCAATCTCGACCCGGCCTCCCTGGCGGCAAAAGCCAAGGCCGCGCCCGGCCTGGTCGGCCGCGACCTGGTCGCGGGGGTCTCCGTGGCCGAGCAATACGCGTGGTCGGCGCCGGACAAGGCGGAATTCAAGGTAGTGGCCTACGATTTCGGGATGAAGCGCAACATCGCGCGGCGTCTAGCCGCGGCCGGCTGCAGTGTCACCATAGTCCCGGCCAAGACTCCCGCCGAGGCCGTCATGGCGATGGGCCCGGACGGGGTCTTTCTGTCAAACGGCCCTGGAGACCCGGAGCCGATCGTCTACGCCGTCGAGGCCGTGCGCGACCTGCTGGGCAAGGTACCGGTATTCGGCATCTGTCTCGGTCATCAGCTTCTCGGCCTGGCGCTGGGGGCCAAGACCTACAAGCTGAAGTTCGGCCACCGCGGGGCGAATCAGCCGGTCATGAACATGGCGACGCGTGCTGTGGAGATAACGTCGCAGAATCACGGATTCGCGGTCGATTTCGATTCGATCGGAGATGTCGCCGATGACGACGGCGTGAGAGTCGCGCGGACGAGCCGTTTCGGGGAGGTGGAACTGAGCCATCTCAACCTGAACGACGAGACGGTTGAGGGGCTGAGATGCCGGGATGTCGGCGCCTTTTCGGTGCAGTATCATCCGGAGTCCTCACCTGGGCCACACGACTCCCGGTATTTGTTTGGGCAGTTTGCGGATATGATGAGACAGGCGAAGTCCGCAGGCGAGGCAGGCGTTTGAGCGTCAGGGCTGCGACGCTCGAGGAGAGGTGGAGGTGGTCACGATCTTTTCGAAAGCGGTTTTCCCGACAGATTTCTCCGATGCATCCGAACGCGTTCTTGCGTACGCGTCGGGCCTCAAAGGGCTGGGGCTGCAGGAGATCGTCCTGGTCAACGTGCTCGACACGCGTGGACTGGAGAGCCCCGTCGTAGCGCAGAAGGAGCGCCTGACTCGGCTGCAGCTTGAGCAGATGGCCGAGCGGGCCGGAGAGCGTGGCGTCAAGGTGACGCCGAAGCTCCTCTACGGGGGCGCGGCCAACGCCATTCTGGAAGCTGCCGACAAAGAAGAGGCGGATGTCATCATCACCGGATCTCACGGCAAGCGGGCGATCGATGAAGTCCTGCTCGGCTCGGTCTCCGAGAAGGTGGGGCGTGAGTCGGACATCCCTGTCCTGATCGTTCGGTACGGCCTTGTCGAAGATCGGGATCCGGAGGAGCTCATGAGGGAGGCGGAAAGCGTGTGCGCCCGCGTGCTTCATCCGACGGATTTCTCCGAATACTCGAATCGGGCTCTTCAACTGGTGAGGGACATGAAGGGTGAGTGCGACGCGCGGTCCAAGCCCTGGAACGAGCTGATCGTGGTACACGTCGTCGACGGCGACCTCGACGACGAGAAGAAAGAGCTCATGAAGCGGGACGGGCGAGGCAAGCTGAAGAAGCTGAAGAACCGGATGGATAAGGCGAAGGTGCCGTGCGAGACGATCCTGGCCGTCGGCGACCCCGTGGCCGAGGTCGTCAGGCTCGCCGGGGAGCACGACGCGACAATGATCGCGTTGGGTTCACACGGGAAGGGAATCGTGTCCGAGACGATCGTGGGCAGCGTGAGTCAGAACGTAATTCGCATGGCGAACAAGCCCGTGCTGGTGACGCACTAGGTGCCCAAGAGAACCGACATCAAGAAGATCCTCATTATCGGCTCCGGCCCTATCATCATCGGGCAGGCGTGCGAATTCGACTACTCGGGCACCCAGGCGTGCAAGGTGCTGCGTGAAGAGGGCTACCAGATCGTCCTGGTGAATAGCAATCCAGCCACGATCATGACCGACCCCGAGTTCGCCGATCGCACCTACGTGGAGCCGATCACGCCCGGCATCGTCGAAAAGATCATCGCCCGGGAGCGCCCGGACGCGCTGCTTCCCACGCTCGGCGGCCAGACCGGTCTCAACACCGCGGTGGCGCTCGCCGAATCCGGCGTCCTGCAAACCTACGACGTCGAGCTGATCGGGGCCAAGCTGACGGCGATCAAGAAGGCCGAGGACCGCAATCTCTTCAAGGAAGCGATGACGCGCATCGGTCTGGACCTTCCAAGAAGCGGTTTCGCCTACACGATCCAGGAAGCCCGCGCGATTGCCGAGGAGATCGGCTTTCCGATCATCATCAGACCGAGCTTCACTCTTGGCGGCACGGGGGGCGGGGTCGCCTACAACATGGACGAATTCGCTGAGATCGTCGCCAACGGGCTGATGCTCTCGCCGATCTCGGAGGTGCTGGTCGAGGAGTCGGTGATCGGATGGAAAGAATACGAGCTGGAGGTAATGCGCGACCTCGCGGACAACGTCGTCATCGTCTGCTCGATAGAGAATTTCGACGCGATGGGTGTCCACACGGGCGACTCGATCACCGTGGCGCCGGCCCAGACACTCACCGACAAGGAGTATCAGGTCCTGCGCGACGCTTCTCTGGCGATCATGCGCGAAATCGGAGTTGAGACCGGCGGGTCGAACATCCAGTTCGCCGTCGATCCCGCCACGGGCAGGGTCGTAGTCATCGAGATGAATCCGCGCGTCTCCCGAAGCTCGGCGCTGGCCTCGAAGGCGACGGGCTTCCCCATCGCGAAGATCGCGGCCAAACTGGCCGTCGGCTACACGCTCGACGAGATCCCCAACGACATAACGCGTCAGACGCCGGCCTGCTTCGAGCCGACCATCGACTACACTGTCGTGAAGATTCCGCGCTGGGCCTTTGAGAAGTTCCCGGAGACCGATCCGACGCTGACGACGAAGATGAAGTCGGTCGGCGAGGCTATGGCGATTGGACGCACGTTCAAGGAGGCGCTGCAGAAGGCGATCCGGTCGCTTGAGATCGGGCGCTACGGACTGGGGGCCGATGGTCGGGACGAGATCGATGACGAGCAGCTGGAGAAGCGCCTTTCCGTTCCCAACGAAACGCGCCTGTTCTACGTCAAGCACGCACTGGCCAAAGGCATGAGCGGACAGAAGGTCTACGAGCTCTCCGGCATCGATCCGTGGTTCCTCGCCAACATCGAAGAGATCGCGCGGATGGAGACGGAGCTGGCCCGATATCACCTCAGAGGTCTGCCCACCGAGACCCTGCGCGAGGCGAAGCGCTTCGGCTTCTCCGACCGCCAGCTTGCCTGGTTGACGGGGGCAGGCGAAGAGGCCGTGCGCAAGACCCGGCTGGAGGCCGGAATCGAGGCCACGTTCAAGACCGTCGATACCTGCGCGGCTGAATTCGAGGCCTACACGCCCTACTACTACTCGACCTACGAATCCGAGTCGGAGATTCGCCCGTCCGCCAAGCCGAAGGTGATGATCCTGGGCGGCGGGCCGAACCGCATAGGGCAGGGCATCGAGTTCGACTACTGCTGTGTCCACGCCTCGTTCGCTCTCAGGGAGGAGGGCTTCGAGACGATAATGGTCAACTGCAATCCCGAGACGGTCTCAACGGACTACGATACGTCCGACCGCCTCTACTTCGAGCCGCTCACCTTCGAGGACGTCATGAACATCATCGAGGCCGAACGGCCGGTTGGGGTCATCGTGCAATTCGGTGGCCAGACCCCGCTCAAGCTGGCGCAGGCTCTGGGCGCCGCCGGCGTACCGATCATGGGGACCTCCCCGGACTCGATCGACCTGGCGGAGGATCGGAAGCGGTTCGGCTCGATGCTCAAGCGACTCGGCGTCAATCAACCGGCCCACGGCACGGCCACCTCTTACAAAGAGGCGTCACGCATCGCACGGCAGGTCGGCTATCCCGTGCTCGTGCGCCCCAGCTACGTGTTGGGGGGGCGCGCGATGGAGATCGTCTACTCGGAAGACATGCTCGAGCGCTACATCGCCCACGCGGTCAAGGCCTCGCCTGAGCGTCCGATTCTGATCGACAAGTTCCTGGAGGGCGCGATCGAGGTGGACGTCGACGCCCTCTGCGACGGCACGGATGTTTTCATCGGGGCGGTCATGGAGCACATCGAAGAGGCGGGTGTTCACTCCGGCGACAGCGCCTGCGTTATCCCGCCGTTCACGCTGAGCGAATCGATCCTGGACCATGTTCGCCAGACCACGCGGGTCCTCGCTCTCGAGCTGAAGGTCAAAGGTCTGATCAACATCCAATTCGCGGTGAAGGACGATCGAGTCTATGTGCTCGAAGTCAACCCACGCGCCTCGCGAACGGTTCCCTTCGTATCCAAGGCCATCGGCATTCCCATGGCCAAGATGGCGGCGAAGGTGATGGCAGGCAAGAGCCTGCGCGAGTTGGGTCTGGGCGATACGCCGACCGCCGGGCATTTCTCGATCAAGGAAGCCGTCCTGCCGTTCGGCCGGTTCCCCGAGGTCGATACGGTGCTGGGGCCGGAGATGAAGTCGACCGGCGAAGTGATGGGGATCGACGCGCGCTTCGGCGAGGCCTTCGCGAAGTCGCAGCTCGCGGCCGGCTTCGATCTTCCTACCAGCGGCAAGGTCTTCGTCAGTGTCGCCAACCGCGACAAGCGAAACGCCATCATGGTCGGTCAGAGTCTGGTCGGCATGGGCTTCGAGATCGTCGCGACTTCCGGGGCGGCCGAGGTCATGCGAAAAGCGGGCGTCCCGGCTTCGACGGTGCTCAAGGTTCACGAGGGGCGGCCAAACGTCGTTGATCTCATCAAGAATCGGGAGGTTGGCCTGGTCGTCAATATCCCGTTCGGGCGGGGCTCCCGCTCGGATGGCTATGAGATTCGTACGGCCGCGGCCGCGCACGGCGTCCCCTGTATCACGACTCTCGCGGCAGCACAGGCCGTTTTGACCGGGATCCAGGCGCTGATGGCAGGCGAGCTGACGGTCAAGACGCTCCAGGACTACCAGGACGGCGGAGTGCGGCGCGAGCAGCCCGATCCCTCGCAAGAGCACGACCCGGCAGCGCCGCCGCCGAGCATCGGCACTGCCGAGCAGCTGTCGATGTTGCGGGAAACGGGTGGGCGTGACGGAGCCGGCACGGGCCGCGGCGCCAGGGAGATCTCCTAATGGGGGCGCCGAACGGCCCATGCCAGACCCGAGTCCAGGTCCTGTCGGTGCAGAATCTCGGGACCGATGTCTTCGTAATGCGCTGCTTCTGCCCGGAGATCGCCAAGCGGGCCCGGCCGGGGCAGTTCGTTCACGTCAAGTGCGGCGACGACCGGGCCTACATCCTTCGTCGGCCGTTTTCGATTCACCGCGTGACGAGCGACAATGCCTTCGAGTTGCTGATACGCAAGGTCGGAAAGGGAACGAAGTACCTGTCGACCGTCACACCCCAGTCGCAACTGGACATGATCGGCCCCCTCGGAACGGGTTTCGACATCCCGGAGCCGACGAAGAAGGCCGTCGTTGTCGCGGGCGGTCTCTGTGTAGCGCCAATGATGTTCCTTGCCGAGGAGCTCATCGCCCGACATATCCGGCTCTACACCGTCATCGGTGCGCAGTCACGAGACGAGCTGTACTACTACATGGATTTCAAGCGGATGGGCCGTGACGTCTACGTTGCCACGGACGATTCAAGCCAAGGGCACGGCGGATTCGCCTCCGACCTGGTCCCACGGGCCATAGAGGACGGGGCGCCCGATGTCATTTACGCGTGCGGCCCGCACGAAATGCTGGCCGCCGTCGCCGGTTGCGCCCGTGAATACCGCATTCCGTGCCAGGTCAGCCTTGAGGCCTCCATGGCCTGCGGCGTGGGGGCATGCCTGTCGTGCGCGTGCGAGACGACGGAGGGGCCGCAGCGTGTCTGTGTGGAGGGACCGGTTTTCGACGCGGATCGAATCGAGTGGTAGCAGGTGGCCGCGAAGCGAAAGCCCGCGCGGAAGGCGCCATCCAAGAGAGTGACTCCGAAGAGAGTGCGCCGGAGGTGGACGATCAATCCTTGGACCCGGGCGCACGATGAGAAGGGTTACCGCAGAACGAGGGCGAGGGCGGCAGGGCGCCGCCAGGTTGAAGAGGAAACGGACGAGGGAGCCAGGTAGGTGCATAGCACGGCCCTTAGCGTAGACGTCGCAGGAATCGAAATGAAGAACCCGGTGATGACGGCGTCCGGGACGTTCGGCAGCGGTCGCGAGTATGCCGACTTCATCAACCTGGACAGACTCGGCGCCATCGTGGTCAAGGGGGTGACGCGCGAGCCGCGCGCGGGCAATCCCACGCCGCGTATCTGCGAGACGCCGTCGGGGATGCTCAACGCGATCGGATTGCAGAACCCTGGCGTGGAACGCTTCATCGCGGAGGATCTGAAGTGGCTTGCGCCGCTGGGTGTGCCCGTCATCGTTAACATAGCAGGCGGCACGGTCACGGAATACTCCGACGTGGCGAGGACGCTGTCGCGCGCCGGAGGCGTGGCCGGGCTTGAGGTCAACATATCCTGTCCCAACGTGAAGAGGGGCGGAATCTCATTCGGCTGCGACCCTGAGATGACCGTGAAGGTCGTCGCGGCGGTGCGAAAGGCGGCGCCCGGGCTGCCGTTGATCGTCAAGCTGACACCGGCCGCCGGCGACGTTGTGGGCGTGGCCGAGGCGGCGGCGGCAGCCGGAGCGGACGCGCTGTCTCTCATCAACACCTTTCCCGGCATGTCCATCGACACCGAAACGTTCGAGCCGAGACTCGGCTCGACGACAGGCGGGCTGTCCGGCCCGGCGATCCGCCCGATTGCCGTCAAGATGGTTTTTGACGTGTCGCGCGCCGTCAGAGTCCCGATCATCGGGATGGGCGGGATCAGTACGGCCCAGGACGCCATTGAATTCATGCTGGCCGGAGCGAGCGCGGTAGCCGTCGGCACGGCGAACTTCGTCGATCCAAAGGCGACGATCGACATAATCGAGGGGCTCGAGAGGTTCGTGCGGGTCCGCTGCATCGATTCGATCACCAGCATCATCGGAGCGGTCAAGGTACGCTAGAGAATGGAAGAGGCCGTGGCCGAGGATCGGATCATAGTGGCACTCGATGCGGTCGATCCTGGCGGCGTCGACAATCTGTGCCGGCAACTGGCGGGCAGGGTCCGCACGCTCAAGGTCGGGCTACAGCTCTTCCTTTCGCAAGGTCCCGGAGTTGTGTCTTTCCTGCGCGAGGCGGGCTTCGACGTCTTCCTCGACCTCAAGCTCCACGACATCCCTCACCAGGTCGCTCTGGCGTGCGCCGAGATCGTCGCGATGGGAGCCAGCATGCTGACCGTCCATGCGAGCGGAGGCACGGCGATGCTGAGCGCCGCGCTGGACGCGAGCCGAGCGGCGGCTCGGCAACGCGGAGTGGAATGCCCGAAGGTACTCGGAGTCACGGTGCTGACAAGTCTGGAAGAGAAGGACTTGCGCCGTGCCGGGGTTGAACGGCCGGTTATCGATCAGGTCGGCGTTTTGGCCGGTCTGGCGCTCGACGCCGGGCTCGACGGCGTCGTCGCCTCTCCCCAGGAAGTGGCGACTCTGCGCCGGCGACTCGGGGGCGATTTCATCGCTGTGACCCCAGGAATCAGACCGGGGACAGGAGGAGTCGACGATCAACGACGGACCGCGACGCCGGCTCAGGCGATCGCGGCGGGAGCGAGCTACCTCGTCGTCGGGAGGCCGATCACGCAGGCCGCGGATCCCGTGGCGGCGCTGGCCTCGATTGAGAAAGAACTGCCGAAGTCGCAAAGTTGTTGAAAGATTCGGGAAGGTCAACACGTATGTTTGTTGAAAAGTGTCTGGTAGAGCGTGCAAGACGACTTGTATCGGAGACAAAAGCACAGCTCAACGGCCATGGAGGTGATGCCGGGCACAGATACTCGGAACGTGCGCGAATTGCAATATCGCAGCGTCGCGAGATGCTGCTGAGGTAGTCCGAAGTGCACGGAGCGACACGCTTGAGCAGCAGAATTGTTGTCACTGTACGGGCTAGTGGGTATAATGTCGGCGCTTCATGGCCGGCCGGCGAAATAACAAGGAGGAATCATGGCTCTACCAAACCTTTCGGATGCGGACCGCAAGAAGGCGCTGGAGAAAGCAGCCAAGGCGCGTCAGGCAAGGGCCCAGCTTCGTGCCGATCTCAAGGCGGGAAACAAGACGGCTGCCGACGTGCTGAAGAAGTCGGACGATCCGATCATCGCACGGATGAAGGTGAGGAGCCTGCTCGAGTCGCTGCCGGGCTTCGGCAAGGCAAAGGCGGCAAAGATGATGGAAGATCTGGATATCAGCCCGACTCGCCGCGTGCAGGGTCTGGGATCGAAGCAGCGGGAGCAGCTGCTGGCGAGGATATCCTCCTAGGGAGATCGAAGAAGAAGCATTGCCACCAGGTAGTCTGATTGTCATATCCGGTCCATCCGGAGCTGGAAAGGGGACTCTCGTAGCGAATCTTCGCAACAGAGTCCCCGATCTGTTCCTGTCTACATCCATGACCACGCGGTCGCCGCGACCCGATGAGGTGCCCGGCGTCAGCTACCGTTTCGTCTCTCGTGAGGAGTTCGAGGAGGTCCGGCGCCGCGGTGGTTTCCTGGAATGGGCGAGTGTGCACGACAACTTCTACGGCACGCCTGCCCACGCCGTGAAGGAGCAGCTGGAGAAGGGCAATGACGTCATCCTGGAGATCGACGTCAAAGGCGCGCTGCAGGTGAAGAAGAAGATGCCCGAGGCCCACCTCGTCTTCATTCAGGCGCCTACTTTCGAAGATCTCCACGACCGCCTGTCGAAGCGGAGCACGGAAGATGAGAGAACCGTGGCGCGGCGCGTCCTCGTCGCGCGACATGAGGTCCTCCTTGCGCCAAAATACGACTTTGTGATAGTAAATGATGACATTGCGCGGGCCACGCGCGAGCTGGTGGGTATAGTCAAAGACATACGACGCACACGTCGAAGGGAACAGATGTGATCAGGGAACCGGAAGTCGATGTCCTACTCGAGAAGGTGGACAGCAAGTTCACGCTGGTTATCGCGGCCGCAAAGCGGGCGCGCCAGATAAACGACTACTTCAACGCCATGCGCCATCAGCAGCTCATCCAGGCGCCGGGCCCCCAGGTCGAGACGGCGAGCAACAAGCCGCTCTCCATCGCCCTCAAGGAGATCGCTGACGGCAAGTGCGTCTACGAGCGCCTGGCCGACGGCATCAAGTAGCGCAAGGTGGCCGCCATGGCCGACGCACAGACCGTCCTCCTCGGAGTCACCGGCTCCATTGCCGCGTATAAGGCCGTTGAGCTCGCGCGCCTTCTGATCAAGCGGGGCGTCACCGTCAAGACGGTGATGACCGAGGCGGCGGCGGAGTTCGTGACGCCTCTCACCTTCCGGTCGATCACCGGCCACCCGGTTGGAATCGACATGTTCGAAGAACCTACCGAATGGAAGGCCGCGCATGTCTCGCTGGCCGCCGAGGCCGATGCGATCGCCATCGCCCCCGCGACGGCGGACGCAATCGCCAAGCTTGCCGAAGGAATCGCCGACGAATTGCTCTTCTCCGTCGTTCTGGCCTCCAAGGCGCCGCTGGTAGTGGCTCCGGCGATGCACACCGAGATGTATGAGAATCCCGCGACCCAGCACAACCTGGATCTCCTTCGCTCTCGGGGGGCGGTAGTCGTGGAGGCACAGAGCGGGCAGCTTGCCTCGGGGGACGTCGGAACGGGGCGACTGGCGCCTCCGGAGAAGATCGTCGACGCCGTGATGGGTGAACTCGGGAGGGCAAGGGACCTGGCCGGGCATCGCGTTCTGGTGAGCGCCGGGGGCACCCAGGAGCCGCTGGACGCGGTTCGCTACCTGGGAAATCGTTCTTCGGGCAAGACGGGATACGCCATCGCTCGGGAGTGCGCGCTGCGTGGAGCCGCGGTTGTTCTCGTCAGCGCTCCCACGGCGCTTCGTTCTCCTCGGGACGTGGAGCTCGTGGCCGTGCGTACGGCCGAAGAGATGGCTGAAGCGGTCTTCGAGCGCTTCGACGAAGCCGACGCGGTGGTGATGAGCGCAGCCGTGGCCGACTTCTCACCGGCCGAGCCAAGCATCGGGAAGATCAAGAAGGACGCTGCGCCGAAATCGATCGCGCTGCGGCGGAACGTTGATATCCTCGCTGAACTTGGGAAACGCAAGGCGAAGCAGGTGCTGATCGGTTTCGCGGCTGAGACCGATGACATCGCGGCCAACGCGCGGGGCAAGCTGGAGGCCAAGAATCTCGATCTGGTAGTCGCCAACGACGTGTCGCGACCGGGCGTGGGCTTTGGCGCCGACGACAACGAAGTCGTTCTGGTAGGACCGGACGCCGACGAGACGCTGCGGAGGATGAGCAAGGTTCAGCTCGCGCGCCACATCGTCGATCGGCTGGTCGGACTGCTCGAAGCTCGGGGTCGGCCGGCCTAGCGGGACTCACAGGCCCAGACGCCAGGTGTTCCCCTCGATCTTGAGCGCAAAGTCCCTCTTTGTGGTAGGCGTTCTGAAGACGAGCCACGCGATTTCGGTGCGGCCGGGGCCGATGTCCGAGTAGCCCTCGTACTCCTCGAAGTAGTAGGTTTCCCTCTCCGACGATGTACGCCCGAGGGCACTCAGGAACCGCTCGAGAGCGTTCTGCGAGGCGGCGTCCTGGGAGCGTTGGCGTGGCTTGGGTGGCTCTCTCCACTCGAGGACCGGCTGGTCATCGAAGCTCCAGCCGATGTGCTCCGCGCGGCGACTGACGTTCTTGACGCTCATACGAACGAGCACGAAGTCGTATCCCCCTCCGGCGGAGACCTTCTCGCCTAAGGAGTCTCTGATGGCAGCCACGCGCGTTGCTTCGAGCGCTGTGTAGCGCCAGCGCGAAGTGCTCGCGCTTTGTCCAAGCTTGAGTCCGGAAGAGGGCTTGGGCTTGATGTCACGCGATGTCGTAAGGATGAAGACCGCGACCGCGGCGAAGAGCACCCAGCCCACCACAAGGACCACAACGGCCGGCCGGCCCCATCGCTTCACGAGCGACTGAGTGGGCCCGGTCTCCCATGAGTATGCGATTTCCGACGTACCGTGTCCGCGTGGGCAGCTCCCGTCGGGCAGCAGCTCTACGGCCTTGCCGCAGCGCCTGCAGTGACCCATCTTCGGCACAAGCTCACTCCTTGCTCGCGTCGGACAGTCGGACGTCCCCGCGAAATCCGTCCGGTCTCCGTTTCGCTCCGCTTTTGGGGGCACCCCTGACGCATGATGAACGAGGCGACAGATGTACCGATGAACGCATCGACACTGAGTGGCGTGAGCTTGAGTGGCAAGACTACTCGTGTAATGGTCTCGCATTCGCAGTCCGATATACTGCATGGCCGCGTGATGCAGGTCGGAGAGAGCGGCACTGAGAAATAGACGAGCGCACGGCGGAGCGCCGGGCGAGAGATCGCGCGGCAAGGAGTGAGGACCGTGGAGAGGGTGCCCCCGGAAGTCGTCGACGAGAGACACCGAAAGGTTACGATGATCGGCCTGGCGATGTACGTTGGGACCGGCCTTGTGCTGAGCCTTGTCATGTGGGCGATCGCCACCACTACGCCGGAGCCTTTCCTGGAAGACGCGTCCCAGCTGCCGCTCGTGCGCCTGCTTTTCCTGTCCGTAAGCCTGCTTGAAGCCGGCACGCTGGCGCTGTTCAAGTTCTGGATGATCCCTTCGGGGCTGTCGAAGGCGTCCGCCGCCGGCGCTCAAGCCGCCGAAGTACCGCAGGGGCGGGAGCAGACCGTGAAGATCTTCGGGCTGGAGCTGGCACCAGGGCAGTCGCAGGTTCCGGGGAAGCAAAGCCCGCCGGACTACCTCTTCGGTATGACTCTTGCGATGTGGGCCATCTGTGAGGTGCCGATGATTCTGGGGTTCGTGGTCTTCACGATGGGGCGCCAACTGCTCGACATCGGCATCTTCTGGTCGCTATCGCTGCTGCTCGCGCTTGTCTTCGTGCCCAGGCGATGGACCTGGCACGACTGGATCGGACGGGCCGCCGGGAAGGCCCAAACCGCGACCGGCACAAGCAAGCCTTCCCGATAACGCGCGTGCACGAGAAGGCTAGGAGCAGGCCGTATCTCCCAGGAGTCTGACCTCTCCCTTCACTCCGTCGACTTCGACCATCTGGCCCGTCTTGATGATGCGCGTAGCCGGTCCGACGTTCACGACGGCCGGGATCCCGTACTCACGCGCGACGATGCTGCCGTGCGACAGCATCCCTCCCATGTCCATGACGATTCCAGCGGCCGGCATGAAGTATGGTGTCCAGCCGGGGTCGGTGAAGGGCGCGATGAGGATTTCGCCGGGAAGCAGCTGGTGACCGGAGTCTGAACGCAGGATCACGCGCGCCGGTCCGACCGCGACACCGCCGCTCACCGGCAGTCCGGTCAGAATGTCGGTGTCGACCGGTTCCGGGATCGTGCAGGTCGACGGGTCGAACTTCCCGACGATCACCGGCGGGGGATCAAGCGTCTTGTTGCGTTCGTATTCCGTGCGCCGCTCGGCCACGGCCCTCTTAGCGTCAAAGGATGTCTGACTGGCGGCGACGGGCTCCAGTTCCTCCAGGCGCAGGAAGAAGACCTCTCCGGGTTTGTCGAGCAGGCCGCGGTCGCGGAACCGCTCGTCAAGAAGAAGCAGAAGTCGCCGGATCGATGCGAGATAGCGCACGCCCTCGTTTTTCGTGTTTTCTCGGATGATCTGACCGCGTTGCGCACGCTTGAGAACGAACCCAAAGAGCGCCCGCTTGAGCGGATTGCCAAGGCGGATGCGGCAATCGCGCTCCAGCTGGAGACGCTCCCGCCCTCGTTGGGCGTGCTGCGCCACCGGGTCGATTCGACCATGGTCCAGCACGTACCCGCGCACGATGTCCAGCACATAGTCGGGCTGCTCGCTCCAGCGCGGATTGGTGACGTCCAGCTCGCCCCGAGTGTGGTGGCCGTGCTCGGCCATGAAGGCGGTCCAGGCCTCGCGGAACCTCGGCCCGCCTGCCACACGCTTGATGCGCTCGTCGAAGACGTCAAATCGGTCCTCGGACAGAATGACCTCCCGCACCGCCGGACTGTCGTGGGCCAGAACCGCCAGGCGCCACAGTGCCAGACCAGCTTCGGCCGATTGCGTGTCACCCAAGCCGCTGCACAAATGACTGGCAAGAGACGGATCGCCGAGCCAGCGGCGACAGATCGTCGCCAGGTTGGTGAAGTAGGCGAAACCGACAACGCTGAAGGCGATGGAGTGATGGTACTGTCGCAGCTCGTCGGTGAGCTTCAGAATCCACCGGGCCAGCTCGGCATCTGAAAGCGCCGAGGCATCGGCGGCGCATACCGCTTCGGCGCGCGCACGCACCTCCTGGACGAAGGGGTCGGCCCGGAGGGGAGAATGAGCCATCGACCAGGCCAGAAAGCCCGGCACGTGCGCCAGGACACGCCACCGGCTAACGCCGACGTCGGGTAGATCCTCCGGTACCAGCTCGATCTGCGTGATGTCGCTTCGCTCCTGCATTCCTCCGAGAGTCTCGTTGAAGTCGAGCGACCGCATTGAGGAGACTTTCTGCAAGGCGGCGGCGAGCAAACTCACGTTGAAGTAAGCGCGTCCGGCGATGAGTCCCACCAGCGGTCTGCCGTCCAGGTCGACACCGGCCTTGTCGAAGACGGTCCCGAGTATGACATCGAGCCATCGATCGACGATCGACCAGGTCATCGGGGTGGCCACGTCCGGAAGCACCTCGCCGGCATTGGCGTTGCTCCAGACGATATGATCCTGATAGGTGTCGCTCTCACGTTCGGCGGATGTGACCGTGGTGATGGGGCGTGCCTGCAACAGAAAGAGCCGGCCGTCGCGGGCCGCCCATTCGATATCCAGACTGCGACCCATGACTCGCTCGACCGCGAGTCCCAGTTCGACCAGGTCGTCGAGCATTTCCCGATCGAGACACGCAATGTGGGCTCGCGACGCCTCGACCGCCCGCTCGCGCTTAACGCCGTCCGGCGCCAGATAGACCTCCGAGCTCTTCTCGGAGGTGTCCCAACGGCGGATCTTGCCGCCGTGGCGATCGACGAGGATGTGGTCGGGAGGCACCTTACCCGAGACCAGCGCCTCGCCCAACCCCCAGCAGGCTTCGATGATGACCTGATTGGTGCGGCCGGTCATCGGGTCGGCCGTAAACATGACGCCGGAGACATCGGCTTCTATCAGCCGCTGCACGATGACGGCCATGGCCACGGATTGATGGTCGAATCCGTGAGACCGGCGGTAGGCGAAGGCGTGCTGTGTCCACAGCGAAGCCCAGCAGTGCTTTATGTGGAGCAGGCACCCGTCCAGATCGGATGTGAAGTACGTGCCGTGCTGCCCGGCGAATGAGTGCCCCGGCAGATCTTCCGCTGTCGCCGACGAGCGGACGGCCACCGGCCCGCCGAACCGCGTATAGAGCTCGGAGACGTCGTAGACGAGGCGGGCGGGCAGGGGCGCCTCCACGATTTGACGCCGAATCGCTGCGAGCGCCGAGGAGAGGGCCCTCGTGTCGAGCTCGGTGGAGGTCGCCGCGCGA
>DYIV01000096.1 GCA_020723435.1 Slackia heliotrinireducens | reverse complement strand
ATCTTCGGGCGCCGGTACCGGTGTGACAGCTTCAATCGGCGGCTCGGCAATCGGCTCGGTTCCGGCGGCAGGCGCCTGCCAGGCGCTACCAACCGCGTTCGCGTCTGTCGGAGGCGCTCCCGCCGTAGCCTGCGCGCGTCGTTGACGACGACGCCTTCTGGCGGGAATGGTCAAGAAGAACAGAATCAACGCTACCAACGCGACGATCACCGGGATCAGCAGCGTGTAGGGCACGACGTAGAACTCGCGTTGCTTGACGATCTCGTCTCTGGCGCGACTGACCTTTCCATCGGGACCCATCGCTTCCTTGAGGTACGAGACCCTCAGCTCCACCGTGTACTTGCCCAGGCCAAGCCCCTTCAGCGGCGCCCGCCCGTCGAACAGCTTCCTGCTGCGCGCGTAGATGTAATCGGCCTTGCCGATCTGCACTGTCTGCCTGGCCTCTTCGCTCGCGTCGAGCAGTTGCAGCCGCGAGCTGAATTCATGGTCTATGTTGCCGCCGTTGTTGATCGTGAACGAGTACGGCAATGTCGGCATGAACGCGATGTTTCCGACCGAGAACGGCCGAACGCTGACGTTCTCGATGAGCTTGCCCTGAACGCGCACCTGGATACGCGAGCCCAGACGTCCGCCGATGCGTGACGTCGCGCCGGTGCCGCCGCCCAGGTTGAACATCTCGAAGAAGATGACCTCAGAGTAGTCTCCGGCCGGCGCCTTCTCGGGCACCTTGATGGTGAAGAAGACGTGTGACTGCTCTCCGACGGCTAGAGCCAGGTAGGGCGAGTTATTGATGATTCGCGTCGAGTCCGGAACCTTGATCGTCGTCCAGGATGCCGGGCTGTTGGAGGCGGGCTGTATCCCGGGCGCCGGCTTGACATACTCCGGCGTGCCCTTTTCGTTGGGTCTGACGTCCGTCGTATAGACGAGAACCTGCACGGGCGTTTCGCCCTCATTGGAAATGTAGAGGTCTCCGCTGAGCGTGTTCCCGGCGGTCGTGTTGAACTTGAACGAGCCGGCTGAAAGGCCGATCGACGTAGCTGCGTCCGCAGACGCGGGGAGATAGCAGCCAAGCAGCAGGACACCAAACGCAAGAGTCAACGCGAGCGCGAGGCTGCGAGGTCTGGACGGTGAGCCCTTTCCGTCGATCGCGTGAGCAGCCGGCACGACCTAGAGCCCCACTGCCTGACGAAAACGCCTGACTTGCCTGCGCGCGATCTTCACCCGGGTCTCCGCGGCATCCTGAAGCACTACGAAGTGCTCCCCCCCGTCGTAGACGATCTCCTTGATCCTATTCAGATTCACAACGTAGCTCCGGTGGGTCCGGTGAAAGCCTGCGCTGCCGTACTTCTCAGCAAGGTCCGCCAGGGAGAAATCGGTCAAGAACTGCTCATCGACGGTGTGGACGTATGTGCTCTTGTTGCGCGCGGAGACGAAGACGATCTCATCTGTGGGCACGAGCATCGTCTTGCCCGCCTTGCGGACAGCGATCTTCTGCAGGCCCGCCGTGCTCGAGACGCCCGCCGCGGCCCCCGCGTTGGTGACCCGGGTCCCCACGAGGCTCTGTATCCGAGCGGCCAGCTCCGCGGGATTGAACGGCTTGGTCACATACTGCTGGGCCCCTTGGCGAAACGCGAGGATCTTCGCCAGATCCTGAGTCTTCGCGGTCAGCATGATCACGGGTATGTCCGCGGTTCTGGGGTTGTCCCGGATCTTCATCAGGACCATCCAGCCGTCCACGTTAGGCATCATGATGTCGAGCACGATTACGTCTGGTCTCGCGGTCTGCAGATACGACAGACACTCCGCGCCGCCGTAGGCGGGAATGACGTCGAGCCCCTCGCCCTCCAGATTCAGCCTAATCAACTCCACAATGCCCGGGTCATCATCGACCACGAGAATCTGCGGCCTGGCCATTCCACCCCCCGATGTACGCACCCGCATCTTGCTTGTTATCGCCTCTGAGGCGATGCCCGTAGCCATCATAATATATAGAGACCATCGGCGGCGCAAACCGTAGCTTCGGTTGCTCGCTTCGTCCCCCGCTCCTCGCGGCCCATGCACCCCGAAGACGACCTCAGCTGCATACAATCGACCGGCGCGGGGGCGCGGAAGGGGCCGATCAGCAACCGTTCGTCGTTTAGGTTCGACGACACCCCCAGTCCGCGGACATGCGATCCGCCGGGACAACTTCGCCGCTTACCTGCAGCTTCTTGGGTAGACACTTCTGCAGACGCACGTTGGCTTGTGAGCGTGCGGGACCGACGAACGGTTATCACTGACGGACAAACGGCCGATATACTAGATGAGGGGTCACTCATCAAGGTACTGGCGGTGATTCCCATGACGAGGCGCAGATGTACGGTCTTGGCACTGGCCTTGATGTGGGCGCTCGTTGTGGCACCGCATGCCGACTCCGCCACTTCCACGGTCAGAGTGAGCGCCAGAGCGCGGCCGAAGATCTGCGTAATCCTTACAGACATGGGAACGGAGCAGGCGCTCGTGGTACGCGCCAACATCCGATGGCTGATCATCACTCGTGACGTCGACAGGACCGACGGCACGTGGGTCCGCGTCTACCGCGGCCGGCGCACTTCCAACGCCGGGCACGTCATCATCCTACCCGAGCCCATCGCCGACTTCACGGCCCTGGCCAATCCGTAGGTCCGCGAGCCTGATCTCCGGGATCGCCATGGGAAACCCTCTTCCCTTTCGGGCCCGGAGGCTTGGGTTGGTGTGATTGCCGTCAGCTCTACGAGCTCAGGTATTCGGTAATCTCCGTCGCCGCGACACGTCCGGCCCCCATCGCCAGAATGACGGTCGCCGCGCCGGTGACGATGTCGCCACCCGCCCACACGGCATCCTTGCTCGTCTTGCCGTCGTCATCGGCAACGATATAGCCCCACTTGTTCAAGTCCAGGCCGGGCGTTGTCGAAGGGATCAGCGGATTAGCGCCGGTGCCGATCGCCATGATGACCGTGTCGCATTCGATGAGAAACTCCGAGCCCTGCACGGGAACGGGACGCCGGCGTCCGCTGTCGTCGGGTTCGCCGAGCTCCATCCGCAGACACTCGATGTGGGTGACCCAGCCTTCATCGTTGCCCACGATCTTGGTTGGATTGGTCAGCAGTCTGAAGTCGATGCCTTCCTCTTCGGCATGGTGCACCTCTTCGATACGAGCCGGCAGCTCCTCCATCGAGCGGCGATAGACAAGATACACGTTGTGCGCACCGAGACGAAGCGCCGTTCGCGCTGAGTCCATGGCTACGTTGCCGCCGCCCACGACGACGACGTTGTGTCCCTCGCGCGTCGGCGTATCGGCCTTCGGAAACTGGTATGCCTTCATAAGGTTGGCGCGCGTGAGAAACTCGTTCGCGCTGAAGACGCCGTTGAGGTTCTCGCCGGGGATGCCCATGAACGTCGGCAGGCCGGCGCCGGAGCCGATAAAGACGGCGTCGAAACCCTCTTCATTCAGCAGCTCATCGATAGTGTAGAGCGCTCCGATGACGGCGTCGCACTTGATCTCGACGCCCATCTGTTTCAGCACGTCGATCTCGGCCTGAACGATCGCTTTGGGAAGACGGAACTCCGGGATGCCGTAGACGAGCACGCCTCCAGGCTTGTGCAGGCCTTCGAAGATGGTGACCGCGTGCCCCTCCTTGGCCAGATCGCCGGCGACGGTCAGACCGGCCGGGCCCGATCCAACGACCGCGACCTTTTTGCCCGTCTTCGGTTTGCACTTGGGCACCGCGACGGAGCCGCTCTCGCGCTCGCGGTCGGCGACGTAGCGCTCGAGACGTCCGATCGCGATGGGCTGGCCCTTCTTGTTGAGGATGCACTTGACCTCGCACTGCTCCTCTTGCGGACATACGCGGCCGCAGACCGCCGGCAGTGCGTTGGTCTCCTTGATCTTTCCGATCGATCCTTCGAAGTTGCCCTCCCGCAGCAGGCTGACGAACTCGGGGATGGCGACCTGCACAGGGCAACCTTCCACGCAGTTGCGCTTCTTGCACTGAAGGCACCGATTGGCCTCCTCGATCGCCTGCTCCTCGGTGTAGCCCAGGGCGACTTCGTTGAAGTTGGAGCCGCGCTCCTTCGCGTCCTGCTCGGGCATGGGAGTGCGGGGCTGTATTCCCTTCTTCTTCGGCTCGACCGCCTCGGTATCTACGGGCTGCATGTGCACCCTCCTTCGCCGTAGTGATCCATCGCAATCCGCTCCTGGTCCAGATACTGCCGCTGCCTGGCCATGAGCAGTTCAAAATCGACCTGGTGGCCGTCGAAGTCCGGGCCGTCCACACAGCCGAACTTCGTCTCGCCCCCGACCGAGACGCGACAGGCGCCGCACATGCCGGTGCCGTCGACCATGATCGGGTTGAGTGAGACTATCGTCTTGACGCCGTAGGGCTCCGTCGTCTTACAGACGAACTTCATCATGATCGCCGGTCCGATCGCGATGACCAGATCGGCGTTTCCGGCCTTGAGCATCTCTTCGAGCGGGCCGGTGACGACACCCTTGATGCCTTTGCTGCCGTCGTCGGTGGTGATGATCAGCTTGTCGGCGCCGCAGATCGCCGTCAGCTCTTCTTCGAGAATGAGCAGGTCCTCGCTGCGCGCGCCGAGGATGCAGGTGACGTCGTTGCCCGCCTCGGCCAGCGCCCGCGCGGCCGGATACATGACCGCGGCCCCAATGCCGCCGCCGATGCAGACGACCTTGCCGTAGTCCTCGATTTCAGTCGGCTTGCCGAGCGGACCCGCGACATCTTGCAGAGCCTGACCCGGCTCCATCTCCGACAGCTTCCTGGTCGTCGCGCCGACAACCATGAAGATGATGGTGACGGCGCCCTCGTCGGCGTGGATGTCACAGAAGGTCAGCGGGATGCGCTCGCCGCACTCGTCGACGCGCAGAATCAGGAACTGCCCCGCCTTCGCCTTCTTGGCGATCTCGGGCGCGGCGACCTTCATTCGAAAGATCTGATGCGCCAGCTTCTCCTTGCTCAGGATTTCAAACACTTCTCGCCCTCCTCTTCCTGGTGCGAATGGCGCCGCGTCGAATCCGCACGCGACGCACGCGCGTGGGGGTGCGTAGATGGTGTCCGAGCAGACTGCGCAGCGTATTCAGGCTAGCGCGCGGCGTGGCGCGGCGCAACAACAGTCGTGTGAACGGGCAAGCTGGCAGGTAAGGGGTTGTCTGGCCAGGTGGGAGGCGCGCGGGGTCGACGAGCCCGCCGACGGCAGCGGGCGGCCGTTTTCGGGTACATCTATGACGCTGGGGATGCGCCGAGACTAAGCATCAAGGATGCCCAACAAACCGAGCGGTGTCATGCCGCGGACGATGGGAGACTGATGGACCAGGCGGCTCACAGCGAAGACCCGGACCGCTCGGAGTGGGGCGAGTATTCCGATCGCATAATCGACTACGTCGCGGACGGGATCACAGTCGTTGACCGAGAGTGCCGTACGCACCTCGTCAACGTCGCGGCGGCTGACATGTTCGGTGTTGCCAGGGAGGACGTGCTCGGCAAGCCGTGCGACGATCCCGCGTGGCGCCTAGCCACGCCGGAAGGACGGCCTTTTCGGAAAGAGGAGCTGGCCTGCTCCCGAGCGCTGAGAAGCGCGCAGCCGGTGCGCGGTGTCGAGTACATGATTACCCGACCCGATGGAAGCCAGATCGTCGTCTCTGTCGCGGCCGTGCCGATTACGAACGCGAAGGGCCGGGTCAGCGCGGTGCTGAACACCTACACCGATATCACGGCGGAGCGAGCGTCCGAGCAGACTCTGAGAGAGGTCGGCCGGCGCTACAAGGCTCTCGTCGACGAGGCCGAGGATGCGATCTTCATCGTCGACCGCCAGGGCCTCATCGCCTACGTCAACACGGCGGCGGCGATGATGGTCGGCACTCCGGCGCAGGATCTGATCGGCAGGCCGTCCGGTGAAGTGCTTGGGCTGGACCGCTTCGAGGAGCAGATGAAGAACATCGGGCTCGTCATCGAGACAGGCGAGCGGATACGCGTCGAGGAACGGTTCGACCTGCGAACCGGAAGCGTGTGGCTCGACACAAGCCTCGTTCCCCTGAAGGACGAGGCGGGTGAGGTTACCGCGATCATGGGCGTCGCCCGCGACGTCACCGAGCGCCGCCAAAGCGAAGAGGCGCTGCGTGAATCCGAAGAAAGATACAGGCTCCTCTTCGACGCAAACCCACAGCCCATGTGGGTATACGATGTCGACACGCTTGCCTTTCTCGCGGTCAACGCCGCCGCCGTGCGCCACTATGACTACTCGCACGAGGAATTCCTCTCCATGACGATAGCCGATATCAGACCGGCGGAAGACATCTCGACCTTGATGGAGAGCGTTTCTCGCATGACCGAGGGACTCGATCGATCCGGAGTGCGACGGCACAAGAAGAAGGATGGCACGATCATCGACGTTGACGTCCAGTCTCATGCCCTCCTATTCGACGGCAGGCGTGCCGAGCTCGTCTTGGCCAATGACCTGACGGAGCTGAAGGAGACCGAGCAGGAGCTGGCCGAGAACGAGCGCTTCCTCAACAGCGTCTTCTCGAGCATACAAGACGGCATCAGCGTGCTGGACCGCGACATGAACATCATTCGAGTCAACCGGGCGATGGAGGAATGGTACAGGCACGCGATGCCCCTGGAGGGTAAGAGACGCTACGAGACCTACCATAGTCAAGACCGCATCTGTGACCCCTGCCCCAGCAGCAGAGCGCTGCGAACTCGCCAGCCCGCCTACAACATCGTCCCCCGCCGAGGTCCTGGAGGCGACATCGTCGGCTGGCTCGATCTCTTCGCCTTCCCACTGATTGACCAGGATACCGGCGAGACGAATGGAGTCATCGAGTACGTCCGGGACATCACCGAGCAGGAGGTGGCCCGGGAGGAGCTCAAGGCAAGCGAGGAGCGCTATCGCCGTCTGATCGACGCCGCCCCCGTGGGCATCGCCGTGCAGCGCGAGGGCCGGATCGACTTCATCAATCCCACCGGAGCCGCGATACTCGGCGCTTCGGAATCGCGCGACATCATCGGGAGGCCCTTCACGGATTTCGTCCCGGCCGAGCAGCGAGCGGAGATGATCAAGAGCTTCATTGAGGCCCGGGCCCAGAGGCAGTCGCGCGTCGAAGCTCTCGAGCAGACGTGCCTTCGGATTGACGGGCAGGCAGTCGATGTTGAGCTCGTCAGCACACCGATGTACCGCAACGGGGACGAGTATGCGACTCAGATTGTCTTCCTCGACGTCACGGCGCGCAAGCGGGCCGAGGAGGAGTTGAAGTGGCTGGCATCATTCCCCAAGCTCAATCCCTCTCCGGTCATTGAGACCGACACCCGCGGCAACGTGACGTACCTGAATCCCGCCGCCGAAGAGCAGTTCCCCGAGCTTCTCTCGGCAGGGGCGGAGCATCCTCTCTTGGCCGGGCTGCTGGAACTTGCGGATCGAGCGGACCACGAGGACGGCCATTCGCTCGCCGACGACGTGGCGATCGGCGAAAGGACATTCCATCGAGAAGCCCGCCACGACCCCGAACGGGATCACATTCGCGTTCATGT
>DYIV01000095.1 GCA_020723435.1 Slackia heliotrinireducens | reverse complement strand
GAAGCCGGCAACACGGCTTTCTCGTCGCTCAGGACAGCCTGAACCATCCGGGCGATCGACGCCGCCGGCGCATAGAAGGCGCTCCCATTCCTCAGCAGAGCCACAACCTCAGCACCTCCCCCGCGAGTTCGCACCGCAAGCTCGGTGGCCGTTGTCTCATCAATTAAGTCGGTGAGTGTCCTTCCCGAGACCTTAGCCTTCGCCGGCAGCGGGACCATTTTGTCCCCGTGGCTACCCATCACGACCGGCTCCACGTCGCCGGGCTTCACGCCCAGCCGTTCCGACACGTAGTAGCTCATACGCGCTGCGTCCAACACCCCGCCCATTCCGAATATCCGAGCGGGATCGAGCCCGGTCACCTTCCAGGCGAGGTAGACCATCACATCAAGCGGGTTCGTCACAACAATGATCTTCGCGGTAGGGGCCGCGGCCACGACCCGGGTCGCGACTTCGCGAACGATCTTGGCGTTTGCCGCCAGCAGATCGCTTCTGGACATTCCCGGCTTGCGAGGCAGCCCCGCGGTAATGACCACGATTGCCGACCCGGCCAGGTCCTCATAGGAGTTCGTCCCGATGACCTGCGCGCCAAACCCAAGGATCGGCCGTGCCTGCATCATGTCGAGCGCCTTGCCTTGGGGGAGGCCCTCTACGACATCGAGGAGAACGACGTCCGCTAGGTCACGCAGGAGGAGTAGGAAGGCGCACGTCGCGCCAACCTGACCAGCGCCGACGATGCCGACTTTGGGATAGGACTGCATGGGATATTGATTCACCGGTCCCGGGTTGATTCCTGCGAGCCGCCGCGGGAGGGCCTCAGAGGCGCTCCACCTTCTGGCGAAGCAGCTCCGGAATCGCAACCGGGTGGCGCAGCAGGGCCAGATCGACGAAGTCGTCCGGCTTGACGTCGGCCGCGAGGATCTCATCCTCGTCCCCGGCCTCCGCCAGCACTTCACCTTGGAACATGATGGCGGCGGCGCCGCGTCTTCCACTCTCGCCAACCAGCGAGGCCACAACCACCAGGCTCACTTGCGCCTCACTGCGCCCCAGGGCCAGCTCGCGAATGGCTTCGCGCTCCAGAGCCGAGGCGGCGCTCACCTGCATGAGGAGAACGTGGGGCGCCTTGGAGCCCGGCGAGACGAGCTCGGAGGAGGCGAAGCAGTCGACCGACGACAGAACGGCCAGGTCGCCCAGGGTCGTGGGGGCTGTCGCCTGCCCGGCGCGGCCTTGCGCTTTCCCTACTCGAACCGGCACCTTGGCGCAATCACCCTCGGGACCCAGGATCGGCACGTATTCGAGCTCGTCGGAATCGTCCGCTTCGCGAAGGTTGGGGCCGACAACTGTCGCCCCCGCCCGCTCGGCCCTTTCAGCCAGAGCGTGGCGAAACTTCTCCGATTGCCCCGCCGACATCGTGGACGCCGGCCTCTCGGGCATGAAGACAAAACGGGCGCCCGCATCGAGCGCCTCTTCGAGAACTTCGAGAAGCCGCCCCATCTCGTCGGCGCCAGGGGCGACCTTGAGTTGGATGGCGGCGAGTCTCACTTCTTGCGAGCCCCCGAGGCCTTCTTCTTGGCTTCCTCTTTCGTGGGACAGTTCGGATCCAAGCACAGCACCCATGGCCGCCCGCGCTTTCCGGTCACCTTGATCCTTGGAGTGCCGCACGGCTCACACGTTTCGTTGAGAGCGATAATCTCGCCGCTCTGCGGCAGCGGATACGATGTCTTGCAGTCAGGGTACGCCTCGCAGCCCACGAAGCGCTTGCGTGTCTTCTTCGATCTGATGACTCTCAAGTTCTTGCCGCAGTTGGGACAGCTGCCCAGGATTCGATCCTCGCGGATTCCCTTGGAGATCTGGCCTGCGACCTCGTCGCGCTTCTGAACCAGCTCGAACATGACCTCGTCGAGCAGCTCGCGAGAGAAGTCGACCACCTTGGCCCGAGCCAGCCGGCCCTGGGCTATCGCCGTCATATCCTCCTCCAGCTCCGCCGTCATCTCCGGTGTCGAGATCCTCTCGGCATTGGCCCTCAGCGCTTCAGCGACGGCAAGCCCCAGCTCGGTGGGGGTGATCGGGTCGGAGTGCACGTAGGCGCGATCATAGAGGTGCTGAATGATCGAGTGGCGGGTCGCCTTTGTTCCCAATCCCAGCTCCTCCATCTTCTGTATCAGCGCGCTCTGCGAATACCGCGCCGGGGGAGTGGTCTCCTTCTCTTCGAAGATCTTCTCCGCCAAGGCGAGCTCCTGGTCCTTCTCGACACGCGGCAGCTCCGCTTCCTTACCCGTCCCGTACGGATAGTACTCCTGCCATCCGGGCTGGACGACCACGTCGCCACGGGCCACAAACGGTTCGCCGTTCACGTCGATGTCGACGCGTGTCGATTCCCGCAGCGCCGCCGGCGCCACGGTAGCCATGAAGCGGCGAACAACCAGCTCGTAAACGCGCCACTCATAGGAGCCGATGTCGCTCTTTGCCGGCACACCGGTGGGGTGCACGGGTGGATGGTCGGTCGCCTCTTTCTTGCCCCGCGTCGGCTTCAGCTCCTTCTGACCGGCCAAGCGCTTCGCCAGGGAGCCGAACTGTGGGCTCCCGGAAAGCGTTTCGAGCAGCCCCCGCAGATCGAGTGAGGGCGGATAGACGGTATTGTCCACGCGTGGGTAGCTGATGAATCCATGCGTATACAGGTTCTCCGCGGCACGCATGGCGCTCGACGGAGACATCCCCAAAGAAGCTGCCGCGGCCAGGAGGGACGTTGTGTTGAAGGGCGCCGGCGGCTTGATCGTGCGCCGCCTGCTTTCGACACCGGCGACGATTCCGGAGTCGCCAAGTTTGGCCAGCACCGTTTCCGCTTCGGACTTATCGAAGAACTTCTCGGTCTTGTGTCCCGCCAGGACCTCGTCGTCGCCGGCCAAGAAGCGCCCTTTGATCGTCCAGTAGGGCTCGACAACGAAGGCCTGGCGCTCTCGCTCCCGCTCGGCGATCAGACACAATGTCGGAGTCTGGACCCGGCCGGCCGACAGGAATTGGTTTCCCAGCCGGCCGGACGCCAGCGAGAGGAATCGCGTCAGCGCGGCGCCCCATACCAGGTCGATGTCCTGCCGCGCCTCTCCGGCCGCGGCCAGATTGGCATAGACGTCTTCGAGGTTCGCGAAAGCCCGCTCCACCTCGCCTTTGGTCAAGGCGGAGAAGCGGGCGCGCCGGATCAGGGCGTCGGGATTGACCTCTTCGATCTTGTGAATGGCATCGACGCCGATCAGCTCGCCTTCGCGGTCGAAGTCGGTGGCGATGATGACCTCATCCACACCCTTGCTGACCTTCTGCAGCGCCTTGACGAGAGCGGCCTCCGCCGGGGTCTTGACGATGTCGGCATGGACGAGGTCCTTGGGATCGACCTTCTGCCAGTTGTGGTACTCCTCGGGGAAGTCGACCTTCATGATGTGGCCGCGCAGACCGATCGAGGTATAGTCGTCGCCATTTCGCGAGAACGCGTAGATCGGAACGGCCCCGACCTTCTCGGCCTTGGCCTTCCCGCTCGACAGTATCTCGGCAATCCTACGCGCCGCGATATTCTTCTCACTGACGATCACGATCACCGGCACAACCTCCAAACGCCGCCGGACGCGGCGAAACTCACGCGCAGTTGTAGCACGGATTGCCGGGCAGGAGCAAGGGATAGATGGGATCGGCCCAGGCGACCGGGTCGCAGGCGGCGAGCTCTGTTACTTGCTCGCGGCGTCGACGCGTTCGCGAAGCCACTCGGTCCAGGCCTCTACGCCGTCGCCCTTCGTGGCCGAGATCTTGAAGATCGGCGCCCGGGGATTGAGTCGCCGCACGCCCTCTTCAAACGCCGTCTCGCTGAAGTCCGTGGCCTCGAGCATGTCGACCTTGTTGAGAATCAGCGCATCGGCCTGCGTGAAGATGACAGGGTACTTGAGCGGCTTGTCGTCACCCTCGGGGACGGAGCTGATGACCAACTTCATCGACTGCCCAAGATCGAATTCGGCCGGGCAGACGAGATTGCCAACGTTCTCGACTATCAGCAGGTCGATCGCGTCCAGATCGAGCACTTGGAGCGCGTTCTGGATCATGTTGCCGTCAAGATGGCAGGCCCCGCCGGTGTTGATCTGCACGGCCTCCACGCCATGCTCCTGGATCTTCTCAGCGTCGACCTTGCTGGCGATATCGCCCTCGATCACGGCGATGTTCACGTCGTCTTTGAGTGAATCGACGGTCGCGAGGATCGTGCTCGTCTTGCCGGCTCCCGGCGACGCCATGACGTCGATGACGAAGACGTCCTTGGCGGCGAACAACTTCCGGTTCTCGTCGGCCAGTTTCTCGTTGACCTTGAGAATGTTCTGTACGACCTTAACTTCCATTATCTGCCTCGCTTGCACTTGCACCGGAGCCGTGTGGGCGGCCTCAGGTGTCGACGTCGATACTTGCCACTTCCATCTCTCGGCCGGACAGGGTTTCCGTGAACGGATTGCCGCACTTCGGACAGGTCACATCGAGTTCGTCCTGTCCCTCGAATTCCTCGCCGCACTGCCCGCACTTGAGCCGCAGGGGAACCATTTCCACGTCGAGCTTCGCTCCCTCGGCCAGCGTGCCCGGGGTCATCTGCTCGAAGTAGAACGCGACGCAGTCCGGCACGATGGAGGTCAGCGTTCCGAAACGCAGCTTGACCGATTTCACGCGCGTGGCGCCGGCTTCCTTCGCCTGCTGGAGGACGATCTCCATGACGTTCTGAGTGACCGACATCTCGTGCACGCTCATCACTCCCGCACCGAGGGTCTCGGCTGCAAAAAGGGGCCCGCTCCATGAGCGGCCCCGCACAGACCTAGGTACCACTGCCTGCGGCGGCTATTCTAACATAGACCGTCGATTTCCTGAATAACGGCGGCGAGGACTCTGGGCAAGGCCT
The DNA here is from genome assembly GCA_020723435.1 of Slackia heliotrinireducens. GTDB lineage: Bacteria > Actinomycetota > Aquicultoria > DYIV01 > DYIV01 > DYIV01. Next base: position 2,796 of record DYIV01000095.1, on the reverse strand, counting down.
CCTTCACGGGCGCCGACAGCTCCATGCCCCAGTCTATCCGCTCCGGCACGACGCCGAAAATCACCGTGTCGGGCTCGTAGCCGCTCATAGCCGCCAGCTCCAGAGCATCGAGAAGACCGATGTCGTGCACAGAGGTGTGCCTCGAGCCTCCCGGCTGTCGCACTTCATCCGGCGTGAACCTGAAGATCGAGCCCGGCTCGGCGTCGCTGGAGAGCGTGTCGACAACGATCAGGGTATCCGCCTCGGCGATGATCCCAATCAGATTGAACCCCCCGGTTCCCCCATCGATGGGCCTCACGCCCTCTGGAAGATCTCGTTTCTCCAGCTCTCGCACCACGTGAACTCCGACGCCTTCGTCGCCCAGGAGCACGTTGCCCACACCGAGGACGACGACTCGTCTGCCCGCGTTCATCAGCTTCCCGCCCCCTCGGCGAGGGAGTCGCGCCGCCGGCGACCGTCGCGGCTCCGCCGTCGAGGCACGAACATATCCCTGACGTTGGGCCACCCAGCCTGCAGTCCGACGTAGGCGTGAACGGCAACCAGGCTGATGAACACCCACATCAAGCAGTAGTGGACGATGCGCACCGTCGCCATGCCGCCCAGGGCATGCATGATGCCCGCGCCCAGGCCCGAGGTGGGAAAGCGCAGAGCGAGCCCGAGCACCATCTGCGCCGCAAGGCAGAGCCACAGCGGGACGTAGATGGCGTATCGGCCGGCTGCGGCGAGGCCTTCCGCGACACGGCCGGACACGATCTGTTCCTCACCGGGCCTCCCGTACAGGCCCCAGTAAAGGCGAAAACCGACCGTCGGGATGACCGCGTAGCCGGCCGCCAGATGAACGAAAGTCTCTATTCCGTGAGATACCCCCGCAAGCGGTGAGTGAAGATACATCCCCGTTGCGACGAGAACGATCGCCTCCGCCGTGAAGAGCCAGTGGACCAGCACTTCTATTGCGCCCGGACGTCTATTCACGGCCTACCCTACCCGCGTCAATCGATCCGCCCGACCGTCGATGATGTGAACGGCGCACGTCAGGCATGGGTCGAACGACCGGATGACGCGCACCACGTTCAGCGGGTTGGCGACGTCCGGAACCGGAGTGCCGATCAAGGCCTCCTCGATCGGCCCACGCTGCATCGACGCGTCACGCGGCGAGGCGTTCCAAGTTGACGGGCTGACGACCTGGTATATATCGATCACGTCCGCGTCAAGCGAGACCCAGTGACCAAGCGCACCGCGCGGTGCATCCACAATGCCGACAGCCCGGCCTTTGTCCGGAAACTCCTTCTCGTCGCAGATGTCACCGCTCTGAGCCATTGCCTCGATGAGATCGTCGAGCCAGCCGAGCATTGCTCGCGCGACGATCTTGGCCTCATAGGCCCGGGCAAGGACGCGGGCCGGGACCGACTGCGGGGCGGCGCCCGTCGATGCGAGTTCTCGCAGGAAGGCCGAATCGCGCTTGACGAGCATCCTGGCGAGAGGACCGACCTCCATCGGCTTGCCGTCGTAGCGGGCTCCTTTCACGAACGTGTACGCGTCCCGCTTGCCCGGTTCGAACTCCGTTACGACTTCGGCGGGGTTGCGTCCGTCGTAGGCATTGCCGTAGCGGGCGTAGGTCAGCGACTCCGTGACCTTGGCCGGATCGATCTGCTGAACCGTGATCTTGGACAGGTCTCGCAGGTCAGCCGCGACTATCGCTCCTGACGGCAGGAACCTGTCCTTGTAGTCACCCGATATGTTCTGGTCGAAGGCGCCGAAAGACAGGAAGCTCGCCTGCCCGCCGCCGAACCGTCCGCTTTTGAATGACGCCATCGGCCCTGACGCGATCGCTTTGGCATCGGGGAACATGGTCCTGCTCACCCAGTCGGCAACGTCTTGGAGGGCGAAGCGGAACTGCGTGACCTGCTCGACGGAGATCGGGATCGTAACTCCACCGGCGACGACGGAACAGATGTGCGGGTGTCGGCCGGCGAGCGCCGCGGCCATCGTCTCCGCTTTACGCTTGATCTGCAGCGCATCGAAGTAGTCGGCGAGCAGCGCTCCCACGACGTCAGGGTCCCTTAGGGTCGCTTTGTCGCCGGCGTAACGCGGAAGGAACGGCGCGCCGTCTCCGGCGTCGAGCATTTGCCCAACCTTCGAGGCAACGATGGCGGTCCGCTTGTCCTTGCCTCGGTACCGGGAGACTGCCGATGGGTCAATGTAGTCCGGCAACGTGGCTAGAAAGAAGCTCAGAATGTGAGATGAGACGTGCGTCGCCCCGAGGATCAGGTTCCGCACGATTCTGGCGACGGGAGGCACTCTGGCATCGGTTAGCTCGTCGAGCGCCTGCGCCGACGCGACCGCGTGAGGAGCCGGGCAGATCCCGCAGATTCGCTGCGCGACAACGATCGCGTCTCGAGGATCCCGACCACGCAGGATGGTCTCGAAGCCACGGGCCATCGTCGCCTCCATGCGTGCCTCAGTGACGGCGCCCCCGTCCACCGTGATATCGACCGCCATGTCTTGATCGATTCGCCCGACCGGACCGAGCCTGATCGTGTCGGCCACTAGGAGTCATCTCCTTCGCCCTGGCCGGGCTCATCCGCGCTGGGCGATTCATCCGTAGCGTCCTTGGAGAACTCCGGTGGATTCACCGAGTCCTCACCCGGACGGCGAGGCCCGAAGTAGCCCGTCGGCACAGGAGGGGCGCCGGCTCCACCGGGGTCGTCGGCCAGTGGTGACTCGACGGCCGGCTCAGCGGTGTCACTCGGAGGCTCAGCGGGAACCCGAACGATCCGGGATGGACACTCTCACCTC
>DYIV01000094.1 GCA_020723435.1 Slackia heliotrinireducens | reverse complement strand
GTCTGTCAATCCCCTGCGCTCGGTCCGGATGGCACCATATACCTGGTCAGCAATGTCATCGACAGCAAGAACAAGCAAACGGGCGCGACAGCCACACTCTACGCTCTGAAGCCTGACGGCACGAAGAAATGGGAATTCCCCGGGCGAGGGCTCAGCTGGACCGCCCCGGCTGTCGCGGCGGATGGGACCGTGTATTTCTCGGAGATCGGCGGCGGCATCGGCAGCCACGGCCGCATGTACGCGATAGGGCCGAACGGCAAAGAGAAGTGGATCTTCGAGGAGCCGGGTATGGCGTCCGCGCCGGCAGTATCGGCAGATGGCACAGCCTACTTCTCTGTGCTAGACGGCACGGCCGTCAAAGCGACAAGCACGTTCTACGCCGTGACGAAGAAGGGCGCGAAACAATGGAGTTGTCTTGTGCCTGCGCGGTTCGACCTGAGGCCGCCGGCTCTGTCATCTGATGAAACGGCATACTTCGGTACTGAGGATGCGAGAGATCCGCCCGCTCAAGGGCGCTTTGACGCGCTCAGCCGCAGCGGTTCGAAGGCGTGGGCGATCAAGGATGTTCGACCCATGTCACCCGCCATCGCATCCGACCGAACTGTCTACGTTGTGAGCAACATGCCGAAGCATCCGTCGTCACTCGAGGCAAGGACGCCAGGCGGCAAGCGGCTCTGGCAGGTCACGGGCAAAGGGAAGCTCTCTGCCGCGGCGATCGGCTCGAACGGGACAATCTACGTCGTCGATATCATGACCGATGACCGCGCAGATCCGCCGGGCGAGCCTGCCGAGGCCTCGCTCATCGCGCTGAATCCCGATGGCAGCAGGAAGTGGACGTGCACCACGAGGAGTTCCTGGACCCCGGAGCTGTCTCCGGTTATCGGATCAGACGGCACGATCTATATTGCCACGGGGAGAAACACGCTCGGCGCGTTCAGTGACCGATGAATCAGGGTTGGAAGCTCGCGAACCGGCTTTGGCGGATTTCCGGGACGTCTGCCGCTTGCTCAGCCGCCCACGCTTCGCCGCTTTCCGCTTGTCGGTTTCCCTGCCAGCGGCGGACGGTTCGGCCAGCCTGATATGCAGACCCGCGATCTGACTCTCTGCCCGATGCAAGCCTTCCGCCATCTCCAGCATCGTCACTATCAACTCCGATGTGGCACGCCACGTGACGAACATTAGCGCCGTCGCCGCCACGACGAGCAGGATCCACAGAAGTCGTCCCACCGCCTCGAAGCTCGAGGACAAGGCCATGAGGCCGATGAGCGGCCCGACGACCAGACCCAGCCAGGCCGCGACACGATACGTGCGTGCGAGACGCATGAGAACGGGATAGTGGCGTCGCGCCACGGCTGGGGGAGCGGGCCACGACGGATTGCCGCCGCCGGGCTCATTGGCGGTCGCGTGCATCATAGAGTGTCCTTTCGTTGCCGGGTGTCCCGTTGATGCCGGTTCTCAACATGATCCCCTCTGGCGGCCGATCTCTCACATCTCTGGTGCATGCGATCTGTCCCGTCGGTTCCGGACGGACGGTTCGTTCTTCGTGCCCGACAGGGACCGCGCGCGCGACCACCGTTAGTGATGGAGGCTTGCGCTCGTCGCTGCCACCCGCCACAATGTCGCTGAGAAACAACGCGGCCCGCTGTGCGTGCGAGGGAGAGTGAGTGAAGATGAAGACCAAGCTGGGGGCGGTCATTCTCGTCGCAGCCCTGATCGTCGGCATGAGCGTCGGCGTTGCGTTCGCGCGACCGCTCGACGTACCGGCGAGTCAAATCGAAAGGGGCGTCTTCGTCAATCCCGTTCCCCCGAAGGGTCTTCCGGGCGCCGGTAACGCGGTCGGGGAAAAGGGCAAGGCGCCGCGCGGCAAGCCGAAGCCCGGCGGTGTCGGCGAGCTCAACGCCACCTTTGTCTACAAGGGTCTTCATTGGGACACACCACTCGTTCCCTACAGGGTGAACGCCGCCTCGAGCGGACTCGACGTGGCTGCCGCTGAGGAGGCGGTGGACAAGTCATTCTGGTCGTGGCAGACCGAATACAATCTACTCGGCCGGGTGGACTCATCGGAGATCTACTACAGCGATTTGGGCGCGACGACTGCGAGCGGAGCCGTTCTCGACGGCTATACGACCGTCTCGTGGGGACCGCTGTCCTCGGGGACAATCGCCGCCACCTACTACTGGTACGACCGCCGGTCGAAGCACCTGCTCGACTGCGACATCATCTTCAACAGTAGCCTGCCATGGTCCACATCGGGCGAGGCGGGCGCCTACGACGTGTGGAACATCGGCACGCACGAGGCGGGCCACACGCTGCAGCTCAACGATCTCTACACCAGCGCGACGACCGAGCTGACCATGTACGGCTACGGTGCGCTCGGTGAGACGAAGAAGCAGACGCTTGGGATGGGTGACATGCTCGGCGTCGAGCGGATCTACCCCGCGCCGTAGCGCTTCTCATATCTCGCGGATCACAGCCCCCGCGCGGGGTCCAAGTACGGGGTCTTCAACTACTCCGAGCCACGTGCTCGACCTCCCGTTCATCCTGCTAAAGGTACCTGTCGGCTTTGCCGACTACAACTACGAATACTGGTGCGTCTCGGTGATTCGACACTGGGTGCACAGTTGTAGAGAAGTGCGAGCTATCGGCGGGAGAGGGCAGTGTTCTTCTTCGCGATACCCTACAAAGTCAACCGGCAGTTCAAGGACTTCCCTGTCCTGACACTTGCCATCATTACCACCAACTTCCTGGTCTTCGCCGCCACGGCTACCGATCTGCAGCGCACGGTTCAGCTGCTAGGCTTCGAACCGAACATTCGCGGCCTCTACACCTGGTTCACCAGCATGTTCCTACACGCCGACCCGATCTTTCATCTCGGATGGAACATGTTCTTTCTGTGGCTCTTCGGCTCCGTGCTCGAAGACGCGCTGGGCAAGCTGCGCTACGCGATCATCTACTTCGCGAGTGGGCTTGTGGCCGCTCTGGTGCACGGACTGATTGTCGCCGTCTTCATGCCGCAGATGTCGGCCGTGCCGGCAATCGGGGCCTCAGGGGCGGTCGCCGGGGTGATGGGTGTCTTCGCCGTGCGCTTCTACAAGAACAAGGTAAAGATCGCGTACCTGGTGTGGATCATCCTCCTCATAAAGTGGGGCGTCTGGGAGGTCACGTCGGCGGTGGGACTGGGACTGTGGTTCGCGCGCGAGCTTCTGTCCGGGCTGATCCAAATCAACGGCGCGGTCAGCGGGGTGGCCAGCTGGGCGCACATCGGCGGATTTGTCTTCGGAGCTGCCGTCGCCTTCGTCTTCAAGCTCGTGAAGGAGGCGGATACCGAGTACCTGACGGACGAAGCGAGGGAGTACGCGCAGGCCGGCGATCACGAGCTGGCGGCCGCGCGCTACAGGCAGCTCGCCGGTGACGATCCGCGCAACGCCGAGGCGCACGTCGAGATGGCCTTTGCGATCTTCATGTCGCCGGAGGGTGACAACAACAAGGCCGCCGGTGAGTTCGGAAAGGCCGTTGAGCTGTATCTTAAGCAGGAACGCAAGGACGACGCCTTCGACGCCTACGAACGGCTGTGCGACATCTGTCCCGGATTGGATCTCGACGGCAAGACACTGCTTGCGATGGGAGCACTCTGCGAAGGGCGATCCGGATACGAGCTGGCCTTGCGGACGTATCAGACCGTGATGGATCGGGCGCCGGATTCATGGGAGGCGGAGAAGGCCCAGTTTCGAATCGCCCACGTCTATCTGCGCATGGGCCTGGCGACCGAGGCCGCCGAGGCATGGAAGTCGTTCGTGCAGCGCTATCCCTCGAGTGAGTGGACGCCCTTTGCCGATCGATCATTCGTGTCGGCGGTGTAGCCCATCCCGGCTGCCGGCCGGGAGTTGGGCTGCGTCCCCTCCTACCACAGCTCGAAAGTGAAGCCGTGATTGACGTCGCCGTTGGTAGTGCCGTCGAGGTGATCGAGCTCGATCGTCGACGCGTCGCCGGCGAACGGAGCCGATGGGGGCGCGAAATCCGCGGGATAGCGCTGAACATCTGAGACCCGCACCTCGTCGTAGCAACCGAGCGCGGTGCGATCCATCGCCCAGATCGACTCGTACGTGCCGATGCTGAATGCCCCCGAATTCAGCGTTCCGTCGCTCCAGTCGGGCTCGGGATAGCCGGTGTAGGAATCGCTCGCCTCCAGCCGCCCGTTGACGTAGAGCTTCATCCCACCCGACCCGCACTGGGCCGCGAGGTGATACCAGACGCCGGCCTCGAGCGCCGTGGTCCCGGTTATGACACGCCAGTCACCACCGCCCGGACCGCTTCCGTCGTAGCGATTCATCCAGAACTGGACCTTTCCGTCGTCTCGCACGTTCATCCGCCAGGTGGGGGCGCGCACATACTCGTTGTGAGCCGGCCCGCCGTTGAGGTAGCCAAACGACTCCATGGCTATCGTCCCGGCCGCGATCTGAGACGGCTTGAATCGCAATTCATAGGTCGCATTCGGATACGTCGCGTTCTTCTCCCAGGAGATGTAGTCGGTGTTGGGCTGTTCGTATCCACCGGCGTCGTCGGCTCGACCGCACCGGTCCCAGGCCCCGGGAGAGTTGTCTACGGCGAAAGGATTCGATGTTGTGGCGTTGGACTCGGCAAGGTCGTCAAAGGCGATAGCCCGCACCCACACGCGATCGCGTCTGTCGGGGATGGCCGGCCCAGTCCTGCCGCCGTTGAGCAGGTATCCCTCGTTGGCTTCGTCGGGGACGACTTCCACGGGGCTCCGCGTGGCGGTGTCATAGTCGACCTGATACCAGTTCGTACCCGTCTGGCCTGGCGGCGGGGTCGCGGTCGGCTGGAGAGTCCACCCTATGTGGTTCCATGCGGTCTGCGCGCCCCTCGATGTCTCCGACTTGGTCTCGAAGCGTACCTTCAGGTGATCTGAGTCTTCCTCGTTGTTGGACCCGACGTCCGTATCCGTTGCTCGACACCACACCTTCACCCTGCCTCGATAGGCGCCGTCAGGCTGCGGCACACCCGTGACCGTCACGGTGGTGACGACAGGCTTGTTCTCGGTGATGCCCGAGCGGATGCCCATGCGATAATAGATCGCGTCCATACCCCGGCGGCTCAGCTGAGACGGAGTGCTGGTCGCCTGCAGCCAGGTCCTCAGCTCGAGCGCGTTTGCCGGCCACTTGCGATCTACGACGTACCACAGCTTGGCGAACGTGTCCCCGTGGGGCCCTGATCCCCAGCCCGACATGCGATCGTCATCGCCATCGCCGTACAGGGCGTTGAACCGAGACTGGACGCCGGGTAGCGGATCGCCCGGCAAGGGCGTCCAAGCGTAGTTCAGTTTCGAGTCGTCATCGTCCGTCAGATCCCACATGACGCGCGAAACGGAGTTGATGACCCTGTTCCCATCCTTGCCCTCGTAGCAGACGTCGAGCTCGAAACCGTCATCATGGTCGAGGAGGACGGAGGTGGAATAGCGCGACCAGCCCTCGTTGAACGCCGTCCACGCGCCTACCTCGTCCTTCTCGCTCGAATACCCGGTGCTGTCCTGATAGACGTAGGACTTGCCGTTCTCGCCGCTCCAGAAGTCATGAAGGTGGGTCGAGTCCAGGTACGCATCGTAGGCATTGTTGTCTCCGTCGGCTGTCTCGTACGCCGAGTAGAGAATGGCATGACCGTACTCGCGCAAGATCGTGTTCTCCCAGCCATATCCTTCGTCGATGTCGATACTGTCGAAGAAGTTGCTGAACTCGCCGCCGGCGTCGAGATCGCACGGATACTTTATCCACAGAGACGGTCGCGTCCAGCCGGTCAGGTCACGCCAGCGGTCGCGCGCCTTCTGGATCTTGTCAAGCATGTCCCACGCGGCACGGCGGCCGCCGGTGTCTGTGAAGGTCAGACCGGTGCGCGAAGAGCTGTTGTCTTTGTACCCGCTGGTTGGCATGTACTCTTGAGGATAGAGCGCCAGGATGTTGCTCTTCACCTTCGCGTGACCGTCGGAGGACTCCACCTGTGCCACGATGTCGACGTCGGGCCGGTTCCATTCGTCCCACCGGTCCGATTGGTAGGAGATGGAGAAGTTGCCTTCGGAGTCGGTGGAGCCGCTCTCGAACGGACGATGGCAGATGTAGACACCGAAGGGCCCGTAGACGTGGTCGTAGACCACGACTTTGGCGTTGGCGATGGGATAGGTCGGATCTGAGGCCTCCTTGCCCTTGTACAGGAACCGGCCGGATAAGGTGATGGTGTAAGCCTTGGGAACGGCGGACCGAAACCCGCCGGCGGACTTCATGGCCAATGCGACCGAGGTCGTCTCGTAGTTGACGGAGACATCCTCCGTGGCGGTTGGCAGGCCGGTCTTGGAGGCGGTGAACGTGCGCGTCCCCAGAGGACAGTTGACGACGGTGAACGCGCCATGACTGTCGGTCTTGGCCCACGCGGTGGTGCCGGCGACCCTCACAGTGGCATCCGCGACCGGCTGGTCGGCCGCATTAGTTACGGTTCCGCCGACATCAACGGGTTGGAACAGCGTGGCCGGCAGGTAGTCGCTCCTGCCACGGTTGCCGCCTGCGTCGGTGGCGAGCAGGCGGATCTTGTAGAGGCCGGCGGGCAGATAGTCACCGGCGAGGCCCTTCCCGTCCCACAGGAGTTCACCCGTCTTGCGCGTGGACGTGACGACCTTGTAGCCCACGAGTGTCGCGCTGGCGTCGACGGTGCCGGTGGGCTCAACCGCCTCTGATGCCTCATACGCGAGAAGGCCGAGCCGGAAGGAGGCAGACCTATCCTCGATTCGGTACGGGACCTTAAGGGCGAGTCCGCCGCCCGCGAAATGCTGCGTCGATCCCGTCGCCGCTATCGAAACCTGGGGCGGCACGTTATCGAGGAGCACCGTCGTCAACACTCGATACGTTCGTCGACCGAGCCGAAAGAGGGCGCGCACGCGATAGTAACCATTGGGCCGCGGGCGTCCGGCGTAGAGGCCGTCCCAGGCGTAGCGACGAGATCCGGGTCCGAGGCGACGCCACTTCAGAAACGTCCTGACCGGTCTCCAGCGCAGGTCGTAGATGGCGAGATGAACGTAGAGCGTGCGCCTGACGCGCAACTTGACGGTGCAATAGCGTCCAACGCCGTCGCCATTGGGCGAGAAGGTGCGGGTGGTCCCGGCGAGCGAGACGACAGGAGCTGCGAGGGCGGGCGCCGGTGCGGAAGCGCCGTGCAGGCAGAGCGCAAGCAGACAGATGAGTATCACGCGGGATCCGGCCCGAGCAACCACGGCAACCCCCTTCCATGGTTGATTCAACCACCGAGGGTGGGCCGCCGTCAATCGACACGATGAACGCTCAGGGTGTTGAGGGCTGCTGCCCTAGCTCAGAGTGTCGCCGATGTGCTCTCCTGCCCATCCGCCGAACAACCCGCCGACGGCCTGCATTACAACGCCGATGAGCGCGGCAGTGAGGAGGAAACCTCTGAGAGCGTCGGCGAAGCCGGGCACGTTCTGTGCCTCCTTGGGCATCTCCGTCACGGCCGATCCGAGGATGGCCGTGCCAAGAGCCACGGCGATGAGTCCGAAGACGATCGCCGGGAGGGCCGTGGCGAGGGCGCCCCAGCGCCCCCCTTCTTCGCGCAGCGTGTATCCGACGTAGAAGCCACCGGAGAACGCTGCGATGAAACCGGAGAACGGCACGCCGACGTATCCAAGGATGACGCCGAGTGTGACGCTGATCGCGGCACCGCTTCCGACCA
>DYIV01000003.1:24050-50107 GCA_020723435.1 Slackia heliotrinireducens | reverse complement strand
CTTTCCTACAGCAAGATCGAGCAGGCGGCGGCCAGCACCTCTCGGCAGGAGATCGGTCTTGTCACCGGCATCGACGCTGACACCGCCCGTGCGATCAACAAGGCGATCAAGACGACCAAGACAAAGGCTAAGGTGCAGATTGAGGGTGAGAAGTTGCGTGTGAGCTCGAAGAGCCGGGACGAGCTTCAGGATGTGATCGCCTTCATCAAGTCGCAGGACTTCGGCATCCCGCTTCAGTTCATCAACTATCGGTAGCGTTGTGTCCCAGGGGCCGCTGCCAACAACAAGACGCGCCGAGAGCCCCGGACGGTCGGGAGGGCCCTGATGCAAGTGGCGATCGTCACCGTCGGGTGTCCTAAGAACGTCGCCGACTCCGATGTCCTGTCTTCCCATCTGGCGGCCGCGGGGCTTCGAATAGCCGAGGACCCCAACGCGGCCGACGTAATCATCGTCAACACCTGCGGATTCATCGCCGCGGCCACCGAGGAGTCCATCGACCTCATCCTGGACCTCGCGGAGCTGCGGCGTGGCGGCTCGTGCAAGAAGCTGCTCGTCTGCGGCTGCATGGTTCAGCGGCACCGCGATCAGCTCGTCGCGGAACTGCCTGAGGTGGACGACTTCTTCGGCCTCGCCGAATCCTGCGCCGATGAGATTGTCGCCGCCCTCGCGCCGGCCGCTCGGAGCGCAAGATCCCGCGGGGGGGTCCGCTCCCGCCTCCGTCCGCCGACCGGCTATGCGTATGTGAAGATCTCCGACGGATGCGATCGCGCCTGTACATTCTGCACCATACCGTCGATTCGCGGCGCCTATAGAAGCCGACCGTCTCAGAAGATTGAGGCCGAGGTCGACGCATTGGTGCGCCAGGGAGTCGGTGAGGTGATACTGGTCGGGCAGGATACCGCGGCGTGGGGACGCGACTTGCCTGGATCCGAAGGCGTGCAGAGGCTCCTCGCTCGGCTGGCGCGCCGCCATGACGTGTGGTTCCGCCTCATGTACCTGCAGCCCGAGGGCGTCACGGAAGAGCTCATCCGCACCGTCGCCTCACATGACAACGTCTGCAACTACTTCGATATCCCGTTCCAGCACGCCGCGCGCGGAATCCTGTGCAGGATGGGCCGCCTGGGCGATGGAGCGGCCTTCCTGGCACTCATCGAACGCGTTCGGGACGCGATTCCGGACGCGGCGCTGCGGACCAGCCTCATCGTCGGATTCCCGGCAGAAACCGAACGCGACTTCGGCGAACTGGCCGAGTTCGTCCGGCTTGCGCGCCTGGATTACGCCGGAGTCTTCGCCTACAGCCGTGAGGAAGGGACTCCCGCGGCCTCCCTTGGCGACCATATAGATCCGGACGTGGTCGGTGAGCGCGCCCGCATGCTGGGTGATTTGGCCGACGATATCGGGGCGGAGCGGGCGGCGGCGCGAGTAGGTCGGGAAGTCGATGTGCGGCTCGAGCCGTCGGTCCTCCAGCAGGAATACCCCTGCGAGGGGAGAAGCCAGTTCCAGGCTCCCGAGGTGGACGGCGTCTGCTTGGTGAGAGGCGAGACGCCCTCCGACGGAGTTCTACGTGTCCGCGTCATTGAGACCGACGGCTATGACATGATTTGCGAGCCCGCATGAACTGGGCCAACCGAATAACCGTCCTACGCATCCTGCTCGTGCCTGTCGTCATGGTCTTCCTTCTGACGAGCGTCAAGTTGGGGGCGTGGTTTGCCGCCGCCGTCTTCGGCCTCGCGGCCCTGTCGGACTCCGTTGACGGGTGGATTGCGCGCTCCTACAAGCAGGTGACAGTGATGGGGCAATTCCTCGACCCACTCGCCGACAAGCTGCTCGTTTCCGCCGCGCTCATCGCGCTCGTCGACCTGAACCGGCTCTCGGCGTGGATCGCGGTCCTGATCATCAGCCGCGAATTCGCCGTATCCGGTCTTAGGCTAGTCGCCATGGCGGAAGGTCGAGTCATAGCGGCAAGCTCCCTCGGTAAGGTGAAGACCATCTCGCAGGTCGTGGCGATTATCGGCTGGATGATCCTGCCGGAGATCAAAGCGTCTCCGCCCGTGGCGACGGCACTCGACTGGCTCGCCATCGCCCTCATGACCGTGGCCGTCGTGCTCACTCTGGTCTCCTTCATCGACTACTTCGTCAAGGCCAGAGACATCCTGGCCCCACCCGCCCAAGGGGAGGAGACATAATGGGGGCGGCGATCATCACGGTCGGAGACGAGCTGCTCGGCGGAGACAGACTCGACACGAACTTCACCTTGTTGGCCCGACGCCTCGGCGAACGCGGCATCCAAGTCGCGCTTCACACGACGGTGGCGGACGACGAGGTCTCTATCGCACGGGCCCTGAAATCCACTCAGACCGTTGCGGAAGTCGTCATCGTCACCGGTGGCCTCGGACCGACCGCCGATGACGTCACGAGGCAAGGGATCGCGCGAGCGCTTGGCCGGGGACTCGAGTTCAACGAAGCGGTCGGGGCGCATCTGTCCGACCGCTTCTCCAACCTCGAGGCCGGCCACCTGGAGCTGATTCTCAAGCAGGCGTACGCGATCGAGGGCGCCGAGATCATCATGCCGAATCGGGGCACGGCGCCCGGCCTCATTCTGGTCGACGGAGACCAGACCATCTACGTTCTTCCCGGCGTCCCGGCCGAGCTCGAGGAGATGCTGGAGACGACCGTGCTCGCGCACATCGCGAATCGCACGGGACCCCTGACCCCGCTTGCGCGCCGCGTTCTCCGCACGGCGGGCGTACCTGAAGCGGCCGTTCAAATGCGCATTGCGGATCTCGAAGACACGTACAATGCCGTCCGTCTTGGGCTGCTGGCCCATCCCGGACTCGTTGACGTTGTCGTGACGGCGCCGGAGTCGGCCGCCCGGGACTTCCAGAAGGTGGTCGATGAGATCACTGCCCGGCTGATCGACGCGCTCTATGGCGAGGGCGACGCGACTCTGGCGGAAGCGGTCGGGCGGCTACTGGCCCAGCGGGGCAAGTCGGTGGCGGTCGCCGAATCCTGCACCGGGGGACTCCTGGGCGAGTTGATCACCGATGTCGCCGGCAGCTCTTCCTATTTCGTCGGCGGCGTCATAGCCTACGCAAACGACGCCAAGGCGCGCGTGCTCGGGGTCGACGCGGATACGCTTAAGGAAGAGGGCGCCGTCAGCGAGGAGACAGCCCGGCAGATGGCGCGAGGCGTGCGCCTATGTCTCAAAGCGGACATCGGCGTGGCGATCACGGGAGTGACCGGGCCGGAGGGGGGAACGCAGCGGGCTCCCGTCGGCACGGTGCACATCCGCGTGCTCGACGAGTCGGGAGAGACCGGCGTTCTCATCGAACAACCAGGCTCGCGCAGACAGATCCGCGAGCGCGCCGCCCACGCCGCCCTCAATCAGTTGCGGCTTCGGCTCCTCGATACCTGATCCAAGCCGAATCGGTCCCGTCTCAAGACCCGCGGGGCGGTTGTCATTGACCCACACGTGCCTAAGGGTTTGGCGAAAGACTCTCTGGTGGAGATCCCTCTTGTGCTAACATGTCCCCATACCCCCAGCGAGTTCCTCCCGCCGCTAGACGGAGGAGCCGAATGCGACTATTCATCGGGATTGCACTGCCTGCGGACCTTCGAGCCAGGCTCGCGGAGTTGTGTCGGACGCTGAATCCGGCCGTTCCCAGTGCCAAGTGGGTCAGCGAACAGAGCTTTCACATCACGCTGAAGTTCCTCGGAGAGAATGCCTCCGAGGCAGTGCCCGGCATTGCCTCCGCCATGCGCCGCGCCTTTGAAGACGAATCACCCTACGGGATCAGGCTCGACCGACTAGGCATGTTCCCGTCCCCGAAGCGCGCGCGGGTACTTTGGCTCGGTGTTAGCGAGGGCGCTGCAGAGACGGTCGATCTCGCGGTAGCGCTCGACGCGCAGCTGGAAAAGTCAGGCTTCAGGGCAGAGGAGCGGCCCTGTCATCCCCACATCACCCTTGCACGGCTTCGTGTCCCGCGACCATTGGCCCAGCTCGCCGATGACGCGTCGGCCGGTACCCCTCCCGTCGACGCGTTCGTGTCAGTGGCGAGTGTTACGCTGTTCGAGTCGAGACTCAGCCGCAGCGGGGCGCAGTACTTCACGGTGGAGGAGGTGCCGCTGGGGAAGGTTTGACAGCGAACATGTGTTCGTGTTAGCGTGAGGCCAGTCTCACTCGTCATGAGGGGGTAGTTGTGGAAAGAGAGAAGATTCTAGAGATCACCAAAGAGCAGATCGAGCGCAAGTACGGCAAGGGTGCGCTTATGAAACTGGGAGAGCATCCGGCCCGCCTGGATGTCGCCATCATTCCGACGGGGACTCTTGCGCTCGATGTAGCCCTCGGCGTCGGCGGCGTTCCGCGAGGCCGCGTGGTAGAGATCTTCGGTCCGGAATCGAGCGGCAAGACGACACTCGCCCTGCAGATTATCGCGGAGGCGCAGGCGCAGGGTGGCATCGCGGCGTTCATCGATGCCGAGCACGCGCTCGACCCGGTCTACGCCAAGAAGCTGGGCGTCGATATCGACAACCTGCTCATTTCGCAGCCGGATACGGGAGAACAGGCGCTGGAGATAGCTGAGATGCTCGTACGCAGCGGAGCAGTGGACGTTCTCGTCGTCGACTCCGTTGCGGCACTCGTGCCCCGCGCCGAGATTGAGGGCGAAATGGGCGACGCCCACGTGGGACTGCAGGCCCGCCTCATGTCGCAGGCGCTGCGCAAGCTTGCGGGATCGATCTCCAAGTCGCGCAGTACGGCCATCTTCATCAATCAACTCCGAGAGAAGATCGGGGTTATGTTCGGCAACCCGGAGACTACCCCAGGCGGACGCGCGCTGAAGTTCTACGCCAGCGTGCGCATCGACATCCGGCGCATTGAGTCCATCAAGCAAGGCACGGATATCGTCGGCAGTCGCTGCCGTGCCAAAGTCGTGAAGAACAAGATAGCTCCGCCTTTCAAGCAGGCCGAGTTCGACATCATGTACGGAGAGGGCATCTCCAAGGAGGGAAGCATCCTCGACATGGCCGTAGACCACGGGATCGTTCTGAAGAGCGGTGCTTGGTACACCTACGGAGAGGAGCGAGTCGGCCAAGGTCGCGAAGCGGCGAAGCAGTTCCTCCGGGAGAACTCAGACCTGCGCACGGTTATCGAGACCGAGCTCAAAGAGAAACTGGGCCTTGGCGCGACTCCGCAGCCCGAAGAGCCCGAAGCAGCCGACCCGCCGGTCAATCCTCAAGTCACGGCCGAGACGCCGGCCGCGGCCCCCAAGGGTCGCCCCAAGAACCTCCAGACCTCGAAGGCGTAGAACCGTGAAACAAGCGGAGGCGCGCGTCAGCGCGATCGAGCGCGCCCCGGGCCGCAAGTCGGCCGTGGACATCTATGTCGACGATTCCTTTTGGCGTCGCACGAACGCGCGTGCTGGGCGCGACGCGGGTATCGCGGTCGGCGTGCAACTGAATCCGGCCGTCATCCGCACGCTCGAAGCCACCGAACGCGCCGCGGCCCGGGAGATGTCATTGCGCCTTCTCGGCTACCGGGCGCGTAGCGTTTCGGAGATCCGAATCAAACTGACAGCCTCCGGCCTTGGGCCGGAGGCTGTCGAAGACCAGATTGCGCGTCTCTCGGATGCTGGGTACCTGGATGATGCCGAGTTCGCTCGCTCCTGGATTGACGATCGCATACGCGTGCGGCACTACGGCCGCCACAGGATCGCATCCGAACTCGTGGCATTCGGTGTCGACCCCTCCGTCTTCTCGTCACTGCTCGACGAGGTCTCTACGGAGGACCAGGAACTGACGCGAGCCATGTGGCTCCTTGAGACCAAGCACCATCGGGGCGTCGGGAGAGACCCCGCTGCAGGCCTCCATCGCGCCTACCAATGGCTCTTGAGGAGAGGCTTTTCGGCCGGCGTGGCCCGTCGTGCCGTCAATCGGTGCGAAGAGTCGCCGGAGCGTCCGCGCACCGGCCGCAACTGCTGATGCTTCCTTGACACCCCAGACTGCGGTCGGTACGATGACGTTGGCAAATGATACTTTACTCTGAGTAAGTGCTCTCGGGATAGATCCAGCGACCTGTAGGCGACGAGACGAACGAGCTACCTCGATTGGTCCGGCCCGCGATGCGGGCCGATAGGGCTTCGCGCATCCGCGCGACAGAGTGGGGTGTTCTTGCCGAGCATTGCTCGGTTTTTTCTTTGTCTACGAAAGGGGGGCGACAGTGAACATGGCAGGACTTGCCGTTGCTGTTCTCATGCTCGTCCTTGGCGCCGCCGGGGGGTTCCTTCTCAGGAAGTACCTCGGCGAGATGAAGATCGACTCCGCCGAGGCTCAGGCAAAAAAGCTCATTGAGGACGCTAAGAAGGATGCGGAGGCCAAGAAGCGTGAGGCTATCGTTGAGGCCAAGGATGAAGTTCATCAGCTTAGGAAGGAAGCCGAACGCGAGAACAAGGAGCGTCGGCAGGACATAACCCAGCTGGAGAAGCGCCTCGCGCACAGGGAAGAGACTCTCGACGGCAGGGCAAAGAACCTTGATGACAAGGAGCGTGCCCTGCAGGGCCAATCGGCTGACATCGCTAAGGCTAAAGAGGAGGTTGAGGCTCTCGCGCTCGAACAGCGGCGTGCTCTCGAACAGGCCGCGAATCTGACGGCGACCGAAGCACGAGAACAGCTGCTCAAGCAGGTCGAACAGGAGATCAAGCACGAAGCGGCCGTCTTGATTCGAGAGATCGAGGGCCGGGCTCGCGAAGAGGGCGACAAGCGGGCGAGAAACGTGGTCGCGCTCGCAATACAGAGGTGCGCGGCGGACCACGTCGCCGAAACCACGGTCTCCGTTGTGCCTTTGCCCGGCGACGAAATGAAGGGTCGCATCATCGGGCGCGAAGGCCGCAACATCCGGGCTTTCGAGACGCTGACCGGCATCAATCTCATCATCGACGACACTCCTGAGGCCGTGATCCTCTCCAGTTTCGATCCTGTGCGCCGGGAGGTCGCGCGATTGACGCTGGAGAAGCTCATCGCGGACGGCCGCATCCATCCGGCCCGCATCGAGGAGATGTTCAACAAGTCCCAAGAAGAGGTGGACGCTCAGATTCGCGAGACAGGCGAGCAGGCCACTCTCGACGCCGATGTCCACGGCCTCCATCCCGAGCTAGTCCGAGTCCTCGGACGGCTGCGCTTCCGCACAAGCTACGGGCAGAATGTCCTCAAGCACTCGCTGGAGGTTGCCCATCTGGCCGCGATGATGGCCGCCGAGATCGGGTCGGACGTCCGACTGGCGAAGCGCGCCGGCCTAATGCACGACGTTGGCAAGGCCATCGATCATGAGGTGGAAGGACCGCACGCCGTCATCGGGGGGGACTTGGCGAAGCGCCTGCATGAAGCCCCGGAGGTGTGTCACGCCATTGAGGCGCACCACGGAGACGTCGAACCCTCAACGATTGAGGCGGTTCTCGTCCAGGCGGCGGACGCCGTGTCAGCCGCGCGTCCGGGCGCGCGACGCGAGACCCTCGAGAGCTACATCAAGCGGCCCGAGAACCTCGAGCGCCTGGCCGAGTCCTATGATGGCGTCGACAAGTCCTACGCGATGCAGGCCGGACGCGAGATCCGGGTCATGGTGAAGCCGGAGCAGATTGACGACGCGCAGTCGTGTATGCTCGCCCGCGACATCGCGCACAAGATCGAAGAGGAGCTCGAGTATCCCGGGCAGATCAAGGTGACCGTGATCCGGGAGCAGCGGGCGATCGAATACGCCAAGTAGAGTTGGGGTGAGCTTGCGTGGAACCCGAGAAGGGCGACTCGCTGCTCGATTTCGTCTCCTCCGTCGCCGGCGAGGAGCTGCTCAAGGTTGAAGAGAACCTTGGGGACGGCTTCGTTCGACTGCGCGTCAGCGAGGCGGAACGCCGCCAAGCGAAACATGACATCCGCTGGGTCGAGGATGCCGTGGTCGAGCTGCTCCGCAACAGCCGGGACGCCGGCGCCAGCCGAATCTTCCTGGCAACGTCCAAGGACGGCCACCTCAGACGTCTCGTCTGCATCGACGACGGAGAGGGGATACCCGAGCACCTCCAGCAGGCCGTCTTCGAACCAAGGGTCACATCGAAGCTTGAGACGATGACGATGGACTCCTACGGGGTCCACGGGCGTGGGATGGCCCTCTATTCACTGATGTCGAACGCAGTGGAAGCGGGAGTTGTCTGGTCCCGCCCGCGCAGAGGCACCACAATCGCTATCGTGGCCGACACCTCGGTCCTGGCCGAAAGGAAGGACCAGTCAACCTGGCCCGACACGCAGGTCTTCAATGGTACGTCCGCCGTGGTCAAGGGACCCCACAACATCGTTCGCACGGCCGTCGAGTTCGCCCTGGAGGCTCCCGGCGTGGACGTCTTCGTGGGCACGCCGGCCGATGTGTTGTCCACAATGCGCTCCCTGGCCGCGGCGGAGCGGACCATGGACAGCCTCTTCGATGACGCGCAGGCCGAGGACCTGGATGTTTGGCATCGGGCCGCGACGGCGGTCGACCCGGAACGACTGTGCCTGCTTGCCCGAGAGCTGTATGGCTTCTCTATCTCGCACCGAAACGCTCAGCGCATGCTTGCGGAGGAGATTCCTCCACTTCAATCGATCGTGGAGCGCCTCGGTGGCCCCTCACCACCGCCTCAGAGGCCGAAGAGAGCGGTGGACCTCGCAAAAGACCGCAGGACCGTCAGGCTGGAACGGGAAGATCTCGACACGGTGGCGACCGCCGCCGTGAGCGCCTTCCGCCAGGTTGCCGAGAAGTACTACCTCAAGACCGACCCGGAAGTGCGCGTCAGTGCCACGAGCGACGAAATACGCATCAGACTGTTGCTCCAGAAGCTTGAGTGAGGGATGGAGGGACTGGCCCCGAGCAGGAGGATTCGACGCCTTCATCGGCGAATACTGACCCACAGCGTCGAGCTGAATGCGCCGCGCATCCTTCAAGGAGACCGCGGCGACAACTTGACCAAGGAGCCTGGGATACAATACTAATGTGTGCATAGTCGTTGGAGGATCTGCAGCATGGAGGTACTACGGGTCTCCTCGAAGTCCAATCCCAATTCCGTCGCCGGTGCCTTAGCCGGGGTGCTGAGGGAGAAGGACGGTGCCGAGATTCAGGTTATCGGCGCCGGGGCACTCAATCAAGCCATCAAAGCAGTCGCGATAGCACGTGGATTTGTGGCGCCGAGCGGCATCGATCTGATCTGTATCCCCGCATTCACGGACATCCACATCAACGGCGAAGAGCGGACTGCGATCAAGCTTCTCGTCGAACCACGCTAGCCTGGGTTCGGCCCGTTCGGCCGACACCATCCAGGTCCGGCGGTGTGGGCGTCGCCGTTAGGCACACTCCTGAGCTCGACTCTTCATCTTGGGAGTTGGATGATGCCCGTTGATTTACATATCCACAGTGTGGCGTCGGATGGAGTACACACCGCGCCCGAGATCCTGACCCGTGCGGCGGCCCTTCCTCTCAAAGCCATTGCTCTGACCGATCACGATTCCGTGGGAAGCGTAGAGGAAGCCTTGCGTCTCGCGGACGGCTACGGCGTCGAGGTCATCCCGGCGCTGGAGCTCAGCTCGCATATCGGTGCACGCGACGTCCACTTTCTGGGCTACTGGATCGACTACCGCAATCCACAACTCGAGAATCATCTTAGGGGACTGCGGAGTGCACGAGCCCACCGGGCCAGGGAGATCCTGGCGCGCCTTGGGCAGGTTGGAATCGAGCTCCCGTTCGAGGAGCTGATAGAAGTGGCCGGTGATGGGTCCGTGGGCCGCGCGCATATCGCGCAGCTTCTGACGATGAAGGGATACACGAGAAGCGTGGCCGAGGCATTCGACCGGCTGCTCCAACGAGGAGCCTGCTGCTACGTCGACAAGGAGGTCATGTCGCCGGACTCCGTGATAGGAATGATTCGCGGGATTGGCGGCCTGGCGGTCCTCGCGCACCCCGGTATCTCACGAGTCGACGAGCATCTGGCATATCTGATTGCCTGCGGGCTACAGGGGATAGAGGCGTTCCACGCCGATCACTCACTCGAGCAGGTGCATGACTATTTGGAGATCGCGAAGCGAAACGACATGTTCGTGACGGGTGGTTCGGACTTCCATGGGGAGTCGGTTCGCGGCCTAGGCGTCGGGGCGGTGCACGTGCCGGACTGCGTTCTCGATCGAATGGAGGAGTACCGGCGACCACGGAATTCGGACTCAGATGGGTACATGTGAGGAAGTGACTCGGAAGGGGAGCGTCTGTGCCAACGATTCTCATCATCGATGACGACCCGGACTTCGACGAGTTCCTGACTATCATGCTCGGGTTGGAGGGCTACTCCGTCACGTCCGCCTACGATGGAGAGACCGGCATCGTGGCCGCAAAGAATCAGCGGCCCGACCTGATCCTCCTCGACATCATGATGCCCGACGTGGATGGCTACGAAGTCTGCCGGCGGCTCCTGAGGCAGATGCCCACCGCTCCGCCCATCGTCTTTGTGACTGCCCGGGCCTCCGAAGCCGATCGAAATCGAGCCATGGAAGCGGGGGCCAGCGACTACCTTTCGAAGCCCTTCGAGTTCGAGGACCTGCTGTCGAGGATCAAGTCCCGGTTGGTTGAGGCGACCGACGTCCAAAATCCGCAGTTGGACCGCTAGTTGCCTTCGCCCGGACGATGGGCCACACTTCTGCACACCACGATGAACAAGCCACGCTTTCACATAGTTACCTTCGGCTGTCAGATGAACCGGCACGACTCGGAGCACATAGCCGGTGCTCTACGGGAGGCTGGGCTCGAGCCTGCAGGCGATCTCGACGACGCTCGCGTCATAGTCTACAACACGTGTTGCGTGCGGGAGCATGCCGAGGAGCGGTTCTACGGGCAGCTCTCGCAGCTCGCCGGCCTGAAGCGTGTGCGCCCTGAGGTTGTCATCGCCGTGACGGGATGTGTCGCCGAAAACGATGGTGAACAGGTCTTTCGTCGCGCCCCTCACGTCGATCTGGTCGTCGGGACCGAGGCTGCGGCCGGCCTGGCCCGTCTTGTGGAGAGCCGCATTGCGGGAGAAGGCGGCAGGCTCTGTACTCGCGACGCTTCGCCGGACGATCTGGCGGATGCGCCGTCGCTGCGCGAGAGCCCCGTCCACGGCTGGATCTCCATCATGACCGGATGCGACAACTTCTGCTCCTATTGCATCGTGCCGTACGTCCGGGGCCGCGAGAAGTCCCGATCGATGGACCGGATCCTCGCCCAGGCCGAAGAGATGGCCGCCGAAGGAGTCATTGATGTGACTCTGCTGGGTCAGAACGTCAACTCCTACGGGCGCGATCTGTCCGGCGAGCTGCGCTTCGCCGAGCTGCTGCAGCGCCTCGATACGGTCGGGATCGATCGCATACGCTTCACGACGTCTCATCCCAAGGACCTCTCCTCCAAGACGATCGGGGCGATTGCTGCGAGTTCGCATGTTTGCCATCACATCCACCTTCCCGTGCAGGCCGGCTCATCGGCGGTCCTTGCGAGGATGAACCGGCACTACACCAAGGAAGAATACCTGCAACTCATTGCCGACGTCCGGAGGGCCATCCCCGATGTCGCGCTCTCAACCGACGTCATGGTTGGCTTCCCCGGAGAGACCGAGCGTGACTTCTCCGACACGCTGGACGTCGTGCACGAAAGCCGATTCGATCAGGTCTTCACCTTCATGTACTCGAAGAGGATCGGCACGCCTGCCGCCGATATGCCCGACCAGATCGCCCAAGAGACGAAGCAAGATCGTTTCCGCCGCCTGATGGAGTCGGTCAAGGCCGGGGCTTTGCGCGCGAACGAAGCCTACGCGGGCCGCGCAGTCGACGTGCTCGTGGAGGGCCCGAGCAGCAAGGATCCCTCGCGACTGACGGGTCGGACTAGGACCAACAAACTCGTCCACTTCACGGCGTCACCCGCGCTTCGCCATACGGTGGTGCCTGTCACGATCACCGCGGCCCGCACGTGGTTTCTGGAGGGACGGCTCAGTCCCCGGTCGGATTCGGTACCCATGCCGCGACAAGATGCTGCCACTTGGGAAGGATAAACTAGCGGTTCCGCCCAATCATGTGGCATCCTAGCCGTGCGGAGTCGTCAGGGGAGCGGTCATGAGTATTGCGGCCGGCTGCATCACGCCACACCCACCGATCATCGTGCCCGAGGTCGGCCGGGGACAGACGGCTGAGGTGGAGGCCACGATAGCTGCGATGCGTGATCTTTCCGGTCGTCTTGCCGCCCACGAACCGGAGACCCTGATCGTCATGTCTCCCCATAGCCCCTATGCGCCAACCGCGATCCCAATTCGAACAGATGATGAACTTCGGGGGTCCTTCGCCGGGTTCAGGGCGCCGCAGGTCACGTTCGAATTTCGCAGCGACGTCGAGCTCGCTGAGGCCATCCTCGAGCACGCCCGCGACGCCGGCTTGCTGGTGACGCCGATGGGCCCGGAGGAAGCCGCCGCGTCGTCGGCGATGTACGGCGCCGAGCTCGACCACGGCGTGCTGGTCCCACTCTACTTCCTCCGGGAGCGGATCGACGTCCCGATAGTCGATTTGGGCGTGTCCTTTCTGCCCTACGACGTGCACTATCGCCTCGGAGAACAGGTCGGCGCCGCAACGGACGCGGTGGGCCGGCGGGCCGTCTTCGTGGCAAGCGGAGATCTGTCGCACCGCCTCATTCCCGGAGCTCCCGCCGGCTACGACCCGCGCGGCGCCGAGCTCGATCGGCAGATTGTCGGCGCCCTCGAAGCGCGGGATTATGAGAGGCTTCGCCATCTGGACCCCGAACTTGTTGAGGCGGGAGGGGAGTGCGGACTCCGCTCAATCGTGACTCTGACCGGCTGCTTCGCCGAGACGCCTCCCAGCTGCGAGGTCCTCTCCTATGAAGGCCCCTTCGGCGTAGGCTATGCGGTCGCGTACATGCGACCCGCAGGATAGGAGTGATTCCGTGACCGAGAGCGAGCACGTCCAGCTGGCGCGTCGAGCCATTGAGGCCTACGCCCTCCAGGAGGATCTGCCGAACCCGGATGACGCGTCGCCCGAGCTGAAATCGCAAAGAAGCGGGGCCTTCGTCTCCATCAAGGAGCATGGAGCGTTGCGCGGATGCATCGGGACAATCGAGCCGGCGTCACCCAATCTCGCGACGGAGATCATACGAAACGCCATCCAGGCCTCCACGTGCGACCCTCGTTTCGAGCCAATACGTGTGGAAGAGCTGGCTCACCTGTCGATATCGGTAGACGTCCTTCATGCTGCCGAGCCGGTGGCGGACGTGTCGGAACTCGACCCGCAGCGCTATGGTGTCATAGTGACCTGCGACATGCGCAGAGGGCTCCTCCTGCCCAGCCTTGAGGGAGTCGACACGGCTCGCGACCAGGTCGCCATCGCATGCCAGAAAGCGGGCATTCTCGCGGAGGAACCCTTCACACTCCAGAGGTTCAAGGTTGACCGGTTCACCTAGAAAGGTCCTCGTCATCGTCGGCCCTACAGCCGCGGGCAAGAGCGCGGTCGCGGAGGCCATTGCCGATCGACTCGACAGCGAGATCGTCTCGGCCGATTCGATGCAGGTCTACCGCGGCATGGACATCGCCACCGACAAGCCCGATCTCGAGCGGCAGAGGCGGTATCGGTATCACGTCATCGACGTGGCCGACCCCGATGAGGACTTCACAGTGGTCAGATACCGGAGCCTGGCTAGGAGAGCGATATCCCGCATCACGGGCGCCGGCCGCCTTCCGATACTCGTCGGCGGATCGGGACTGTACGTTCGAGCCGTCATCGATGACCTCGAATTCCCTCCCGCGGCCCGCGACCTCTCGGAGAGCGAGAGAGAAGAGCTCGAGAGCGCCTCCCCCGACGGGCTCTGGAAGAAGCTCCACCGCACCGATCCTGAGGCGGCCGCTCGAATCCATCGCAACAACCGGCGGCGAGTGGCTCGCGCTCTGGAGTTCATTGCCGAAACCGGCCAGCCTTTCTCCGATATGCAGGAACGCTGGGCTCGCTACGAGTCCATCTACGACCCGCGCATCTTCGGCATCCAGCGCGATCGTCAGCCGCTGGGTGCGGCTATCGACCGGCGTGTGGACAGGATGATCACAGCCGGGCTGGCGGACGAGGCGCGCCGTCTTGCTCGCTCCGGTCGCGCCGGCGGCCGGAACACGTCGGCTCAGGCTCTGGGCTACAAGGAGCTCTCCGGCTACCTTGCCGGGAAGGAGGGGCTCGGCGAGGCCGCGGACTCTCTGAAGCGCGCGACGAAGCGGTTTGCCAAGCGGCAGGTCACCTGGTTTAGAGCGGATGGACGTGTAGAATGGATCGATGCGGAGCACCTTACGCCTGAGGTCGTCGCCTGTCAGATCATCGACGTGTTGCGCGAGGACGGTTGGCTCGATCCCGGGCTTATGCGAGCGGAAGGATCTGGATGAGCAAGGTGGATTTCATCAAGTATGAGGGGTTGGGCAACGACTTCGTCCTGGTCGACGACACGACCGACCCGAGGGACTTCGGCGCGGACGCCGTGGCGCGCATCTGCGACCGGCACTTTGGAGTGGGCGCCGACGGGCTGATCCTCGTGCGCCCATCGGAGAATGCCGAGGCTCGGATGTGCTTCTACAATCCTGATGGCAGCGAGGCCGAGATGTGCGGCAACGGGATTCGGGCCTTCGCGAAATACCTCTTTGATTCCACCCGTGTCCAGGCCATGTCATTCAAGGTCGAGACCGGCGGCGGACTCAACACAGTCTCAGTCATCCTTGATGGCCGCTCCGTGTCGGCCGCACGCGTCGACATGGGCACGCCAAGCTTCAAGTCAAGCGACGTTCCGGCCCTCGTACCGACCGTGGAGGCCGTCGACGTGCCGATCGATCTCGGCGATTGGAGCACCACCGCCACGTGTGTTTCCATGGGCAATCCTCACTGCGTGCTCTTTGTCGACGACGCTCTGGGCGCGATGGTCGATGAGGTGGGACCCCGAATCGAGACGCTTCCCATCTTTCCCCGGCGGACGAACGTCGAGTTTGCCGAGGTCACCGGGCCTGGCGACATTCGACTGCGTGTTTGGGAGAGAGGAGCGGGGGAGACACTCGCCTGCGGAACCGGCGCCTGTGCCGCTGCCGCCGCGGCGGCGCGGACCGGGCGGACCGGCCGCCGAGTCGTCGTGCATCTTCCCGGCGGGGACCTGGAGATTAGCTGGGAGGCGGACGACCGCCTCTTCATGACCGGACCCGTCAACGAGGTCTTCCGTGGCACGTTCGAGATGGAGTCCTTCGCTGCGCCCGGACCCACCGAACCCATCGAGCGGTCCGACTCCACCCCCTGAACGCGACCGCCCCGATCCTTTGGTCCCCACGGCTCGACACGAATGCCGTCTTCCCCGCGGGCACGGTGGACTGCTGTGGTATCCCATGTGGAGTTTTGATGCAGATGTAGGCCCTAGTCGGAAGGACAAACCACGTTGAGAAGCGCCAAGCGCATCGCCAAACTGCCGCCGTACCTTTTCGCCGAGATCGACAAGAAAGTGGCCGCCAAGAAGGCGCAGGGGGTCGACGTGATCAGCCTCGGCATCGGAGACCCGGACCAGCCGACGCCGCGTCACATTGTGGAGGCGCTGTGCGAGCAGGGTCGAAACCCGCTCAACCACAGGTATCCCTCGTACTTCGGAATGCCGGCGTTCCGTGCGGCTGCGGCGGCCTGGCTCTCTCGACGCTTCGGCATTAGCGTCGATCCCGACAGTGAGGTGCTGCCGATGATCGGCTCCAAAGAGGGGATAGCCCACATCTTCCTCGCCTTCGTTGACCCGGGAGAGCACTCTCTCATCGCGGACCCGGGCTATCCCGTCTACAACACGGGCACCATACTCGCCGGTGGGACACCGCATTTCATGCCCTGCGTCGAGGAGAACGATTTCTTGCCCGACCTCTCGGCGATACCCGCCGACGTGGCGGCCGACTCGAAGATCATGTTCATCGGCTACCCGAATAACCCGACCTCCGCGATAGCCACGGACGGCTTCTTCGTGGACGTAGTGAGCTTCGCCAGGGAGCACGACATCGTGGTCGTTCACGACAATGCATACTCCGAGATAGCCTACGACGGCTATAAGCCGCCAAGCTTCCTGGAGACCCCCGGGGCCAGGGATGTTGGCGTCGAGTTCCATTCTCTTTCGAAGTCGTTCAACATGACCGGCTGGCGGATCGCCTTCGCAGCCGGCAATGAGAAGGTCATCGAGGCCCTCGGACGCGTCAAGACCAACATCGACTCAGGCATCTTCAATGCCGTCCAGCACGCCGGCATTGCGGCGCTGGAAGGTCCTCAGGATTGCGTCGCCGAGATGTCCGCCATCTACCAGCGCCGCCGCGACATGGTGATGCCCGTGCTGGCCGACATCGGCCTGCATGCGCGGACCCCCAAGGCCACGATCTACGTCTGGGTGAAAGTGCCCGACGGCTACACGTCGGCCAGTTTCGCCGAGCACGTCCTCGACGCGGCGGGCGTGATTGTCGCACCCGGAACCGGCTACGGGCCGTCGGGCGAAGGCTACGTTCGGCTCTCGCTTACTGTCGCGGACGAGCGTCTCGCCGAGGCCCTGGACCGCATCGAAAAGAGCCTGTAGGGGACTTCCGTTTGGAGCAGATCACGGCTACGACAGCCGAGAGGGCCTACCTCGCCGTCGTCGATCTCGGGGGCGTCGACACGTGGACCCCCGAAGACCAGATCGCGGAGCTCTCCAACCTTGCCGAGACGGCCGGCGCCGAGGTGGTCGGTTGGAGCGTCCAACGACGCGACCGGCCCGATCCTCGCACCTTCATCGGCAAAGGGAAGGCTCTAGACGTTGCGTCGCTGGCGCGTGCCGCCGAGGCCACCACTGTGATCTTCAGCGAGGAGCTGTCTCCGAGCCAGCAACGAAACCTCGAGGAGCTCTTCGGTTCGAAAGTCCTCGATCGTACGGCCCTCATCCTCGACATCTTCGCCCAGCATGCCCATACCAAGGAGGGCAAACTCCAGGTTGAGCTGGCCCAGAACCAGTACCGGCTGCCTCGGCTCCGCGGCTTCGGCCTGGCTTGGTCTCGCACGGGCGGCGGCATCGGCACGCGCGGTCCGGGAGAGCAGCAACTCGAGTACGATCGCCGAGTCATCCGTCGTCGAATCCAGATGCTATCTCGGGAACTGGCCAAGGTCGATCGGGAGCGAGAGACGCAGCGCAAGCGGCGGGCGACCGGAAGCGTCTTCAACGTGTGCCTCGTGGGATACACGAACGCCGGCAAGTCGAGCCTCTTGAACCGCCTCACGGCGGCGGAGGTCTTGGTCGAGGACAAGCTCTTCGCGACGCTCGATTCCACCAGCAGAAAGCTGGTGCTCGACGGTAAGGAACAGGTGGTGCTGTCCGACACCGTCGGATTCATCCACAACCTACCGCACGATCTCATTGCGGCGTTTCGGTCCACTCTGGATGAGGTTCGCTTCGCAGACTGTCTTCTTCACGTTGTCGATGCCAGCCACGAGCATTACGATCGACAGATGATCGCCGTCCTTGACGTGCTGGGGGAGATAGGGGCGGCCGACAAGCCACGTATCCACCTCCTCAATAAGTGCGATCTGCTCGACGCCCAGCCTATCGAGACGTCACTGGCCCGGCATCCGGGGGCAATCGCCTTTTCGGCGCTCGACGGTCGAGGAGAGAAGGAATTGCGCCGGGCCGTCGAAGGCGCCGCGCTGAGGAACATGGTCACAATGACCCTGCGCATCCCCTTCGCCGAGGGCAAGGCGGCGCAGTCTCTGCGAGAGCGGGGGAGGATCCTCTCCGAGGAATACTACGAAGACGGCCTCACTGTTACCGCGAGACTCCGCGAGCAGGACACCGGCCTCTTTGAGAGATTCGTCACGAGAAACGCCAAGCCCGGCGCCGGTTCCACCCAGCGCGACTAGAGCCGGCGGAGAACGGCGACCGCTTTCCCCAGGACCGCGACGTCCGTCGCATACATGGGCTCCATTGCGGCATTCTCCGGCTGCAGCCGAACCTTGCCGTCCTCCCGGAAGAAGCGTTTCACCGTCGCCTCCTCGTCGAGAAGGGCGACGACGATGTCCCCGTTCTGCGCGTGCGGCTGCTGCTTGACGACGATCCAGTCTCCGTCGTATATTCCCGCCTCGATCATGCTATCGCCGGTCACGCGCAAGACGAACGTGTCGTCTCCCGACAGCTCCGGTGGCAGAGCGAAGACGTCCTCAATGTTCTCTTCGGCCAAGACGGGCATGCCAGCCGCGATGCGACCCACGACCGGAACGCTGCGCACCTGAGACGGCGGCAGAGGGCTCTCGGTATCACGGTAGTTCAGTACCTCGAGCGCGCGTGGCTTGGTGGGATCGCGTCGCAGGTATCCCTTCTTCTCCAAGCTCGCCAGGTGACTGTGGACGGTGGAGCTGGAGGTGAGACCCATCGCCTGCCCGATCTCCCGCACAGACGGAGGATAGCCCTTTCGGTGCATCTCACTGAGTATGAAGTCCAGGATCTGCCTCTGGCGCCCAGTCAAGCCTCTTCTTGCCACTGTTGACCTCCCCTTATATGCTCCGCGGCGGAAATGTCATACCGGGACGATACCATTGTTGAGCGCTAAAGGCAAACAGACGTTCGCATTTCTTGTTGACAGGCGAACACCTGTTCGCTATTGTCAAGCCGAAGAGGAGGCGATGACATGAGAAACTCACATCCCCAAAGGCGACCGAGATCACACAGCGGCATCCTGATTATCCTGCTCGTCGCGGCAACCGCCTACTCGGGTCTGTGGCTGTCGGAGCGGATCGCCGAGGCGCGCACCGAGTCGCTTTCCCGCGCCCTGCGAACCACGTCGGCCCCTTGCGACAGGGGGGAACAGTGGGGCAAGGCCGCCACACAGGCGCCGGGAGGGGACCCGAGGCGCGTTCTAGCCTCCGCCGCACGGGTTTCGCGGACCCATTCCTCTCCCGCGAACCGAGAAGGCACCCACGCGACCGCGACCATGCCTTGGGCGCCCTTGGCGGCCATCGGCGCCGCGCCGTGATCGGGCATGCTTCTCATGCGCCGTGTACGCTACAAGCTTGGCAGGCTACTTCTTGGTGATTGTGATCACGACCTGGGTCTTTCCGTCTTGCGTCGTGACGGCGACCATGGCCTCGCCCTCGTCGCAC
The DNA here is from genome assembly GCA_020723435.1 of Slackia heliotrinireducens. Taxonomy (GTDB): domain Bacteria; phylum Actinomycetota; class Aquicultoria; order DYIV01; family DYIV01; genus DYIV01. The sequence continues at coordinate 30,925 of DYIV01000003.1, read as the reverse complement.
AGGAAGCTCGTTCCTTGAGGCGTACTCACGGTGTTCGTGATCTTGTAGCCCTTCTGAGGCAGAGTCGTCTTGTAGAAAGCGGCGACCTTGGCCTGATCGTCGCTCGTCTCCAGTGCCGCGGTGTAGGCGGTGCCCTGTGGTGTGCTCGCTTTGGTACTGCTCTTCACCGTCGCCGGCTCGTAGATCGGGAACTCCGCCGGGAATCCCTCCGCCAGTTTCCCTTCGCCGCTCTCCGCTTCGATCGTGCCTTTGTCTGTCTCAATCTTCACCTTGCCGCCGTCTTCATCGACTTTGACGCCCGTTTCACGCTCGACGGCCTCCTCGGCCCCGCGTTCCAGGAGTGCACCGCAGCCCGTGCCGGCCACGAGCGCCCCGACCACCCCCAGAGCGATACCGAACTTGACGATTGCGACCGGTGTCTTCCAGCTTCCCACGGTCTCCTCCTCACGCCGAGATCACATTCCCGTTTGCCGAGAGTATCATGGCGCGATGCGATGTCGCTACTCTTCCAAGACCCGTCGCGCCGGCAGGACGTACCTTGCGCTCCTGGGCTTTCGCCTCCCGGCTCGAACCGTTTGACCTGTCGACTTGCAGTTCGGTGATCATCTGAAAATCGCGCTTTACTGACAATATGTTGTGTGCTATCGTCGGTGGGCACCCCTAGATATGGTATATCGGAGGAAATGGAGATATCTGGGTGAAGTGCCCGTTCTGTGCTCATGAAGAGACGAAGGTTGTCGATTCTCGGACGACCGAGACCGGCGACGCGATACGCAGGCGCCGCGAGTGCCTGGAATGCGCGAAGCGGTTCACGACCTATGAGCGGACCGAGGAAGCGCCACTCGCCGTCGTGAAGAAGAACGGGGAGCGAGAGCCGTTCGACCGCGCCAAGTTGCTGAGCGGACTTGCCAGGGCGACCGTAAAGCGCCATGTTTCGCAATCGACGCTCGACGAGCTGGTGGCGGAGATAGAGAGCGACATGCGCAACCAGTTCAAGTACGAGGTCTCCTCGCAGGAACTGGGTGACATGATTCTCAGGAAGCTGAAGAAAATCGACAAAGTGGCCTACGTCAGGTTCGCGTCGGTGTACCGAGAGTTCTCGGACCTGGACGACTTCGCCACGGAATTGTCAAAGCTCAAGTAGCACGCGGGAGCAGCCATCGGTATGGCGGCGATCGAACGCCGCCTGAGGAAGTGGGGAGGAGATCGGAATGGGAGATCCTGAGCGCATCATTAACGTAGTCAAATCACACTCCGAGCGCAGCGGAGACACGACCGACATTGCGCTCATGGTGCATACCTCCTCGCAGCAGGAGATCAACATTTGGGACAAGCAGAAGATCGTCGACTCGCTCATCAAGGAAACCGGAGCCTCCGCCGTCCTCGCCGAAGAGATCGCTGACGCGGTCGAGAGAAAGATCGACGAGTCGAACTTGGCCACGATCACAACGAGCATAATCCGTGAGCTCATCGACATGGAGCTCCTGGAACGCAATCTCGTTATGATGCACAAGAAGCATTCTCACCTCGGTCTGCCCATGTATGACGTCGAGCAAATCATCATGAATGCGAACCATGAGAACAGCAATACGACGCACAATCCGGAATCGATCAACCTGACGATCGCCGAGGCGATTCTCAAAGAGTTCGCGCTGCGCAAGGTGTTCTCGGAGGACATTGCGCAGGCCCACCTGGTCGGAGATATGCACCTTCACGACCTGGGTTTCATCGTCCGACCCTACTGTGGAGGTCACTCGCTCGAATACATCAAGAAGTACGGGCTTGCGCTCCCGAACATTACCAGCACGTCGAAGCCGGCCAAGCACGCTGAGGTGCTTATCGGCCATATGGTCAAGATGGCGTCGAGCCTGCAGTCCCACTACGCCGGGGCCATCGGCTGGGAGGCCGTCAACGTCTTCTTCGCACCCTACCTGGTCGGGCGCTCCTACGAGGAGATCCGACAGCTCGCCCAGATGCTCATCTATGAGTTCAATCAGCTCGCCGGCGCGCGCGGCAGCCAAGTCGTCTTCACCGACTTCAATCTCTATTGGAACGTTCCCAAGCACTTTGCGGACACGCCGGCCATCGGCCCGGGCGGACAGTACACCGGCAAGACCTACAAGGAGTACGAGAAGGAGGCTCAAGCGTTCCTCAAGGGTATGTTCGAGGTCTACCTCGAAGGCGATGCGATGGGAAAGACGTTTGTCTTCCCGAAGCCGCTCCTCCACATCAACGAGGAGTTCTTCAAGACCGCCGGCCATGAGGAGTTCCTCGAGCTCGCGTGCCAGGTGGCGAGCAAGCAGGGCATCACGTACTTCGTCTTCGACCGCGGCGATGAGGTTACCGTGTCGCAGTGCTGCAGGCTAAAGCTAAGGCTGAACGAGAGCGATCTTGATGAGGCCAAGACCCCTGAGAAGATGCGCTTCTCGGCCCTACAGAACATCACCATCAATCTTCCGAGAATCGCCTTCAAGGCTCAGGGCAACGACCAGTTGCTCTTCACTGAGCTCAACAAGGCTCTCGAGATCGTGGCCAAGGCCCATCTGCAGAAGAAGAAGTTCATAGGCGACCTGCTCGATCTGGGCATCACGGGCCCGCTCGGGATGTTGTGCCAGTCAAAGAACGGTGATCGCTACCTCCGGCTCGACCGCCTGACCTACCTGGCTGGGCTGCTGGGGCTCAATGAGATGGTAGAAGCCCATATGGGCCAGGAGCTCCACGAGTCGGATGAGGCGCTCAAGTTTGGCCTCAAGGTAGTCTCGCACATGAACCTCAAGTGTCGCCAGCTGTCCGACCTGTACGGCGTGAAGATGGTGCTCGAGGAGTCGCCGGCGGAGTCGAGCGGATACCGCTTGGCCAAGCTTGACATGAAATACTACCCGGAGCAGACCCGTCGGGTCATCAAGGGCTCTCTCAAGAACGGCCTGTATTACTACACAAACAGCGTTCACCTTGCCGTCGACGCCGACATAGACTACATCGATCGAGTCGAGGTCCAGAGCCGCTTCCATCCGCTCATCGAGGCGGGAGCGATCTGTCACGTCTGGCTGGGGGAGAGCGAACCGAGCCCCGCGTCGATCAGGAACTTCGTGATCAAGACGTTCAGGAATACTCATTGTTCGCAGATTGCCTTCAGTCCCGAGTTCACTGTCTGTGACAGCTGTCGGCGCACTTCACGCGGCTTGAAGGAGAAGTGCCCGCTGTGCAACTCGACGAACGTGTACGGCATCACGCGGATTGTAGGCTACTTCTCGAAGGTACCCACCTGGAATACGGGCAAAGTTGCCGAACTATCCGAGCGAGTCAGAACCGATCTGGAGGTCCGCAACGTTGAGAATCAAGCTGTTCACCAAGAAGGCCTGTCCGCGGTGTCCGGAAGCTAGGGCCGTCACCGCGAACCTGAAGAACGTTGACCTGTACGACATCGAGGAGGTCGACGGACTCACGGAGGCGGCGTTCTACGGAGTCCTGTCGACGCCCTCTATCGTAATCGTCGATGACGACGGGAAGGAAGTTGTCTCATGGCGAGGCGAGGTTCCATCCAGGGACGAGCTGGCAGCCGAGACCTTGTAGTAGCCGGCTGGATCCCCATCAATATGCTGGATTGGGATGGCCGCCTCGCCACGACCGTTTTCGTTGCCGGGTGCAATTTCAGCTGTCCTTTTTGCCACAACCCTGAACTAGTATCCGCACCCGCGCACCCGGCAACGATACCATTCGCCACTCTGGAGGAGCACCTGGCCCTGAAAGCCAAGTGGCTTGACGGCGTGGTTCTGTCCGGCGGTGAGCCGACCCTTAGCCCTGATATCTTCTTGCTGGCCAGGCGGATAAAGCAGCTCGGCGTGGGCCTGAAACTCGACACGAACGGCAGCAAGCCGGACGTCATACTCCAGTTGATGGAGGAAGGCCTCGTCGATTGTGTGGCCATGGACGTCAAGGCCGGCCTGGAGAACTACCCCCATGCAGTGCGGCGCCCCGTCAGCGTCGACGCGCTACGGCGCTCGATCGACCTTCTGATCTCATCAGGTATTTCGCACGAGTTCAGGACGACGTTGGTACCAGGCTACGTCGACCGCAACGATGCCTTGAACATCGCGGAGATCGTCGCCGGTGGACAACGCTACGCGCTCCAGCAATTCAATCCTGCGGTTACGCTCGATCCTGAGGCGCGTGATATCCAACCGTATTCATCCGGGTATCTGCGCGCGGTCGCGGAAGACTGCTCGGAGTTCCTGCCCACTATCGTTCGGGGCATCGGCTGAGTCGTGGTGAGACTGCGCATCAAGAAGCTGTCTGATGACGCCACCGTGCCCGTATACGCCTATCACGGCGATGCGGGGTGTGATCTGTTCAGCTGCAGCGAGGTCGTGCTGCCTCCCGGAGGACGGGCAATGGTCCCCACCGGCCTTGCCCTGGCCATACCCGACGGCTACGCCGGATTCGTCCAACCGCGGTCGGGACTGGCAGCCAAGCACGGCGTTTCCGTCCTCAATACTCCGGGGCTCATCGACTCCAAGTACCGCGGCGAACTCTGCGTGATACTCGTCAACCTCGACCCCGCACAGGCCTACACGGTCGCAAAAGGGGACAAGATAGCGCAGTTGGTCATCCAGAGGGTGGAAGAGGTCGATTTCGATCTCGTCGAGGAACTCGATGAGACCGCGCGCGGCGTTGGGGGCTTCGGCTCCTCCGGCCGCGCTTGATCCTGGCGAAGCGGCGCCTTCCTCACAAGACAGTTCCTCTGCTCACGACAGTTCCTCTGCTCACGAAGGGGAGCGGTCATTCCGCTGGCCGCGAGCAGGACATTCCGTACGTCACACCAGTGGGTAGATTACGGCGAAACCAGTGGATAATATGTCTTATGTCGACTTCGCTTCTCCGGACACGGCCCTCTGGTCTGTGGCGGAAGGTCCGCGGACCTATGTCGAGGGAAGCCCGTACTTCTTGATGAACTCGCTGCGGGTCAGATCGCGAAGGTCGTCTTCGACGAGGATCTTCTTCTTCTCGGCGCCCGCGTCGGTCGGATAGGCCTTCACGTCGTGGGCTTCGGAGGTGTCAATGGCGATGACTTGCACGGTGAAGCGCCTCGCGCTTGAGACGCTTGGTTCCGGAGGCTCTCTGTACAGGACATCTTCTCGCCAGTCGAGGGCCTGAGGCCTGTCTTCGACGATTTCGATGACCCGACACCGGTAGTAGTCGCCGGCTTGGCCTATCTGCTTCCGCATACGCGCTACCGTCCCGAGGCCGTACGGCTACTTCTTCTTGAGCGATATCAGTTCCACGTATATGTTGCTGCTTGAGATGTAGCCGACTGTCCCCTGGGCAGTCCGCACCCTCAGCCACTCCTTGCTCGGCTTGGCGAGGACGTCGAGGACGGCCCCTTCTTCCAGACGCTCGATAATCTGGCCGCTTGCGATGCTCGGCTTGTCGCGAAAATTGAGTGTGGGACTGACGACTTTCGCCTTCGCGATGGCCTTCTGCGTGGGCGCCGCGGTCTCCGTGGTCACGAGGTGGCTGGTCTCTTCACGTGGTTGCTGGTTCACGTACATGCGGCCTAGAGAGAAGATGTAGTAGACGAAACCAAGCAGCACGAACCAGGGCACGACGCGCCGTAAGAGAAAGCTCGTTGTTGACAGCGTTGCCTTTTCCCCGTTTCCCACAGCCGGTCTCCCTAGACGTAGAAATAGGAGTCGTGGTAGAAGGAGTTCTGCTCTTTTATACCATGCTGGCGGGCAAAATGCCGAATCCAATCATTCAATCGCACCAGGTCCCGTCTCGTATCCTCGTCGCCGATCGCAGCCAAGGCCGCGCGTGTCTCCCCCACCGTGCGGGCGCTCACCACACCCGCGATCCACGCGCGAGCGCGATCGACACCGCTCGTGAGCCATGTCCACGGATCCGCCAGCGTCTTTCCGACACCGACCTGGGCCAGTTCGTCCTGGAGGATCTCCAATTCGATGTCGACGTCTCGGAGCGCCTGCCCTTCCGGTCGCGATGTGGGACCCTCAGCCAGCCACTGCGATAGAATGTCATCGCCGTGTCCACCCAGCTCGTTGAATTCCCGCGCAAGAATCTTCAGGAGCTCGTATAGAGACGCCCTCCTGCGCATCAGTTCCTCGAATTGCCTGACCGTCTCGAGATCGACCCAGCGACGGTAGACGCGGGCGGCCAGAAGCGCCGCCAACAGAACTAGGAAGTATGCGAGTGCGAAAGCCTGCCAACCGGAAACAGAACCACTAGTCATGCCGCGACTCAGTATACATGAAAGGTGCTTGTCTCTCCCCCTGCCCTGACACCGACGACGGCCGCCATCGTTCGCCCGCCGCCTCTGCGGCTGCCCAAGGCAAACGGCAGGCGTCACAGTCCCGACGGCGAAGAGTGACGAGTCCCTTCCGGCACCATCCAAGGAGCAACCAGCGTGAGTCAATTCATCGCGTTCGACCGGTGGGCACTTCTCGTCCTCAACGGGACGCTAGGTGTCGGACCCTCCGGCGCGGTCTTCGTCGTCCTCAGTCACGTGGGCGACTGGGCGGCCGTGTGGCTCGCGATTTGCGCCGCGGTCCTCTGGGTGGAGCGCGGAGACGAAAGGGCTCATCGCACTATCGTGCTGACGCTGGCTGCACTCCTGGCGAGCGAGGCGGCCGTCGCGGCTCTGAAGGTAGCCGTGGCGCGGCCCCGTCCGGCCGAGGTCATCCCCCAACTCCAAGCTCTGCCAATCGTCGCCGACGGCTTCTCATTCCCCTCGGCGCACGCGGCTCGATCCTTTGCAGCGGCAGGCGTGCTTGCGTCGCACCTCACTCGCGACCGCTGGCTGCTATGGTTGCTGGCAGGGCTCATCGCGCTGTCACGCGTCGTCATCGGCGTGCACTATCCGC
>DYIV01000003.1:0-24040 GCA_020723435.1 Slackia heliotrinireducens | reverse complement strand
TCGATGTCATCTTCGGCGCGCTGCTTGGAGGCGCGATCGCGTGGCTACTCCTACGCGCTAACGCATCCTGGCGCCTCGTTGGGGAGCACGCCGAGGTCTAGCCGTCCCTCTCCTGAGCGCGCTTCATGACCGACACGATGGTGCGTAGCTTCGCTTCCTTCTTGGCACGTTCCTTGTCGCGCCGCTCGTCCCGTTCAGCGCTGAGCGTGGCGGCCACTGCTTCCGCAACTTCGGCAGCCTTGAACGGCTTAGTGATGTACTCGTCAACGCCGAACTGAAGCGTCTTGAGCTGGTTCTCGAACTCTCCCACCCCGCTGAGAACGACAACCTTTATGCCACTGTATCGCTCTTCCGTCTTCAGGGTCTGGTAGACCTTCCAACCATCGACATTGGGCATCATGAGGTCGAGCACGACCAGATCGGGTGGATCGGTCGCTATGGCATCCAGCGCCTGCTGCCCGTCGAAGGCCTGCATTACCTGGTAGCCTTTGCGACCAAGCGTGTAAGTGATGATCTGAACGACCGACGGTTCGTCGTCGACAACCAGAATCCTCTGAGGCATGGGCCCATAGTACCCGCCCGACCGGGTAGCAGTCTACAGGTCGTACGTTCCGACCCCCAAGAAAAGAAAAGAGCGGCCGGTCACCTGCCGGCCGCCTTGCGCGGTCCGTTCCCTATTCGTGCGAGCGATGCATAATGTCGACGATTGTGCGCAGCTTCGCCTCTTTCTTGTGCCGCTCCTTGACCAGTTTCTCGTGCTGGTCTGGATTGAGTGTCGCCGAGACGAGATCGCCCAGCTCAGATGGAGTGAACGGCTTGGTGAGGTAGTCCTCCGAGCCGGTTTCGAGACCGTGGAGCTGGCTCTCGAACTGGCCGGCCGCCGAGAGGAAGATGATCGGGATCTTCTTAGTCGCCTCGTTCTCGCGCATGCGACGGGCGACTTCCCAGCCGTCAATCTTCGGCATCATGATATCGAGTACCACTAGGTCGGGCGGCGCGACAGACATCTTCTCCAAGGCATCGTGGCCGTCGACGGCAGTCTCCACCTCAAAACCTCGCCCCTCCAGCGTAACCGACACGAGTTTTCTGATTGAGCTTTCATCATCGACAGCGAGGATTCTCGTCGCCATTCGCTATTGCCCCTTTCCCTGCTCCGCCTCCACGAACTTGCGCACCTGCTCCACCAGCTCACTCGGCGTGAACGGCTTGCAGATATATTCCGTCGCCCCACTCTCAATACCGGCGGCCATTTCCGTCTGCTGGCTCTTCGCCGAGAGCATGACGATCGGTATCGCCCGGGTCTTCGGGTTCTCTTTCAGCTTCTTGCTCGCGTCGTATCCGTTCATGACAGGCATCATCACATCCATGAGGATGAGATCGGGCGACTCCTCCTCGGCCAGGGTGATCGCGGTCAGGCCGTCGTTGGCCTCGACGACCTCGAAACCATGGCGCCTCAGGGAAAACGAGACCAGCCGCACAATGTCGGGCTCGTCATCGACGACCATGACCTTTGTCATCGTGCAGTCTACTCCTTCGACAAGAGCTCGGACACCTTCTGCGCCAGCCGCTCGACCTCAAACGGCTTGGCAACGTGCTCCGCGGCCATACTTAAGATATCGGTCTTCTCACGGTCAAAATGATACGCCGTCATCACAACAATCGGAATGTCTTTTGTCGCTTCGCTCTTCTTGACCGCTTCTATCAGCTGGTAGCCGTCCATCTCCGGCATCCGCAAGTCGAGCAAGATTAGATCCGGCTTGGTCTGCTCGATCGCCACCATGGCCTCTCGCCCGTCGTATGCCGACGCTACGGCGAACCCGTTCTTCTTCAGTGTGCGGCACAGCACGTCGACGATGTGCTTGTCATCGTCGACAACGAGCACGAGCGGCGAGACGATCGAGCCGAGCAGATTGTTGATGACCCGCACCAGCCTGTCCGGGTTGATCGGCTTCTCCAGGTAGTCGGCGGCGCCCAATCGCCAGCTCTTGCCCTCGTCGCAGACTACCGAGAGGATGACAACAGGTATGGCACTTGTCTCCGGTCGCTCCTTGAGCTGTTGCAGGAAGTCAAACCCATCCACACCCTCGAGCATGACGTCGAGCGTGATCGCCCGCGGCCTATGCTGGACCGCCTTCTCGATCGCGTCTTCCGCGGTGTAGGCTTTGACGACCTCGTACCCTTGCTTGCGCAGATAGATCTCGATCAGGTTCGCTATCTCAGGACTGCGATCGACAACGAGCACCTTCCCCCCCGTGGCGGGCCCCTCGATGGCGGGGGTCCGCACCAGTTCCTTCGGAGCGATGGGCAGAGTGAAGCTGAACGTGCTTCCCTTCCCGACCGTGCTATCGACCCAGATCTGGCCGCCAAGCAACTCGATGATCGTCTTGCAGATCGAGAGCCCAAGACCCGTTCCGCCGATGTCGCGCGTCAGCGAGGAATCGACGCGATAGAACTTGGAGAAGAGGTGCGCCTGATCCTCCTTCGAAATCCCGATGCCGGTGTCCTTCACGCTCACGAGCACCTGGTTGTCCCTCTGGCGCGCGCTTGCGACGATGCTTCCTCCGCCCGGCGAGTACTTTATGGCATTGCTGATCAGATTGATGAGAACCTGCCCGACACGATCTCGGTCGCCGGCCGCGTGCCGGAGACCTTTGGGCACCTTGACGCTGACCGACATGTCGGTCTGCTCGAGCACCGCTTTGAACGTGTCCATGGCGCCCGCGATGGCGTCACCTATGTCGATGGGCTGTATCTTCAAGTGAATCCGGCCGGACTCGATGCGCGAGATGTCGAGCAAGTCGTTGATCAGGTCAACCAGCCGGTCACCGTTCTGCTTCACTATCTGAAGGAACTCCCGCTGTATCTCATTGATGTCGCCCGCTTCCCCATCGAGAATCAGATCCACGTAGCCCTTGATGGAAGTCAACGGCGTTCGCAGCTCATGTGAGACGGTCGAGACGAACTCGTTCTTCATCTGATTGATCTCGCGCTCGGCGGTGACATCGTGCAGGCTCTTTACGCATCCAATGTAGTTGCCGTTTGAGTCGATCACCGGATTCGTCCGAATCCGCAAGATGCGGTGGGTCAGCTCCGACAGAGTCAGCTCCTTGACGAAGCTCATGCCGCACTCCTCGAGGAGCCGGCTGTTGCGCAGGTAGACATCGCACGCGTAGCAGTCGCTCATCTTCTCGCGGAAGGTGCGTGCCACTCCGTCGCGGCACATCGTGCCGCCCATGAGCCAGCACCGCAGGTCCTCGGATTCGAACGCCGGGCAGTCCCTCGTGGAGCACGACATCATCTCCCAGCATGGCGCGGCTTCGTCCGCGTCGGGAGGTTCGAGCTTGAGCAGCTCACTCATCGTGGTCCGGTCGTTGACCACGTCGTCGGCCACGGCACCCAGCATCTCGCAGGCCGCCGGGTTAATGTAGGTCACGCGGTTGTCTGGAGCGAAGACGATCAGGCCGTCCCCCGTGCTGGACAGTATCGCCTCAGCGCGCTCCTGCTGGCGAACGAGTTCAGTCTCATCGCCGATGGTAGCAACGACCCCGCTCTCATCGGGACCGCTGAAGGGGGCCACTTTGAACCTGAGGCTCTTGCCGGCATGCACCGTGGACGCGTAGCGGTTCTTGGCCTTCTCGCCCCGCCGAAGGACCTCGTCCACCTCGTCCGAGAGCGGGGCCAGCTCGAGGGTCGTGTGCTCCTTACCCACGACCTCCCCGCGTGACTTGCCGATCAGGCTCTCAGCCGCCTCGTTCATGATCAGGACGCGGCCTTTGGCATCGACAACCAGCGCTCCTTCGCTTGAGTTCGCCAGGAGCGCCCTGAGCTTATAGTTCTTCCTCTTCTCCGAGGGGCTTTGTGCCATGGCGAAATCCTTTCCTCCCCTCCGTCGTTGTCGGTCAATATTCGCTGTAGCAGCGGCTTTTCCCTTCCAATGAGAGGCCGGAGGCGCCAAACGGACACTCGCCACGGCGGACTGAGGGCACGCGCCCTACGCGGCAGCTCAAACATTGTGTACAATCTGCCGATAGACGAAGGCGTCAGGCGACTGGAGTAGTTCATGGAGTCTCGTCGCAGCATTGTGCTCGTCGTCTGCTGCGCGATGGTCACGGCGCTCGCCGTGGTGTGTGCGCCATCGCCTATTCGAGCAGTCCCACTTTCCGCACAGCAGAAGGCGACGGCCGCGCGCGTCACGTCGATCAGCCAGAGAATCACGAACCTGCAGGAGAACTCGCGAGCTGTCGCATTGCGCCTGCGCCTCAGCGAAGAGAGACTCGCCGCACTGCAGATGGCGCTCCAGGACGCGGAAGGCGCCTACGCCCAGCAGCAGGCCGCCTTCGACGAGCGCTTGGTGCAGATCTACAAGAGCGGCTCCGATTTCAGCATCACCCTGCTCTCCAATGCGGATGACCTCAATGACTTGGTTGTGAGGATGCGCCTTCTGGCCATGATCGCCGACGCGGATCAGCGAACGCTCGTCAATCTCAGGGACCAGAAGATCTCGATCGCCCAGGCCAGAGATCGAATGAAGGAGATCAAGGACGAGCAGGCTCAAATGCTCCTCTTCCAGCAGGGACAGGTGGTCGCGCTGCGCAAGGACCTCGCGCTTCAGAGACGATTGCTCAAGCGCATCTCGGCGAAACTCAAGGCCTACTTGGCCGAGCAAGAGCGCCGGAGGCGGGCCGCGGAGCGGTCGGCCGTGCGACCGAATAAGGGGCTGAGCAAGAAGATCCCCTCGGTCGTCGCCTCCGTCGACGCCTACCCCGGCGTGAAGTTCCTGACGGCCTATGACAACCCAAAGAGCTACACGGGAACCGGCGTGAAGGAGAATGGCGAAGCGAGCTGGTACGGGGGCGACGACGGGTTCAATGGAAAGCCCACGGCCAGTGGCGAGATGTACAACGACAATGACTTCACCGCGGCTCACAAGACGTTGCCCTTCGGCACCTACCTCGCGGTTCTGTACAACGGACGCGGCGTCATCGTGCGAATAACGGACCGCGGACCGTTCGTCCACGGCAGATTCCTCGACCTGTCCAAGCGCGCGGCCTACGAGCTTGGTTTCGACGGCATCGCCGACGTGCGCACGGAGATAGTCTCGCCGAAGTAGCCCGCCCCGGGGCCCCTAGGCCATCGCGCGAAACAGCTCGATCTGTTCCGCGGTGCCAATCACGACAAGCTTGTCGCCGGCCTCAAACCGCGTCGACGATGAAGGATTTGTGTTGAACTCGCCGTTCGGCTTTCGCACGGCCAGAATTAGCGTGCCCGCTCGGTCGCGAACCTGCGCCTCGCCGATCGTCTTGCCCGCAAGCTCCGACTCGGCGGACATTGAGAACTCCTCAAGGCGAAACTCCACGTTGTCGCCGTGGGTGACGTAGTCCACGTAGTCGATTACGACCGGCTTCACCAGCATGTTGGCCATCCGACGCCCCCCGACCGCGGCGGGCGACATGACCCTGTCGGCCCCCGCCTTCGTCAGCTTCGCCTCAGACTCGACCTGATTGGCCCGGGCCACTATGAAGATGTCCGGCCTTAGCGTGCGCGCGCTGAGAACGACGAAGACGTTGTCCGCGTCGGTATCGACGGCGCCCACCAGCCCCTTGGCATTCTCGATTCCAGCCTGCCGCAGCACGTCGTCGTCGGTCGCGTCCGCCGCAACGCACAGCCACCCCTCCGACTCGCACTCGGCGGCCCGGTCGGCGTCCCTCTCGATCACGACGAAATCGGCTCCCGCCTCCGCGAAGCCCTTCGCCACCTCCTCGCCCACGCGTCCGAACCCGCAGACAATGAAGTGGTCCCGCATCCCCGACAGTTTGCGCTCCGTCCGTCTCATCTCCACCATCCCGAAGAGGTGTCCCTCCACCATGAACTCCACGACGACACCGACACTATATCCCAAGGCTCCGATTCCAGACAGGATGAGGCCAATCGTGAAAAGGCGGCCCGCGTCCGACAGCGGATGCACCTCTCGGAATCCGACCGTCGCAACGGTGATCACGGTCATGTACAGAGCGTCCAGCAGGCTCCAGCCTTCGATGAGAACGTAGCCGACGACACCTCCGACGAGGACTGTGCACAGGACACAGAAAGCGATCGCGAGCCGCCGAACGATAAGCATCAGGCCACATCCCTCGGCGACGCCTGAATCAACCGGATCCCGCCCCGCCTAGCCAAAGTAGACCTCGGGTTTGAGCACCCCGACGTACGGCAGGTTGCGATATCGCTGCAAGTAGTCGAGGCCGTAGCCCACAACGAACAGATCGGGCACGTCGAAGCCGCTGAAGGCGATGGGCATTTCGGCGATTCGGCGCACGGTCTTGTCGAGAAGTGTGCATATCTCCAGGGAAGCCGGGCCGCGCGACGCCAGACTCTGCCTCAGATAGTTGCAGGTAAGACCGGTATCGATGATGTCCTCCACGATGAGTACGTCCTTGTCGGCAATGGGCTCCTCGAGGTCTTTGAGGATGCGCACGACACCTATCTCATCCGATGAGGGACCGTAGGCGGATATGGCCATGAAGTCGACGGATGTCTCCAGGTCGATCGCCCGCATCAAGTCGGCCACGAAGATGGCGCCGCCCTTGAGCACGTTGACGAGCAGCAGCTCACGGCCGGAATCACGGTAGTGCGCGGTGATTGCCTCTCCGAGTTCGGCGACTCGATGGACGATCTCTTCTGTACCGTAGAGGATCTCTTGGATGTCGTCTTCGAGGCGCCTTCCCATGGCGGACCTATTCTACGTGCCCCGCCGCGTTCCTACCGTGACGGCTCGGACTCCCGTCAAGGCGCCTCGCCGGCCGCCACCCTATCCGGACGCCCGGATCGCGCGCATGACCTATTCCCGATCCCCCCGGTCGGCCTCCGGCTTCTCGTACAGACCGTACTTGAGCAGGAGGCTGCGGAAGTCCTTCTGGTAGAAGATCTTGATTCTGATGTCGGGATACAACTCCCGCAGACGCCTAACCTTACGGTTCTTCTTCGTCACGAGCTTCTGGCTCATCGTTGTCAGCTCAATGTAGAGGTCGAGGTCGGGAAGGTAGAAGTCGGGTGTAAAGCTCTGGATGACGTTGCCCTTCTTGTCGAAAGCGATCGGGAAGGAGGTCGGCTCGTACTCCCAGCGAATGCGGTAGAACTCAAGGATCTTGGCCGCCTCGCGCTCACTGGGGTGTGCAAAGAGCGTGGTGTCGATACGACTGGCACCGGTATTCGCCACCGGCGCCTCGTCCGAGTTCGATTGCTGCTTTGGTGACTCAGCCATCGTGCGGCCTGCGTCAACTCCTATCAAGACGACCTGGCTGGATAGCCTGTCGGCTTAGATTCTACTAGGCCCCGCATTCTCCTTTAACACAACCGGATTATTCCCCGAAGACGCTGGATCGCACGTTTTGGATCCGGTCCCATTGCGTGGCTCGCCAGTAGATCCGCCCGCACCTCGCGCATTGGCGGAACACCTCCTGCGTCCGGAAGACATACGCCGGAACGTCACCCTCGACCTCCGCTTTGTCTCTCAAGATCAGCTCTGAGTTGCAGACGCCGCAGCGAGCCGGCAGGGGCTTGATCTCGCTCGAGTCGATGACCTGACGCAGCTGATCCGGAAGATGGTCGCTGCCGATGAGCATCGCGGCGACTTCTCCCCGGGCCACGGGCCGGGTCTCCATTAACCGGGTGTCTCTCGTCAGCAGGATGCGACCGGGGTCATCGAGGCAGCGGCGGAGGAGCCACGAGTCCTCGACAGGCGCCTCGTACTCGACGTCCTGCCCCAGAAGTCGGAGCCACGTGGCGAGCCGTCCGAGCATCTCGTCGGCGACGAATCGAACGGGCTCAGGCCGCCTGCCCATCGCGGTACCTGTCTACGGCGACTCGTCGCCGAAGTCTTCGCGCATCGCACGGCGCAGCAGCAATGCGTGGAGGTACTGCGTTCCTCTGGAGAGGTCCTGCAGGACGTCGCCCATCTTCCTCTTCCCCTTCTCGTCCGCCCCGGCTTGATGCATCGCCGGCAGCACAATCTGCGAGAAAAACGCCGACTCGCGCTGGGCGAACGTCCCGTACATCCGAAGATGCCGTGGTTCTATCCCGAAGTGCGAAAGACCCTTGCATGCCTTCAGGACCTCAACGTCTAGACTGTCGTAGACCTTTCCCTGCGCCGTCTTCACCGGCTTGACAAGCCCGTACGTTTCAAGCTCCCCGATCGTGTCCGAGCTCAGTCCGGTCGCGCCGACGACGTCCTCAAGTGACATCTGCTCCGAGTCGGAGGAGGGCATCCCGAGCGAATCGATGCCTCCGGCCCCCTGCAGCTCCGCGGGGACCTGTCCCATGTCCAGGTCGGAGAGTTTCCGCTTGATGACGGCAAGCGGCAAGAAGTGCTCGGTCTGGAGTCGCATGATTACGTCAAGACGCTGTATGTCGCGCGGGGAAAACTTCCGATAGCCGCCGCTTGTGCGTTCCGGAGTGAGTAGGCCCTCGTCCTCAAGATAGCGGATCTTTGAGATGGAAAGGTCCGGATAGCGCTCCTTGAGCTTCTCGACGACTCGGCCGATCGTTAGGTGGGTCTTCGAGCTCTCGGGACCCTGCGTGGTGGTCATTGCCTTCCCCACCTAGTCCTGGGACAAGAAGACCATCTTGAACTTCCCGATCTGAATCTCGTCTCCGTTCCGCAGATCGGTGTCGTCAACGCGCTCACCATTGACATAGGTCCCGTTCAGGCTGCCGACATCCGCCAGCCTGACCGTGCTGCCCTTTCGCTCCACGCGCGCATGCTTGCGCGACACGGTTATGTCGTTGAGGAAGATGTCGCTCTGCGGATCGCGGCCGAGCGTGGTTTCGTCCTTCAGCAGAACGAAACGCTCGCCGGCGTCGGGTCCCTTCTTGACGACAAGCACCGCTCCGCGCTCCAGCTTTGCCTCAATCTCAGCCTCACTCGCCTCGGCCTCGATCTCGACTGGAGGTATGAACCCGAGGGTCTCTTCGGTGCCCGCGTCCAGCGGTTTCTCACACTTGGCGCAGCTCTGTGCATCCGGTTGGTTCTCATGCCCGCATGCCATACAACGTTTCACTTCAGTCCCCCTACGCGCAAGAAGCTACTCCTTGAACTTGAAATCCTTCGTCTCGAACGCCTGCTCGAGTTCCTTCTCTATGGCATCGAGCACTTCCGGGCTTTCGAGTATGTCGTCGATCTGCTGCGCGGTCAGCCGGTTCTTGATGTACGGATCCTGCAGTACCGCGGACAGCTTCCGGCCCATCCTTACTTCCCGAACGATGTAGCTGATAATCCTCTCCTCAACCACATCGAGGCTGAGGCTTTCGAGGAAGTCCCGAACAATCTTCTGCATGCGTGTTTCGCTCACGAAGTCCTCCCGGATTACTCGCGTGGGTCGGCACCGCCCGCCGTCGACAGCGTCCCTCTCTTGCCTCAGATGCGCCCTGTCAACGTGCGGCAGCCCATTGATTGCGGGCATCGGCCGATGCCGGAAGCGTGCGCTTTAGAAGACGTCTTCGTCTTTTGCGACGTCTATTCGCGGCCTGCCCCGAAGGCCGCTAGCAAGGATCTCGCTGAGCTTGTCGAGGTCCTTCGGCCCGATGATCTCCTCGCCGCTTTCGCGGCGTGCCTTCAAGCGAGCCACGAGCTCCGCCCGCAAGATGTCGATCTTGCCATGAAGTATCCGACGCCTGTAGGACAAACGCTCTTCTTCGCGGTAGAGCTCGTCGAGAATCTCACGGATGTCGTCGTCGGACTTCTCCGCCAAATCGGCCAGAATTGTATTGATTTCCTCGGCTTTTGACATTCACAACACCCGCTTCAACTGGTCGTCTGGATTGTAGCACACAGCGCCCAAGAGTCTAGCGAGACCCCGCGTCCTACCTCAACCTACTGCTCCACGAAAGCCTGATACTCAGAACCGGACATCAACTCCTCCAGCTCCGCGGTGTCGGACATCTTCACCTTTATCATCCAGCCCTCATCGTAGGGATTGGAGTTGATCGTCTCGGGGGCATTCGCCAGCTCCGTGTTGACTTCGACGATTTCCCCGCCGACCGGCGTGAAGAGCTGCGAGACGGACTTGACCGATTCAACCTCGCCAAACGTGTCTCCGGCACTCAAGGTCTCTCCGATCTCGGGCAGCTCGAGATAGACGATGTCGCCCAGCGCGCTCTGCGCGTAGTCGGAGATGCCGATCGTCGCCACATCGCTCTCGGTGCGCACCCACTCATGTTCCTTGTAATACTTGAGATCCTCCGGAAACATACGTCCTCCTCATCGTGTCTTCTTTGCGTCGGGATCGGCCCCGGGAGCTTGACCCTACGCGCGTCCCGGCGAACGCGGCTATCGTATACCCTAGGCGCCGGCACTTTCAAGCAGCAGGCGAACTACTCTCCGGCGACCGTTCCTCGCTCGGCGGTTCGCGCCAACTCCCGCAGTCTAGCAGACCATACGATGCCGAATCTGTCCCAGAAGGTGGGTGCGTCGAGGTCCCGGTCAGCGACAACTGGAGCACTTCCCAGGACGGCGTCGCCGCGGCGGGCCTCCACTCTCCCGAGGGTCTGCCCGCGACTGATCGGCAGCGTCGCCTCGGAGGACACGACGCACACGTTGACGACACCCGAGTCTCCATCGTAGCACTCGGCCATCACATCGCGGTTGGCAAGGAGTCCGACCGCCCGACCGTAGGTGTCCACGAACGACAGCTCCCCGTAGGGTTGCCCCCTCTCGATGAGTTCCGTCGACTGATAGCCAGCGAACCCCTTCCGGAGCAGGCCTGCCGTCAAGCTCAAGGCGTCGGCCGAGCTCGGCGCGCCCAAAACCACGGCAACCAGCGTCGTCGGTCCCCTGCGGGCCGCGCCGACGAGACAGTGCCCCGCCGGGTTGGTGTAGCCGGTCTTGACGCCGATCGCTCCCGGGAACTCCCACAGCAGTTTGTTGTGATTCTTGAAGACCCGCGGATAGCTGTGCTTGGGCCACGGGATCTTGACCCGTTTCGTCTTGACCACCTTCGCGAAGGTCGGATTCCTCAGCCCGTAGGAGGCAATGATCGCGAGGTCCCTGGCGGTGGAGTAGCTGCGCGGCGCCGTGAGTCCATGGGGATTGGCGAATCGCGTTCGATGCGCCCCCACTTGGGCCGCCTTCCGATTCATCATCGTCGCGAAACGGGGCAGGGTCTTGCCGATGTGGATCCCCAGCGCCGCCGCCGCGTCGTTGGCCGATTTGAGCATCATAGCGTAGAGGAGCTCCCGTATCGTGCGTCGCTCGCCCGCCACGAGCTCCATTGATGACTCCCCCACTCGCGCCGCGGCCGGCGAGACCCGAATCCGCCTGGACAGCTTCGCCTTCTCCGCGACGAGTATGGCCGTCATGATCTTCGTCGTGCTCGCGATGGGTCGTCTGGTATCCGGGGACTTCTCGTAGAGCACCTCGCCCGTCTCAACGTCCATGAGAATCATCGCCTTCGCGGCGGGGGTGGGCTTCGGTGTGGGCGGTTTGGCGGCGCCCGGCGACGGCGCCAGACCCCCGAGGATGATGAGAGCCGCTGCCAGGACCGCGGTGAGACGCGGACTTCGAAGCCGGTCGGTCATAGCGTCTGCGATCTCCGGCCCAGCTGATTGAGTACGTGTGCCCGAATCTGGCGCGCCTCCGGATATGAGTCCGGCTTCGACCCGCCCGACATGATCCTGGCGGTCAGCGTCTGCATAGCTCCCCCGCACTCGCACTCCAACTCGTCGGCCCCGGCCGGGACGATCGTGGTGTCATCGCATTCGACGCAGCGGCGCAGCTCCTTTCGCCCCGACATCTTCCCGCGCTTGGCGCGAGGCACGCCGTCCACCTCAACCAGATCGAAGGAGTAGTCCACGACGGGAGCGTTGCTGATCGCCGTGCCTACCCCGTACGCGTCAGCGAATGGGTTGTAGCGACTAATCGCGTTCTCGTCGAGGCCGCCGCTCAGGAATATCCTGACATGATCGTAGCCCGCCAGATCGAGCTCCCAGCGTACCTCCCGCAAAATCGCCTCGAACGACCCCCGCCTGGAGCGCGGGGTATCCAAGCGAACGGCCCAGAGGTTGTCACCGAGGGCTCGAGCCGCTGTGAGCGCGCCGAACTTCTCGTCCTGAAATGTGTCAACCAGAGCCACGCGGCGCACCGCCGGATCGATTACCTCGTCGAACGCCTTGAACGCCTCAGCCTCGTCTCCGAAGACGATAATCAGCGCGTGCGCTATTGTCCCGGTCGGCTTCTCGCCGATGAGCGCGGCGCTGTCCCCCACCGCGACCCCGTCGCACCCGCCCACATACGCGTTGCGCTCGATCATAGGCGCGATCGCCGGATGCATGCGGCGTGCTCCGAAGCTGTACACCCCGCGGCCCCCTGCGGCCTGCTTGCACCGCGCGGCCTTGGTGGCCACGCCGGACGCCTGGCATAGGAGACCCAGAAGCGCCGTTTCATAGACACAGAACGCCTGATAGGATCCCTCCACGGTCAGAACCGGATCCTCCGGCCCAAAGACCGTCCCTTCCGCAATGGCCGCCACATCGACTGGAAGGCCCTCTAGGAGCTCGAGGACCTCCTCGAGCCCGGCGAAGATGGCCCAGTCCCAATCTTCCGGCAGCGACGCGGCGCGGACCTCCCCCACCACGCGCGCGTCTATACCCCTGGCCTTTAGGATCTCCAGGCCTCTCTCGAAGTACACGTCGGTGACCCGGCCCGATTTGATGTGTTCGGCGGGCGCGACATGGAAGCCGCTCATTTCGCCTTGTCCTTCGTCATAGCACTCCACAGTTCCGCCAGACGACGCGCGTGCTCGTTCCATCCGCTTACGACAAGCCACATGCCCACGCCCGCCGCTCCATAAACGATGAGCGCGACGATCGATCCGACCTCCACCCGTCCCCGTCCCAGCGCGAACGTCGGCAGTCCCGTCCCCTTGTTGAACGCATGCACGAAGGGTTCGCTGATCCAAGAGACAGCCGCGGCGACCGTCCCCTTGCCCCCCGTGCCGACCCAGACCATCACGCGCAGGGATATGACCGCCGCGAGGAGGGCAAAGAAATACACGGCAACCCACGCCACGCTCGACCGTAGCATCTCGGCTTTCTTGACGTCGGAAGGGTTCATCTTCTCTGGTGATGATACATCTTCTTGCTTTCGTCGGGATGGCCGGATTCGAACCGGCGACCCCCAGTCCCCCAGACTGGTGCGCTAACCAGGCTGCGCCACATCCCGCGATCGACCCATCCATTATAGGCGAATATCGCCATGCGGACAGGAACCGCACGCGCCAAGGCCTGCGCGGCCCTGGCCGCGCAGGCCCCTCGTCATCTCAAATCGTCTTTACTTGGGCGAGCAGGCAATATCCGCCGCGTCGCCGCTCTTCGTCAGGCGATCGGCCTTCTTGCTGCCGATGCGCTGAACGTAGATGTCGCCGTCCTTCACGTAGGCTAGCGCGTTGCCCTCCGACGTCCAGCTCGGACACCGATACTTGCCGCCCTCGGCCGTCACTGGCACGGCCGCCCCTGAGCCCACGGCCCATCTCATGACGCGGCCCGGGCTGCCTGCCGAAGGAGCGAGCACGAAGGCGACCTCTTTGCCGTTGGGAGACCATGAGAGTCCCGCGATTGATCCGGAACGCGTCACCTGAACGGCGCGTCCCCCGCGAAGCTCCTTGACGACGAGAACGCTGCTCTCGTCAGGGCTCACGACTTCGATAGCCACGCGGTCCCCGTCCGGCGACAGCGCGGCCTCTCCCACAAACCGACCAGAACCCGACGCCGCGTACACGCCGCGGTCCTTCTTGCCGTCCGCGTTGATCGCCCGGAGGCTGCGCATGCCATAGATGCCGGCGACATAGTAGATGGCTTCGTCAGACCAGCCTATCGGGTCCGCCTCGCCGCGAACGAGCAATCGCGGATTCGATCCGTCATCTCCGACCACGGTGAGGCCGACCGGCTCCGGCTCCTCCGGTGCCTTCTTTTCTTCACTTCCGCCCCCCTCACCTGAACTCTCGGAGGCCTCGCTCTCCGCGGAACCCTCGCTGCTTGCCTGCGCCTCGTCCAGGCCTCCGGCATCGTCGGCCTCGCTCGCCTCCGGCGCCTTCTCCTCGCCGCCCTCACCCTCTGCTTCGGCGGCCGGGCTTGTCATGGCAAGGTATGCGATCCTGTCGCTCGCGGGAGACCAGACCGGCTTGCCCGTCGCAGGTCCTATCTCCTCCGCCTCCGCTTCGGGATGGCCAAGACTCTCCCTGACGAAGAGTGCCTCTTCCTCGCCCTCCACCGTCCGGGTGAACGCAAGCTTCTCCCCGTCCGGCGACCACACGGGATGGAGCGTGATCATGAAGTTCTCTTCCGCTTCGCGCGGATGCTCCATGGCCGGCGCCCGGCTGTAGTCGGCGAACGCAATCTTCAGTTCGCCCCCAAGGTCCGCCGCGATGACGTTGTTGAAAATGACTCCCGGTCCCACGCTTGCTTTACCGCCGCTTCCGCATCCCGCCGTGCCAACCGCGAGCGCGATCACGCCGCCCAGCGCCAATACGACGCATCGGATCCACTTCCCACGCAGCTCCATCGACATCTTCTCCTCTCGCTCCCCCGTCGCCGGCCCCGCTCTCCTTATGAGCTTGCCTGGCGGAACTCCCGACCGTCGGTCAAGACGGCGATTTCCTCTAGTTCATCCGTGGCGCCCCGGCTCATCAGCGAAGTGACCGCCTCCCTGGCATCCTTCCTTCCAGCCAGGACTTCCGTCACCTGCACCGTAATCGGCACCTCGACACCCATACGTTCCGCGAGCGCCCGAACCGCCGGTGCCGTTCGGACGCCTTCCGCGATCATCTTGGTGGCCGCCGCTATATCGTCGATCGTCATGCCTTTCGCCAACTGCTCGCCCACCGCCCTGTTGCGCGAGTGGGAACTCGTGCACGTGGCGATCAGATCTCCGATGCCGGAAAGGCCGGCGAAAGTCAGCGGCTCCGCTCCAAGCCGCACACCCAGGCGTGTCATCTCGGCCAGCCCCCGTGTGATAAGCGATGCCTTCGTGTTGTCGCCGAAGCCTAGGCCGTCGGAGACGCCGGCGCCTATGGCGATGACGTTCTTCGTCGCGCCGCCAAGCTCCACACCGATGACATCCGGATTAGTGTAGACGCGGAAGTACGGGGTCATGAATACGCCTTGGAGAAGCCGGCCGACGACCGGCTCGAAGGCGGCGACGACCGTAGCGCTCGGGATCTCCTTGCCCACTTCCTCCGCGTGGTTGGGACCGCTAAGGACGGCCAGACGGGAATGCAGCTTTGAGGGCAGCTCCTCGGTCAAGACCTCGGTCATTCGCTTCAGCGAACCCTGCTCAACTCCCTTGGCCAGGCTCACGATGGCCTGTTGGGGAGTGAGGAAGTCGCGCAACTTCGACACGACGGTACGCAGAACGTGCGATGGCGCCGCCAAGACGACAACGCCCGCCCCCCCGACGGCCTCCTCCAAGTCTCCGGTGGGCTCCACCGCCGGCCGTGGCAAATCGAGGTCGGTCAGGTAGTAGATGTTACGCCCTTCGGAGAGTATGGACTCAACGACCTCGGACTCGCGCGCCCAGAGGCCGACGCGATAGCCTTTCAGCGCCAGCAGTCGCGCGTTCGCCGTGCCCCAGCTCCCGGCGCCAATGACGGCGATCTTCTCAGTCATTCGATGGTTCCTTGGATGTGCCCGCCAAGACTCTCGGCTCGACCCCCCGTAGCAGTCGGCCGATGTTGGATCTGTGCCTGAATATTACCACTGCCGCGGCGACGACGCTAAACGCAACGTAGACGCGATTGGAGCCGTAGAAGATCGTCACCAGAACCGGAAACCCAAGCGCTATGGCGATCGACCCCACAGATACGTATCTGGTCAGCAGAACGGCTGCCATCCAGACGACCGCGAGCCCGGCAGTCAAGTAGGGAAACAGCACAACCAGGACCCCCGCGGCGGTCGAGACCCCTTTCCCCCCTCTGAACTTGAGATAGACTGGCCAGTTGTGTCCCGCGATGGCGGCCATCCCCGTCATCACGAGAACCAGGGTGCTCCATGGATCGGTCGGCGAGCCCCAAAGTCGTAGCGCCACATAGACTGGGGCCGCGCCTTTCCCGACATCCAGAACGAAGACGAGAACCCCAGCGACCGGGCCGAGAGCGCGGTACGCGTTGGTAGCGCCCAAGTTACCGCTTCCCTGTTCCCGGATGTCCTTCCCGAAGAAGAGCTTGCCCACGATCAGCCCGACCGGCACAGAGCCGAGCAGATACGCGGCGATTACTACGCCCACTTGTGTTCCCATATCACCCTCGAGGATGAGCAGCGTGCTTTGTTGCTGACCGTCGCCGGATTCCCGCCCGGCCCGCCATGGCGTCCGCCGCCGGCCCGACCCGCACTACTTCGCCGGCCGGAACTTCAGCAGAACCGGCGTGCCTTCAAAGCCAAAGGCATCACGTAGACGATTCTCAAGATACCGGCGGAATCCTTCCGTCACCAAGCGTGGGTGGTTCACGAAGAAGCAGAAGGCGGGTGGAGAACCACCGACCTGCGTGGCGTACTTCAACTTCAAGGCCTTGCCGCCTTTGGAGACGGTGTGCCCCCCGCTCTTGATGTCTCCGACGAAGGCGTTGAGCTGAGGTGTCGGGACGTGCGCGCGGTGTTGGGCCGCCACACGATCGATCGACCCCGGCACGCGGCCCGTGCCTTGACCGGTCTTTGCCGAAACAGAGAGGATCGGCGAGTACGCGATGAATCGCAGCTTCTCGCGCACATCCTCGCGAAACTCGCGAAGCTCGTCGCCGACCAGCAGATCGCGCTTGTTGATGACGATGATGGTGGCGCACTTTCGGCTGGCGGCGTAGTCGGCGACCTTCTGGTCCGCATCTCCCACGCCCAGCGACGCGTCGAGCACCACCAGCGCCACATCGCAGCGATCCAGCGCCCTGAGAGCGCGCACGAATCCGTAGTACTCCACGGGCTCGTCAACCTTTGAGCGCTTCCGCAAACCGGCGGTGTCGACGAACCGATATGTCGACTTCCCCAGAGTGACGAGGGTGTCGATGGAATCCCGTGTCGTGCCCGGCATCTCGCTCACAACAACTCGCTCCATCCGAACGAGCCTGTTGAGCAGTGACGATTTGCCGGCGTTGGGACGCCCGACGATCGCCACGGGCACGGCGTCGGACTCCTCTTCCTCTGCCTCCAATTCCGGCAGCCGCGCTACGACTTCATCGAGCAGGTCTCCGGAGCCGGTGCCGTGGATCGCGGAGACCTGCATCGGCTCTCCCAGGCCGAGCTTGTGGAACGGGTGCCTGAGCGAATCGTCCGATGGATTGTCCGCCTTGTTGACAACGACCAGGACCGGCTTGCCCGAGCGCCGCAGAACGTCGGCGATCTCCTCATCGCCGCCCATCACACCGACCGGCCCCTCGACGACGAAGAGGATGAGATCGGCCTCTTCGGCCGCGACGAGCGCCTGGGCGTGAATGGCGGTCTGCATCGGCAGGTCCGCGGCGAAGTCGAGGCCGCCCGTGTCGATCAGCATGAAGTCCCGGCCCGACCAGTCGGCCCGTACGTAGTTGCGGTCGCGGGTGACGCCCGACTCCTGGTGCACTAT
Source organism: Slackia heliotrinireducens (assembly GCA_020723435.1). Classification (GTDB taxonomy): domain Bacteria; phylum Actinomycetota; class Aquicultoria; order DYIV01; family DYIV01; genus DYIV01. Next base: position 6,447 of record DYIV01000003.1, on the reverse strand, counting down.
GGCCTGCTGCAGGTTGGCGATGCGATTGACGAGCGTCGACTTGCCGACGTTTGGACGGCCGACGACCGCCACGAGCGGCAGTGCCATGGTTACAGACCCCGCTTTCCGACGGCTACCCGAGAGACTCGCCTATCCGCGTAAGCGCCATCACGACTTCATCCAGAATCCAGTCGGGCGTCGACGCTCCGGCGGTCACCCCAACGTCCCGGGCGTTCCCGAACCACTCCGGAACCAGCTCGCGTGCCGTTTCGATGTGGTGTGTGTCCGCATTGCTCTCTGTGCAGATCTGCGCCAGCCGCGTCGTGTTCGCGCTGTTCTTCCCCCCCACCACCAGCATCACGTCGACGCGGCGCGCCAGGTCCTTCGCCGACTTCTGCCGGTTGGTCGTGGCGTCACATATCGTGTTGTACACCTTCAGCTCGGATGAGATCAGCAGCAGCTGACCGACGATTTCCTGGAGCCGGGCGATCGACTGCGTCGTCTGGACAACGACTCCAACGCGCTTGCACTCCCCCAGATCGGCAAGGTCCTCCGGCTTCTCGGCGACGAGGGCGCCCCCTCGTGCGCGGGCGAGGATGCCCACGACCTCCGGATGATCGTGCTCGCCCACGATCACGAGCCTGTACCCCTCGCGAACCAAGTCAGCCGCCCGCTGCTGCGCCGCCGCGACGAATGGACACGTCGCGTCGACGACTTCGAGCCCCTTCTGTTTGGCCAATTCGATGACGGCCGGCTCTACGCCGTGCGAACGCACGATGACCGTCCCGCTATGGGCCTCCCCGACGTCGGCGATGGGCGTGACCCCATCCGCCGCCAGGGAGTCAACGACCTGAGGATTATGGATGATCGGGCCCAGCGTGTGGATAGGTGTCGGCGACTGATCGCTAGCCTTTCGCGTCAGTTTGAGCGCGCGCTCCACGCCGTAGCAGTACCCGGCATGCTCCGCGATTTCAATCTTCACGGTGTCCCCTCGGATGTCTTGGCGGACGTGGCGGGCGCACCGAGCCGGCGCCGCTTCGTCTGCTCAACCTCGCGCATGGCGCCCCCGATCAGCCGGCGCGCCTTCTCTTTGGCCTCTCGCGGACCTCCGACGTCCGCCTCAGGCATCATCGGCTCGCCCACGATAGCACTGATCTTCGGAAAGCGTGGCAGGCGCGCTCCCTCCGGCATGACCTTGTCGGTCCCGATCAGCGTGATGGGAACGATCGGACAGCCCGCCTTCTCGGCGATCACCCCCGCGCCCGGTTGAATCGGCCCGAGCCCCTCCAGCCGGTACCTTGTGCCCTCCGGGAAGAGCAGCACGACTTCGCCTCGCGCAAGCAGATCGAGCGCCGTTCTGATCGCCGTGCGGTCGGCCGTCTCCCGGCGCACGGGAAAAGCGTTGAGTCGTCTGATTAGCCAGCTCAAGACGGGAATCTCAAAGAGCTCGGCCTTCGCCATGTAGTGAATCTGGCGCCTGTTCGCGAGCCCAGCGATGACAGGGTCGATGTAGCTCGAATGGTTTGCGACGACGATCACCGGGCCTCGGGCCGGTAGGTTCTCCCGCCCCGTCATCTCCAGCCGGTAGAGGACTTTGGTCAACGGCCAGATCAGGACCCTCGCAAAACCGTACAGCACACTACGACCTCTCGCAGAGCTTGATGATCTCGGCGACAACCTGCTCGATCGTTCTATCGGTCGTGTTCACAACATGAGCGTCGCACGCGCGCAGCAGCGGACCGCTGCGCCGCTGGCTGTCTATGGTGTCGCGAGAGATGAGCTCGCGCTCGAGTGAGTGGACGTCGACGCAGTGCCCCTCGCTCTCCATCTCGGCCGAACGACGGCGCGCACGCTCAACAGTGCTCGCGGTCAGGAACACCTTCACGTCCGCGTGCGGGAAGACGACGGTGCCGATATCGCGCCCTTCGACAACCGCGTCATGGCCTTGGGCCAGCTCTCTCTGCTTCTCGACCATGACCTTGCGCACCCCCGAGACTCGGGCCACGAGAGACACCATCGAGCTGATCTTGGGAGAGCGAATCAGCGCCGTCACATCGTGGTCGCCGACGAGGACCTTGTCGTCGATGTCGTTGCCCTCGGACTTCTCGAAGCGAAGAGGTATTCGCCTCGCCAGGCCTTGAAGAGCGCTCTGATCGAATACGTCCACCTTGTCCTCGAGCGCCTGCCAGGTGACGGCGCGATACATCGCGCCCGTGTCGAGATATTGGAAGTGCAGCCTCCGGGCCACCTCTCGGGCCACGGTGCTCTTGCCGGAAGCGGCGGGTCCATCAATCGCTATGATCATCCGTACTTACTCTCACGTAGTGTCCTTCGCGAATCCCCGGGTCGGGCGGGCGATTGCGTGACTACATAGTACCTTCCGGCCGCCGGCAAGAGAAGGGTGCCCGACCCGGGCGCTCCTGGCTCACGCCGCCACGATCGCCACACGTTCATTTGCCATAGCCACTTCTTCCTCGCTGAACTCATCGCGCTCGACATCCGTCGCCAGCTCATGCGCGAGGGCTCCCGACAGCGCCGCGGTGATCTGATCGTGTGCCGGCGACGAGCCCAGCGCCTCCTCCAGCGTTACTGTCGAGTCGGCCAGCTCCCACAGCGCCGAATCCCGGCTCTGTCGCCGCCCCGGCCTGATGTATCGCAATGTCCGTTCATGGTCGGCGGAGCGTAGCAGCGAGTTCTGCTGGAGAAGGGCGATACCCTCCCACCTCTGCGCTCCCCCGGCAATCTTGCGACCCTCCACGATCACGTCGGCCAAGGTCGCCGACGAAAAGCAGGCGCTTCTCGCAGCGCCCCTCGCTGCCACGCGCCCGATGTCCGCTCGGAGGCCAAGTTCCCCCAGTGCCCTTCTCGTCACTCGCGCAAGCAAGGCGTACGACTCACAGACGTTCCGAGAGATGAGGCCGTCCGCACGTGCCACTATGGAGAACGTGTAGTCACGCCCGTGCAGCACGGCTCTGCCACCAGTCGGCCGACGGACGACATCTACCCCGTCCCAGGCGCAAGCCTCAAGGTTAAGTGCAGCCTCAGCTTTCTGCATGCGCCCCAGTGAGACGGCCTCCGGTGCCCACCTGTAGACGTGGAGCGTCGGCGCTCCGCCGCCTCTCAGTATTCCCTGCTGAAGCACAAGGTCCAGAGCCATGTTCATCGCGCCGGTTCGGATGCAGTCGTCGATGAGGCGCCACTTGGTGTTTCCCATTCCTACACCCGGCCCTCTGACGCGAGCTCGGCCGCGTGGTACGAGCTGCGGACCAAGGGCCCCGACGCCACCATCGAGAAGCCCAGGCCGCGCGCGAGGGAGGCCAGGCTTTCAAACTCCCCTGGAGTCACGTATCGCTCGACCGCCAGACATCCTTCTGGAGCAAGGTACTGGCCGATGGTGATGCCGTCGCAGGAGATCCCCCGCAGGCTCTTGAGAACCTCCTCAACCTCGCTGCGGCTCTCTCCCAGACCTAGCATCAGGCCCGACTTGCTCTTCATGCGCGGCTCAATGCTCTTTGCGCGCTCGAGCAGTTTCAGGGAACGCTCGAAATCGGCTCCGGGACGAACGCGTTCGTAGAGCCTGGGAACCGTCTCGACGTTGTGGTTGTAGATATCGGGTCCCGCTCCGACCACGGTCGCGACAGCGGCGGCCGATCCCGCGAAGTCCGGCGTCAGGACCTCGACGCGGCACTCCGGCCGCCTGGCGCGTATCGCCACGATCGTCGCCGCGAACTGGCCGGCTCCTCCGTCGGCCAGATCGTCTCGAGTCACCGACGTGACGACGGCGTAGTCCAGGCACATCTCCTCAACCGCCGCCGCGACGGCCTCAGGCTCCCTCGGGTCAACCGGCACCGGCCTGCCTGCCCGCACCGCGCAGAAGCGGCATCCGCGAGAGCAGACGTTTCCGAGGATAAGGAAGGTGGCGGTACCTGCGCCGTAACATTCGTTGAGGTTGGGGCAGCGGGCGTTCTTGCAGACGGTTTCGAGCCCGCGCCGTGCGAGAGCGCGTGACACGTCACGCCGCCTGCCTGGTCGCGGGATGGGCCTTGCCAGCCAGGAAGGCAGTCTCTCTCTGTCGCGTTTCGTCATCGATCCACCTCGGGAGCTCCGCGGCTCGGTCGTCGTAGGCTAGCTGCCCGGAGGACCCGCCGCGCCAATCAGGGCCTGTTCGAATCCCGGGAAGGATACGTCAATGCACTCCGTGCCCCGCACGGTGGTCTCGCCGTCGGCCACGAGCCCGGCAATGCTCAAAGCCATGGCAATCCGGTGGTCTCCGTGGCCATCGCATATGGCGCCCCGCAACGGCGTCGGTCCCTCGACGATCATCCCGTCGGGACGCTCCTCGATGCTTGCGCCCATCTTCCTCAGCTCGTGAGCCAACGCCGCAATCCTATCGGTCTCCTTGACCCTCAATTCGGCCGCGTCGGCGATGGTCGTCCGGCCTGCGGCCTGCGTCGCGGCGACGGCCAGGATGGGTATCTCGTCAATGAGGCGGGGCACGACGTCACCGTCGATAACGGCGCCGGAAAGACTCGAGGTCGACACGGTCAGATCGGCCACTGGCTCCCCACTGGTCTCGCGGTCGCTCCGCCGCTCAATGCAGGCCCCCATCCGGCCCAGAACCTCCAGAGCCCCGCTCCGGGTCGGGTTCACTCCCACGCCCGGCAGCAGCAGCTCCGAATCGGGGACGATTAGGGCTCCTACCACCAGGAAGGCGGCCGAGGAGATGTCGGCGCAGACCTCCACCGCGCGGCCGGTCAGCATCTGACCACCATTGATACTGTGAGCGCAGTTGTGCGACTCCACGTGGGCCCCAAAGTGGCGAAGCATGCGCACCGTATGATCGCGCGACTGCGCGGGCTCGGCGATCCTTGTGGTGCCTTCAGCCAAGAGACCGGCCAACAACAGGCAGCTCTTGACCTGAGCGCTCGCGACGGCGAGGGTGTGATCGACACCCTTGAGCGGACCGCCCGTGATGCGAAGCGGGGGGTGACCGTCCGTCCCCTCGATTGACGCCCCCATGGCCCTCAGGGGATCGATGATTCTGCCCATGGGGCGGCGACTCAGCGACTCATCGCCCCTAAGCTCCGACGCGAAGTCCTGACCCGCCAAGAGCCCGGCCAGGATTCGCATCGTCGTGCCGGAGTTGGCGCACTCCATAGGAGTGCTCGGCGGGCTGAACCCGCGCAGCCCCACACCCTCCACGACAACGTCCCGGCCCTCGTGACCGATCGACACGCCCAGCGCCTCCAGCGCATTCCATGTCGCGTTGACGTCTTCGGAATGGAGGTGATTGGTGATGCGCGTCGTCCCTTGGGCCATCCCGCCCAAGATAAGCGCGCGATGTGATATCGACTTGTCGGCCGGCACATGGACCGTACCGCGCAGGCCGCTGCTGGGTGGAGCGACGACGAGGTCCATGGCTACTCTCCGCCGACTTCGATGACCTGCGCGTCGTAGCCCTTGGCTTTCAGCGCGGCAACGCACTTGTCGAGGTTCGGCCCACGTTCGACCACCAGCTTGAGAGTCGCCGCGGCCTCGCTCGCGTGCACGAGTTCGATGTCTTCGATGTTGATCGAAAGCTGGCCTATGGTGAGAGTGATCTCGCTGATCACGCCGGGCCGGTCGATGACCGGAACGTGTAGCTCGAGCAGGGGTACCGGCTCCTTTTGCCAGACGGCGGGCAACTTGCCTCGCAGACGCCGCGCATCCTCCAGCGCCTGGGTCAGCGCCTCCCGATCTCCCAAGCGAATGGCATTCGCGACGCGGTCCAGCTGTCGTTGGAAGGCCTCGAGTTCCTCGAGGATGGCAGAGAAGTTCGTCATGCAGATATCGGCCCACATGCTCGCGTTGCCCGCGGCGATGCGCGTCATGTCGCGGAAGCCGCCCGCGGCGATTCTCAGCGCCGTGTCATTCTCCTTCGAAGCGGCGCCCGCCAGATTGACAAGCGCCGAGGACACGATGTGAGGCACATGGCTGATCGCCGCGACGGCTCGATCGTGCGACTCCGGATCCACCGCCAGCACCGTCGCGCCCATCTCGCCTAACAGCGAGTGGAGCCTTCCGAACGCCTCCATGTCCGTGTTCGGCGTCGGCGTGAGCAGGTAGTACGCGTTGACAAAGAGGGTCGGCGACGCGTTCATCACGCCTTCGCGCTCCGAACCCGCCATGGGATGCCCGCCGATGAAGCGGACGCCCTCTGCGACGATCTCCTCCGCCGCGTGGACGATACCCGCCTTCGTGCTGCCGACGTCGGACACGATCGCCCCCGGCTTCAGCGCCGGCGCCACGTGCGAGAGTGTCTCCAGAATCGCGCCGACCGGGGTGGCGATGAAGACCAGATCGGCCTCGGCCACCGCGTCCTGCGGCGATGAGGCGGGAGTGTCGATCGCGCCGACTTCGACGGCAAGAGAAGAAGTCTCCGGGCGGCGGTTGTACCCGGTCACGTGGGGCGGCTGCGGCCGGGACTTC
>DYIV01000093.1 GCA_020723435.1 Slackia heliotrinireducens | reverse complement strand
CGGCAGAAACGGCAAACAAGAAAGGCGCCGGTTCGCACCGACACCCTCTTTGACTTTTGTGGCGAGAGCCGGAATTGAACCGGCGACGCAGGGATTTTCAGTCCCTCGCTCTACCGACTGAGCTACCTCGCCTCGTCGCCCCGAGACCGCGACACGCGCGTCCTGAGCCACAGCCTGAGATGATACATGACTTCGAACGCGTGAGGCAACGGCCCGGCAGGCCGTTTAGGACAGCTTGCCGGCGTCGACCATCGCCGCCCGCAACCGCTCCTTGCCCGTCTCCGTCATGCGAGCCAGCGGCGGACGTAGCGGGCCGGCGGGTTGGCCAAGCCATTCCAGAGCCTGCTTGACCGGAGCCGGGTTCGGCTCGCAAAACAACGCCGCGATCAGATCGATCGTGCGATCGTAGATGGCGCGCGCGGCCGGCAGATCTCCCGCGCGGACGGCGCTCGCCATGGCGCAGACGTCGTCTCCCATCACGTGAGCGATGGCGGCGACGGCGCCCTGACCGCCCAGCGCCAGCAGCGGAAGCGTCAGCGCGTCTTCACCCGCCCACACGTAGAAGTGCTCGTTTCTCGTCGCGCGCAGGATGGCACCCGCCTGGTTGATGTCGCCGGAGGCGTCTTTGAGGCCGACTATGTTCTCCACCTTGGCGAGCTCGACGATCGTGGCCGGCTCGATGTTGCGTCCGGTGCGTGACGGGATGTTGTAGATGATGATAGGCAGCGGGCAGGCCGCGGCGATGGCGCGATAGTGCTCGGCGATGCCGGCTTGGCTGGGTCGGTTGTAGTATGGCCCGACCTGCAGCGTCGCGCCGACGCCGGCGTCGGCGGCCGCTTTCGTCAGCTCGATCGCCTCGCGCGTGCTGTTCGATCCGGCGCCCGCTATCACCGGCACGCGACCGGCGACCGCGTCGACGACGATTTCGATGACGCGAATGTGCTCTCGGTGCGAGAGCGTCGGCGATTCGCCGGTGGTTCCGCACGGAACGATTGCGTGTGCGCTCTGCTTGTCGATGAGATAGTCGACGAGAGCCCGCAGCCCACCCTCATCGACCGAGTAGTCGTCATTGAACGGAGTGATGATCGGGATGATGCAGACGATGTCGTCCCAGTTGAGCGCCATGAACTCTCAGCTCCTCGCACACGTGTAGCCCGTCGCCGCGTGACGACAGGATAGAAGAAACGAAGCGGGTGGGCAACCGAGGTATTCGGTCACGTCGAATGCTCGGGGACAGCCCCGGATCATGAGGTGTGGCCTGAGCGGAGCCGACGGGATTTGAACCCGCGATCTCTGGCTTGACAGGCCAGCGTGTTAAACCAGGCTACACCACGGCTCCCGCAGTGCGTGCAACAGTCACGTATTGTACTTGGTCGGAGCCGATTTGCAAATCAGCTACGCCGACCGGGAGCGTCTTCCGTCGAAGCGTAGCGCGTTCAGTTGCGCGACGCCCGGTTCCCACTCGAACTTGGACGGCCCCTTGCGCCTCAGCAGTCTCCGGCACGCGGCGGCCGCCGGCTCGTCGTAGATGACGCCGGCGCCTCGTTCTATCTCCTCCAAGGCCTCGCGCACCGAGTGTCTCGGCCGGTACGGCCGGTGAGACGACATCGCCTCCACGACATCGGCCACTGAAAGGATCTTCGCCTCCGTCGCGATTTCGTGGCCCCCAAGACGGCCAGGATAGCCGCTGCCGTCGAGCCGCTCGTGATGCTGGAGTATCGTCTTGGCGACCGGTCCCACGAAGTCGATCCCTTTGACGATGTCCCAGCCCACGCGTGGATGCATCTTGATGATGCCGAACTCGAATCGGTTCAGACTGCCGGGCTTCGTGAGGATTTCCGCCGGGACGACCACCTTGCCTATGTCGTGAAGAAGGGCCGCCGTGTGGATGACATCGATCTGTGCGCCGGAGAGGCCGAGTTCGGACGCAATTGCCCGCGCGAGCTCGGCGACCCTGCGCTCGTGGCCCGCGGTATAGGGATCGCGCCGCTCGGCCACGGAGGCCAGTGCGCTCACCGTCTGATGCAGAGTCGATCGCAGCCGCGCCAGGCTTGCCTGGAGGTTCGCCTGAGCCTGCCTACGATCGGAGATGTCTCGAACCACCGCAACAAGACCCTCCGGCCGCCCGGCAGCGGTAGCAATCAACGAGACCCTGATGTCGGCAGGAAACGTCGTGCCGTCATGCGCCGCCGCTTCGTACTCGGCGGCCGACATGCATCCGGTCCTGCACGCCTCCATGAGCTGCTTCCGACCCCGCCGCCGATCCTGCGGCGCGATGAAGTCGAGCACGTTGTGGCCGATGATTTCGCTCGCGTTCTCGAAGCGAGCCAACTCGGCCGCGCGTTCGTTCGCCATGATGATGTCGCCTTCCAGCCCCGCCAGGATGATCGCGTCCGGCGATGTCTCCACCAATGCGCGATAGCGCCTCTCACTCTCGGCAAGAGCCCTCGCGGTTCGCCCGTACTCGCGGCGCTCGTTTGCCTCCTGGAGCGCGCGTCGGACCGCCGGCTCGAGTCTGCCCAACTTGTCCTTGAGCACATAGTCGGTGGCTCCACGACGCAGGCACTCGATCGCCCGCTCCTCTCCCATGGCGCCGGAGACGAAGATGAAGGGTGTCTCCGCACTGAGCCTTCGCGTGAGGTCGAGCGCTCTCATGCCGGAGAAGTTGGGGAGTGAGTAGTCGGCCAGCACGACGTCCGGCTGAAACGCGTCGAGTTGCTCCAGGAACGCCGTCTGGGTCTCCACGCGGCGCATCGAGAATCGCAGCGCGCCCCTCTTCAGACGTCTCTCGACAAGCACCGCGTCGCTTTCAACGTCCTCGACGATGAGGATGCGGATGACCTCGTTGCTTCGATCCATTTGTCTGCCCCTACCGCTACGCCGGCGCTCACACCTACGAGGCTTTGCGATGCGCTCCGGGGGCCACGCTGCGGAGGCGTCGCCTTGCCCGCGCCGCCATACGATCGGCCTGAAGCGTCTCCTCTTGCCTCGTCACCACCGCTCTGACCGGGACATCGATGGTGAAGGTGCTGCCCTTGCCGGGCGTCGCCCTGACCTCGATGTGCCCTCCATGTCGCTCAACTATCTGGCGCACGATATGCAATCCCATGCCGGTTCCCCCAAACGGACGCGTCTGGGACATGTCAACCTGGCTGAAACGATCGAATATACGCTTCAGGTCGCTGCGGGCAATCCCGATGCCGCTGTCGGCCACCGCTATGCGGATTGCGTCGCCTCTATGCGAGACGCTCACTCTCACCGCGCCGCCGCCGGGAGAGAACTTGACCGCGTTGTCGACGAGGTTCGAGACGGCCATGCACAGCCGGGGCGGGTCGCATTGCACGCGCGGCAGCCCGTCCGGAACACGCACTTGAAGGCGATGCCGCTCGGTCAGCGGCACGGAGTGGGCGCATCGGCGAACCAGCGCGCCGATATCGACGATGTCCAGCGCGAGCGAGAAGGTGCCGGCTTGAATCTGAGATGTGTCGAGCACCCGCTCCACGAGCCTGGTCATAGCCGCCGTCCGATCTCGGATCTTGCCCACGGCCTTCTCGACGGCCTCCGGGTCGTTGCCCGCGCGAGACAGAAGCGTCGAGTATCCGGAGATGACCGCGAGCGGTGTCCGGAGCTCGTGGGAGATCGTCGCGATCAGGTCCGACTTGAGCTGATCCACGCGCTTTCGTTCTGTGATATCTCGAGCGACGAGCTGAGCGGCCGGCTCTCCGTGAAAGGTGAAAGGGATGTCGGCAATCTCGACGTCGACGACGGTTCCATCCATTCTCACGAGACGCGCCTCCGCCAAGGGAGGCGTGTCGCGCTCTTGAATTATCGCGCAGAGCCGGTCGGCAAGTTCCGGCTGCCTGTCTTTCTCCACGAAATCGAGGATGGAGCGCCCCACGATCTCAAGGGGGGAGGCGGCTCCCAGCAGCGTTGCCAGCGCGGTGTTCGCATAGACGATTTCATCCCGCCGCACGACACCGACGCCGTCCGGCGACGCCTCGACCAGACGCCGGTACCGACGCTCGCTCTCCTCCAGCGCCTCCTCCGCCTTGAGACGGCTCGTGATGTCCACAAGGTAGACACGCAACCGGTCCCGTCCCGGAACAGGACAGGCGGTACGATGAAAGAGCGTGTCGCCCCATTTCACTTCATCGATCGTCTCTCCGCCTCGCCCCGCTCTGACCTCTTGCGCCAGCGCCTCGAGGCCCCCAAGGACTGGATGGATGAAGCCGTCCTTCTCCAGGCCCGGCAGAAGTCTCTTGGCCGATGGATTGACATAGCTGACGGCGCCGTCCGCCGTTATCTCGACAACCGGGTTCGGGTTGAGGTCCGGGAAGGATGCGAGCCAGGCCAGGCCCTCTTCCATCTCGCTCTTCTCGGTAATGTCCTCCAGTGTCATGACGACACCTTCGATATCTCCGCAGCAGCTCTCAAGAGGCGACGCGTTGATCGAAAGGACCATCCTGTGGCCGTCGGCGCCAACAACACTGTGACGCACGTTCCACACGGCCCTGCCGGAGGCGATCACCTGTGCGAAAGGCAGTTCCTCCTCTGAGAGCCGGCGGCCGGCGAAGTCGTCGATGCACCAATCCCGACGGGAACGACGACGGCCGATGACCCGGCTTCTGGTCAGGCCGAACAGCTGCTCGGCGCGCTTGTTCGCGAAGATCACGTAGCCCCGGCGATCGAGGACTACGATCGGTACCGGACTCGTCTCCGTCACGCGGCTCGTCAGCTCCAGGTGCTTGCTCAGCGCCTCCATCGCCTCCCGCCGCTGATCGGATTCCCGTTGCTCGCGAAGCGCCCGGCGCACGGCCGGCCCCAGTCGTGATATGCGATCCTTGAGCACGTAGTCCGCAGCGCCCATTTTGAGGCATTCGATGGCCAGCTCCTCGCCGATGGCGCCGGAGACGAAGATGAATGGAGTGTCCGGCTTGGCGCGGCGCGCTATCTTCAAGGCAGCGATGCCGTTGAATGACGGCAGGGCGTAGTCGGCCAAGATGACGTCCGGCTCGAAGGTCTCCAGCTCACGCACGAAGTCCGGCTCGGTATCCACGCGCTTCGTCTTCGCCTCTACGCCGCGCTTGGCGAGCTCGCGCTCGATCAGCGTCGCGTCCGCCTCGACGTCCTCGAGCAAGAGGACGTGAATTCGTTCTTCTCTGTGTCGAGGTGGCATGGTCGACCATCTCCTACTTGGCAGAAGTTGCCGGTTTGAGGGCAAAGTAGAACGTCGCTCCCTTGTCCGGCTCGCCTTCGGCCCATACGCGTCCTCCGTGACGGCTGATGATGCGATGCACGATCGCCAGGCCCGCGCCGCTGCCTTCGAACTCGTCGTCGGAGTGGAGGCGCTGGAAGAGCTCGAACAGCCTGTGCGCGTAGCGGGGGTCGAATCCGACACCGTTGTCCTCGACGAAGTAGACGTTCTCCTTCTCGCCGGCACGGCAGCCGACGTGGACGACGGCGACCTGCCTGGGTCGCGTGAACTTCACGGCGTTGGTGAGGAGCCTGGACCACGCCTCTCGCAGCAGCGGGCAATCGCCCCACTGCATCGGGAGCGGATCCAGATCGAGCCGAACTTCGCGGCCGGGCTCTTCGGCGACGGCCTCGGCAAACACCGACCTTGCAAGCTCCTCCATGCCGATCTCGACAGGATCGAGCTCCTTCCGGCTCAGACGTGACAGGAGGAGCACGTCGTCGATGAGCCGCCCCATCCTCCGGACGTTCGTCTGTATGAGCGAGAGGTACTGGCGGCCCTCGTCGTCCAGCCGGTCCGAGTAGTCCTCGACGATTGCGTCGGAGAAGCCGCCTATCGCGCGGAGCGGACCGCGCAGGTCGTGCGAGATGGAGTACGTGAGCGAGTTCAGCTCCTCGTTGAGCGCCTCAAGCGCAGCGTCCCGCGTCTTCGCCATCTCACCCATCTCCGGTCAGTTCAGGCCTCGCCACGACACACATAGCGTGTACCCAGCATGCGAAGCACAAAAACGCAGGTAGCAGGCTGTTTTTCTGCCCATCCGCCATTGCGTGTCCGGCCGATTCACAGCGGCTACTGTGGGTAGACAAAGGCGGAAGATGTCGTCGATTGTGGGAAGAGGAGCCGTGGCCGCCGCAGACAAGACGGGAATCGACCTGCTGATGATAGATGACGACGCCGACTTGACGCGCCTGGTGCAGCGGGCAAGCACACGAGCGGGTCACGGGTTCGTCGGAGTCGGCGATGCGCGGGGGGCGCTGGATGCGCTCAGCCGGCAGACCTTCGACCTTCTGCTGGTCGACATGAACATCCCGGGCACCGGCGGAGCGGAGATCCTGAGCGAGATCCGAGCGGCGGGTCACTCGGCGCCGGCGATCGTCCTGACCGGAGATATCGGCTCGGTGGACCCGGACTCAGTGCGATCGCTTGGCGTGGTGGCGGCGGTGGAGAAGTCGAGCGACTTCGAGCGGCTGATGCGCGTCGTCGATGAGGCGGTGCGCGGAGACCAGGCGGCGTGAGGCGGTGACGGAGTTTCGACCGTTCTCGCAGATCAGACGGCTTCGATCGACTCAACAACCAGATCGGAATGGGCCGCGATTCTTTCGAAATCGGAATCCGCATGCAGCAATGTGGCAGAAATCGACAGAGCCGCCGACGCTATCAGAAGATCCATGTGTGGGATTGTCAGACCGTTTCGCCGAAGATCAAAGCCCAGCTTCGCGGCCCGTGACCATGTAGAAGGCACAATTGGCACTTCGTGCAGACCGCTCAGCCGCTCCTGAAGCCGCTGGTACTCCTGCTCCGTTCTCGTGCCCGTGAGCAACTCCAGCCTGATGGGAGCCGCGGTTGCGACGACGTCTTGCTCAAGCAGTCCGTCAATGCGGGAAGACACGGTTGCGTTGCCTGGTCGTCGAAGGGCAAGTATCCAGGCGGATGTGTCGACCAGCACCAGGCTACGAGGCACTGCGCAACCTCTTGAGTTCCTCGATGTCGAGCGTTAGGTCATACGTGCCAAGCTCCGCACGAAGCTCCGCAAGGTTCTTTCTTCGCACAAGCTCCTTCAAGCCCAACTCGATCGCCTGACGTCTCGTCTTCACGCCGGCCGCCTTCATCGCCGCTTTCATGAGCTGTTCGTCGATCACCACTGTGGTCTTCATGGCCGATCCCTTCGTATGTATCCAGAGTATGTGCCACTGATACATATACACCCGTGAGCTCCAACGGGCAAGGGGTGTGCGTGAAGACCGGGCGGTGTTGTCAACGGTTCGCATCGACATTGATCGTCGCAAGCTAGTACGCTTTTGCCGTCGGCACCACATTCGCCAGCTAGCCCTCTTTGGCTCCGTTCTTCATGAGGATTTCGCCCCAGCCAGCGATGTCGACTTCCTGGTCGAGTTCCAGCCTGGCCACGTCCCAGGGATGTTCCAGCTTGTAGCCATGGAACGTGAGCTCTCCGAATCGATCGGGCGCAAGGCGGACCTGCGGACTCTGCGCGACCTCTGCCGCCACTTCCGAGATGAGGTTGCAAAGAGGCGGTCGTTCAGTATGAAGCGTGAGGACCGGGTCAGGATCGTCCACATGTTTGAGGCCGCTCAGAAGGCCTTATCCTTCGCTCGCGAACGCAAGCGAGAGGATCTTGAGTCCGACTAAATGCTGCTGTTCGCCCTCGTTCACTCGCTGGAAATCCTGGGGGAGGCCGCCAATCAGGTTTCGGAAGCGGGTCAGAAAGAGAACGCCAACATCCCGTGGGCAGACGTCATCGCCACGAGGAATCGCCTCATTCACGGCTACATCGACGTCGATCCCGACATCGTCTGGCAGACGGTCACGGAGAACCGGCCGCCGCTCATCGAGCAATTGGAGCCTCTCCTCTAGCGACGGACCTCCGGCGAAGTAGCATCCGACTGGTTCGAATAGGATTAGTTTGTGGGCGATACTGGATTTGAACCAGTGACCCCCTGCTTGTAAGGCAGGTGCTCT
>DYIV01000092.1 GCA_020723435.1 Slackia heliotrinireducens | reverse complement strand
GGGCAGGAAGGTCCACCAGGACGTGCGCTGCATCGTCATCCCGGCTACTCAACAGATCACGCGCCAGGCTGCGAAAGAGGGCTTGATCGACGTCTTCATCGAGGCGGAGGCGGCCGTTTCCACACCAACGTGCGGGCCGTGCCTCGGGGGTCACATGGGCATCTTGGCCGCCGGCGAGCGTGCGCTGGCGACGACAAATCGCAACTTCGTCGGTCGAATGGGCCATCCGAAGAGCGAAGTATACCTGTCTAACCCGGCGGTGGCCGCGGCCAGCGCGATCGCCGGCAAGATCGTCGCGCCGTCGTAGGGCGCGGCGGGATACCGCAGCGACAGGACCCCGAGGCCATGGAGCTGCAGGGATACCGAAGGAGCAGGAATGAAGTTCAAGGGAACAGCACACCGATACGGCCGCGATGTCGATACGGACGTCATCATCCCGGCCCGCTATCTCAACACCTCGGATCCGGCCGAGCTGGCAAAGCACGCGATGGAAGACATCGACAGCGACTTTGTCGGGCGGGTCAAGCCCGGAGACATCGTAGCGGCGGAGGAGAACTTCGGCTGCGGTTCCAGTCGCGAGCACGCGCCGGTTGCGCTCAAGGCGGTCGGCGTCAGCTGCGTCATTGCCAAGAGCTTCGCGCGGATCTTCTATCGCAACGCCATCAACACCGGCCTGCCGATTCTCGAGTCGGCTGAAGCCGTCGACGATATCTCCCTGGGTGACGAGGTGGAGGTCGACGCCGATGCGGGCGTCATCACCAATCTGACGACGGGGCACGTTTTTCGCGCGCAGCCCTTCCCGGAGTTCATCCAGCAGATAATCGAGGGCGGCGGTCTTATCGAGCACACGAAGCGGAAGACTCAGAGGGGATAGCGCCGGAGGGCGGCTGCGATGCGTCTTCGACTGATCGAACCGGGCCTGGCGCTCGCCGCGGCGGCAGTCGCGCTCGCTTCGCTGGCGCTGCCAGGCTGCGGGGGAGCGCCGACCGTGCGCCCCGCCGGCAAGCCCCTCGTGCCGGCCCTGGACATACGTCCTCGCAAGGCCACCATCCCGGCCCGGTCCACGCTGCGCTTCACGGCCTATCTGGTCGAGGGGCGCACCGCCAGCCTGATAGACCCATCCGACGTCAACTGGTCCGTCTCCCGTGCGCGAGGCGGCGCGGGCACCATCCATGACGGCCTGTTCTCCGCCCCGCGGGACTTCTCGGAGTACCCTGTCAGGGTGCGGGGAGTCTATGAAGGGGAGCGCACGGCGGGAATCGCCTCGGACCTCGCGCTCGTAACAATAGTGCCGTCCGCCGGCAAGGAAGCTACCAGCGCGTACACCACCGGGGACAGATCGCTCATCGGCCCATCAGTCGTTGGACAGCGCATCTTCGACAACTCAAACGCCAATGCCGTTCGCAGCGGCCCGACCGCACCCACGGCCTTCTCCATCGGCAAGTGGCGTCGGATCGTCTATGTGGTGACCTATCACTGGAATGGCGGCAGGGGCGCCAGGCCGGGTAGTATCAGTCTGCGTGGATCTCACGGCAGGACCTATGGCCCCTGGAGAGCAAGCGGTAGTCCCGGCAAGGGCGGCGCGCGCGACGTTTACTGGGTCGTTCATCCCAATGTGGCTTTGGCGCCCGGCACCTACGCGGTGATCGACTCCAGTGCAGAGACGTGGTCGTACAACGAAGGGTCGGGCGGGCGCGGCATGTGCGTCATCGAGGCGGCGGGCAGATGAGCGGGATCGACGAACGGCAGGGCCGGGGCGGCGCATGATCTCGAAACGAGATAAGCGAGTTGTGCTCGTCAACACCAACGTCATCGAGCCACTCATCGCTCCTATCGGCCTCGACTACGTGGCCGAGTCTCTGGCTTCCGAGGACTTCGATGTCGAGCTGCTCGATCTGGCTCTGGCCGGGGACGGGTGGAAGGACCAGATCAAGTCCCGGCTACCCGACGGCCTGCCCCGCGTCGTCGGAGTCACGTTCCGCAACACCGACGACTGCTACATGGCCAGCGGCCGGTCGTTTCTGCCGGTGCTGAAGCAGATTGTCGGTGAGGTCAGATCTCACACCGACGCTCCGCTCGTGATCGGAGGGGCGGGCTTCTCCGTCATGCCCGAACTCGTTCTGGAGGAAGTCGGGGTCGATATCGGCGTCTGGGGCGAGGGGGAGGGCTCCTTCGGTCCGCTGGCCGAGCGGCTTCTTGCCGGCGAAAGGATCGACGACATCCCCAACCTGGTCTTCCGGGGCAGAGACGGTTGGCGCCGGACGGCCGTCTCCCACGCGTCTTTGGCGCTATTGCCGCGGCGTACGCGTCGCTTCGTGGACAATGAAGCCTACTTCCGGCGCGGCGGTCAGGGGAGCATCGAGACCAAGCGCGGCTGCTCTCAGAAGTGCGTCTACTGCGCGGACCCCGTCGCCAAGGGCCGCGCCCAGCGGTTGCGTCCGGCTCGGGCGGTTGCCGAGGAGATCGAGGCGCTCTTGGCCCGGGGCGTCGACTGCCTCCACGTCTGCGACAGCGAGTTCAATCTGCCCGAGCATCATGCCCGTGCGGTGTGCGAAGCGATCATCGAGCGCGGTCTGGGCGGCCGCGTGAGGTGGTATGTCTACGCCTCTCCCGTGCCGTTCTCGCCGGGTTTGGCTGGAATGATGCGGCGGGCCGGGTGCGTGGGCATCGATTTCGGCGCGGACAGCGGCTCCGACGATCAACTGAAGCGCCTGGGACGGCGTCATCGCGCCGAGGATCTGGCCGCGACGGCGGAGGCGTGTCGCGAGGCGGGACTAGTGTTCATGTACGACATCCTGCTGGGCGGTCCCGGTGAAACGCGCGAGACGGTCAGAGAGACGATCACGTTGATGAAGCGCATTGAGCCGGACCGCGTAGGCGTCTCGGCGGGGGTCCGTCTGTACCCGGGGACTCCGCTCGCCAGCGCGCTACAGGACCGGGACCAAGCTCGTGGAGTGACCGGCCGGAACGCCGGGCCCGATCGGAACGGCACGCTCCTTCGCCCGGCCTTCTACGTCTCTGAGCACCTGGGCGATGACATCTGGTCGACCGTGGCCGACCTGGTCGGCGACGATCCGCGCTTCTTCTTCGCAAACCCGGCGCAGCCGGAGAGCAACTACAACTACAACGACAATCGCCTGCTCGTGGATGCCGTCGCCCGGGGACACCGAGGCGCCTACTGGGACATTTTGCGCCGGCTGCGGTAGCGTAGGTCTTCAGATATCGGCGCCTGCTGCCGATAAACCCCCCGAGTTTTCCCTTTAGTGGGCCGGCGCCACCGCCGGCGCCACACGGATCGTGGGGGTCCCAGTGTCAAAGTGCGACTTGATGCACGCGTGCAGCTTCTATCGGCGAAGCACCGAAGCCGGCACGGGTCTGGGCGTTCTGTACAGGAGAGCCTACTGCGACAAGGACTGGCAGCAGTGCGCGCGCTACAGTATCGCCAAGGTTCTCGGACCGCACCAGGTGCCGCAGGATCTGTATCCGAACATGGCCGACCGCGCACGACAGATGATTAGTGCCGCGCCGGATCCCGCCTCGCGGCCCTTCGATTCAGCCGACTCCTAGACAGACCTCCGCCAGGCTGCCGCGTCTCGCCTGTCTCTGTCCGCACGATTCCATCCATGCCTGGGTTTCCTCCGGGAGCCAACGGGGTACCAATCGAGTTGCGTAGCCAAGACGGTGTCTCGGCACCGCGATCGATCTGTGATGAGAGCAACCTACGGCAGTCTCAGGGGTGATCCGATTGAAAAGACAGACCTGCAAGGCCGTGCTCGGGCCCTACGCCGCCCTGTGGGCTGTGGCGGCCGTCGTTGTTTCAGCGGCGGCTGGATGCGCAACCGAACAGAAGTCCGTCGTCGCCAAGCCGGAGACGCTGCTCGACACCAGATGCGCCGAGTGCCACGCGCTCTCGCGCGTCACGGGCGTCAAGAAGGATCGCGCCGGCTGGGAGGCGACCGTCGAGCGGATGGTTCGCAACGGAGCACGGCTCAGCGAGGAGGAAAAGGCGGTTCTCGTCGACTACCTCGCATCCAAGTACGGTCCCTAGCGGCTACCGTCGATTTGCCGGGTTCCGGAAACACGCCGGGTCGCGTGCGTTGATGCTGTCGAAGCAATCCCAGGCCCGGCCGCGGCACCCCCAGCATGACTCGTGTTGCGCACAGTGCGTGCAGCCTTCCGGAAGGTTGGCTTCATCCTTCATGTCCAGCAGGAGCATCTCGCGCTTGTGCCTGTTCAGCGTAGGTGCAAGGCCATCCTCGAGTATCGAAGGCGCGTTCTTGGGCCGGATCGTTGCGCACGGAGTCAGTTTGCCCTCGTTGGTCACGGCCACTGTGGCGCTGCAGTACTGCTTGTTGACGCAGTTGGCGATGGCCTGGGCGGCGCCGCTACGGGCTGCCGCGTGCTCCAGCTCGATGCGCCCCTCGCGCCTGTCCGGCATGACGTCGAGGTATCCATGGGTCGACGGGGCAAGCGGCTTGTATGACTGATAGAGATTGACGCACGTTGCGATGGCGTAGCGGTCCTTGAAGAAGTCGATCGCTTTGACCATATCGGCGACGCTCTGACCGCGGGTAAAGGTCACGCTGTTGAGAAGCAGCTCCGGCGGCTTTCCGGCGGCGAGGATGTTCTCCACTCCCTTGAGCAGGGTGCGGAGCTGGCCGTCGGGGGCGCGAGAGTGCAGCCGCGCGTAGGTCTCTTCGTCGACGCTACTGATGTGAAACGCGACCAGGCCGTTCTCGGTCGCGGCCACAACGTCACGCGCGACGGACTCATCGGCAAGCGGCAGGCCGCCCGTCCAGAGATTGTTGACGATCCCGTGCTGGGAGGCGGCCGCGAGCAGCTCACGCCAGTCAGCCCGCAGCAGCGGCTCGCCGCCGAGCCACTCGATACGGGAGATCGCCAGTGTCGATGCGTCACGAACGACGTGCCGCAGTGTCTCGCTGTCGAGCGACGCGCGCGGTAGCCTGCCTGCCTTCATGTAGCAGTAGTCACACGCCTGCTCGCAGCTGTCCCATATCTCAAGCTGCAGGGCGTAGACGCGGTCTTCGTCATAGCAGCGCTGCAGGGTGTCGAAATCGATCACTGCCTTGTCTCCCGGTGTCCGGTGCCTGCTGTGCCCCCTCGCAGGCGGGAGGGTGTGGCCGGGCCGGCGTTCTCTTGGCGCCTCCGGCGGGACGATACTAGCCGTCTGGGGGCGTGGGCGCAACGGTCTCGCCTTTCTTGCCCCTCAAGCTGCGGTGTTGTACTCTGTATGGCTACAGCTCGTGACGGGAATGGACAGCGGCAAGGAGTAGCCAGTGAAGTTTACGATCACCACGATCCCCGGCGACGGCATAGGACCTGAGATAACGGCTGAGGCCGTCAAGGTCCTCGACGCGGTCGCCGCCAAGTACGGACACGAATTCGAATACCACGAGGCGCTCATGGGCGGCGTCGCGATAGATGAGACCGGCAATCCGCTACCCGACGAGACGCTTGAAGTGGCCAAGTCGTCCGACGCCGTGCTGCTAGGCGCCATAGGTGGTCCCAAGTGGGACACTACGGATCCCGAGGGCGTGCGTCCGGAGCAGGGCCTGCTGGGGATTCGAAAGGCGCTGGAGCTCTTCGCGAACCTACGTCCCGTGCAGGTCTTCGACGCGCTGATCGACTCGTCGACGCTCAAGCCCGACGTCATTCGCGGCGTCGACATCCTCGTCGTGCGTGAGCTGACCGGCGGCCTGTACTTCGGCGCTCGGGCGCGGGAAAACGACAGGGCCTACGACACCATGGACTACCACGTCTACGAGATCGAACGTATCGTGCGCAAGGCTTTCGAGCTCGCGCGGGGCAGGCGCAAGATCGTCCATTCGATAGACAAGGCCAACGTGCTGGAGTCCTCGCGTCTGTGGCGCGAAGTGACGGTTGGGATTGCGCCGGACTACCCGGACGTGCACCTGGAGCACATGCTCGTTGACAACGCGGCGATGCAGATCATCCGCCACCCGGAGCAATTCGATGTGATGGTCACGGAGAACATGTTTGGCGACATTCTCTCCGACGAGGCTTCGATGCTGTCGGGCTCGCTGGGAATGCTCTCGTCGGCGTCGCTGGGAGCCGGTCACTTGGCGCTGTACGAACCGTCGCACGGGAGTGCGCCGAAGCACGCCGGACTTGATCGCGCCAACCCGATTGCCACGATTCTGTCGGCGGCGCTCATGGTTCGATACTCGTTTGAGCTTGAAGCCGAGGCCAAGGCCATTGAGGGCGCCGTCGAGCAGGTGCTGTCGGAAGGATTCCGCACGAAAGACATTGAACAAGAAGGCACGACGGTGGTCGGTACCGCCCGCATGGGCGACCTCATCGCCGAACGAGTGTAGGGAACGGAGGACCCACCATGGCGATCGAGCAAGTAGAGAAGATATGGATGAACGGCAAGCTCGTCGATTGGGACGACGCCAAAGTACACGTGCTCACGCATGCGCTGCACTACGGGTCCGGTGTCTTCGAGGGTATCCGCGCCTACGAAACCCATCGCGGCGCCGCAGTGTTTCGTCTGACCGATCACACCAAGCGAATGATCAATTCGGCCAAGATCTACTCGATGGACATCCCATACGAGCTGGATGAGCTGGTCGACGCGACGAAGGAAGTCGTGCGGGTCAACGGGCTGAAGAGCTGCTACATCCGTCCCATCGTCTTTCGCGGATACGGGCAGATGGGCCTCTTCCCGCTGGAGGTGCCCGTCGACGTGGTAATCGCCGCCTGGCCCTGGGGCGCCTATCTTGGCGAAGAAAGCCTGCATCACGGCGTGCGCGTCAAAGTCAGCTCGTTCCAGCGCAACAACCCGAATTCAATACCGCCGGCCGCCAAGGCGTGCGGCCAGTATCTCAATTCGATCCTTGCAAAGATCGAGGTGGTCGCGGCCGGCTACGACGAGGCGATCATCCTCAACCAGCACGGCTACGTCGCCGACGGAAGCGGCGAGAACGTCTTCATCGTCAAGGACGGCACGCTGATCACGCCTCCGCTGTGGGCGGGGGCCCTGGGCGGCATCACTCGTGACTCCGTCATCAAGATAGCCGCCGATCTGCGCTATCCGATCGAGGAGGACAACCTGACGCGTACCGATCTGTACACGGCCGACGAGGTCTTCTTCACCGGAACCGCGGCGGAGATCGTGCCGATCCATGAAGTGGACGACAGGGAAGTCGGCGATCCGGGGCCCGTGACCCGCAAGATCCAAGAGATCTTTTTCAAGACGGTCAAGGGTGAGGAGCCGATGTACGAGAAATGGCTCGAGCTGGTGTGATGTGAGCGCGAAACGCAAGGTAGCACTCTTCGATACGACACTCAGGGACGGCTCTCAACGCGAGGGCCTGTCTCTTTCTGCCAAGGATAAGATCAGCATCGCCACCAAGCTTGATCAGCTGGGCATCGACTATGTCGAGGGTGGCTGGCCGGGCGCCAATCCAAAGGATGATGCATTCTTCGAGCAGATGCGCGAGGTGAAGCTGCGCCACGCCAAGCTCGTCGCCTTCTCCAGCACCCGGCGCAAAGGGACAAGGGTCTCCGACGATCCGAACATAATGGCGCTCGTGGCCGCGAAGACACCGGTGGTCTGCATCTTCGGCAAGAGCTGGGACATGCACGTCACGCACGCGCTGGTTACGACGCTCGACGAGAACCTGAAGATGATCGCCGAGTCGGTGGAGTTCTTGAAGAAGAAGGGCCTGGAAGTCATCTACGACGCCGAGCACTTCTTCGACGGGTATCGCGATAATCCAGCGTATGCGATGGAGACCGTCAAGGCGGCCGATGGCGCCGGCGCCGATTGCATAGTGCTGTGTGACACCAACGGCGGGTCGATCCCGTCGCAGATCGAGGAGGTCTTCGGCGAGGTGACGCCGCAGGTCAAGGCGCCACTGGGCATTCACGCCCACAATGACTCCGACTGCGCCGTCGCCAACACGCTGGTCGCCGTGGAGTGCGGGGCCGTGCAGGCGCAGGGCACCATCAACGGCTACGGCGAGCGCTGCGGCAACGCGAATCTCGTCTCGATCATCCCGGCGCTGATGCTCAAGATGGACGTGGAGTGCATTCCGGCCGAGAACCTGAGGCTGCTGACCGAGGTCGCCCATCACGTCAGTGAGGTGGCGAACGTCTCGCCCGATCCGCACGAGCCATACGTCGGCGAGAACGCCTTCGCCCACAAAGGCGGCG
>DYIV01000091.1 GCA_020723435.1 Slackia heliotrinireducens | reverse complement strand
GAGGTAGGCGTGGTACCAGCTGATCTCACACTCGTCGCGCCTGAGTTGATCGTCGCCGGGACGTCCGTCGTCCTCTTATTCGTCGATCGCATAGCCCGTCGCTTCTACAGGATTTCGGCGCTGGTCGCCACGATCGGCCTCCTGGCGGCGTTGGCGGCCACCTTGGCGACGGTGACGACCAAGACCACGCTATTCGGCGGCTCGCTCGTCGTCGACAGCTTCGGGTCGACCGCCAAGATCATCGTCCTGGTCGCGGCAATGCTCGTCATCTGGCTGAGCTCCGACTACTTCGTGGGAGCCACGCAGTCGACGACCGAGTACTACGCACTCGTACTCTTCTCGGTGCTTGGCGCCATGCTCATGGCCATATCCGAGGACTTCCTCATCTTCTTCCTGGCGCTGCAGCTGACTTCGATACCTCTCTACATCCTCGCCGGCTACGCGCGCACGGACGCGCGATCGAACGAGGCGGCGGTGAAGTTTCTCTTCCTGGGCATGATCGCTTCGGTCATCATGCTCTACGGCATCAGCCTGATCTACGGCCTGACAGGCACGGTCAGCTACTCGGTGCTTCAGCGAGAGCTTGCGAGCGCCACCGTGGCGCGGCCCGCCATCGCCATGGCCATCGTCTTCGTCCTGACGGGCTTCGCCTTCAAGGCGAGCGCCGTACCTTTCCACTTCTGGGTGCCTGACACCTACGAGGGCGCCCCGACCCCGACGACGACGTTCTTGGCCACGGTGCCGAAGGTCGCCGGCATCGCTGCGCTGGTGCGCTTCTTCTTCATCGTCGTAGGGCGGCCGGAGCTCGTCTGGACACACGACGTCATCGCCGTGTCCGCCGTCCTGACCATGACAGTGGGCAACCTGATGGCACTTACGCAGGTGAACATCAAGAGGATGCTCGCCTACTCCTCGGTGACGCACATCGGCTACATGCTCATCGCCTTCGCCGTAGGCTCCCGCGACGCGTTCTCGGCGATCAGCTTCTACTTGATCGTCTATATCCTGGCCAATCTCGGAGCTTTCGCCGTAGTCATGGCGGTGTCTCGCGTCGACAGGAGCCACCTCATCGAAAGCTACACCGGCCTTTCCTCTCGCTCGCCGCTGCTGGCCTGGTCGATGCTCGTCTTTCTACTGTCGATGCTTGGCATACCGCCGACGCCCGGCTTCTGGGGCAAGTTCGGTCTGTTCCAGTCCGCCGTCGAGCAGGGAATGACCTGGCTCGCGGTCGTCGCCATCGTCAACTCGCTGATCTCCGCGGTGTACTATATCAACGTCGTGCGCTACATGTTCGTCGTCGAGAGCCCGGAGACCGCCAAGCGCATCAAGGTCCCGGCTCTCATCACGACGGTAATCGTCGTCGTGCTCGTCGGTACGGTCCTGCTCGGCCTATTCCCGGGACCCGGTCCCATGTTCAGGTGGACAGGGCAGATCGAAGCCGTGGCGGGGAGATTCAGGCAATGAACGCGACCGCCAAGATGACCGAGGTCCACTCCGTACTGCCGCTGCTGGCGGTCGGGCTCCCGTTCGTCTTCGCCGCACTGGTGGCGCTTGTCGGCGAGAGAGCTCCGGCGATCAGAAACGGCCTGGCGCTGCTGGCGACCCTCGTCGTCTTCCCAATCATGGCCTGGATGCTTCCCCAGGTCCTGGCCGGTCACACCACCTTCGTCTACACGATCAACGTCTTGACGACTATTCGTCTCGCGGTACTGCCGTTGGGCGTCGCCGTCGGCGCCATGGCGGCGCTTCTGTGGATATTCACGATGGTCTACAGCTTCGGCTACATGGAACACGAGCACGCGCATACGCGCTACTACACCTGCCTGGTGGCGGTGCTTGGCACGGCGATGGGAATCCTGTGCTCCGCCGACCTGCTGACCTTCTTCGTCTTCTACGAGCTCTTATCGCTCTTCGTCTATCCGCTGGTCGTACACGAAGAGACGACCGCGGCGATGGATGCCGGGAAGACCTACCTTGTATACCTGCTCTGCGGCGAGGCGGCCGTGCTGGCGGGCGTGATCATCGTCACGGGTTTGGCAAACGGCTCGTCGGCGCTCGTGCCGGGCGGTCTGCTTGCCGGGACGACCGTTAGTCCGGCCAAGATCGCGCTGCTGTCCGTCCCATTCATCGCAGGCTATGGGGTCAAGGGCGCCATCATGCCGGAGCACGGATGGCTGCCGGGCGCCATGATCGCGCCGACTCCGGTCAGCGCGGTGTTGCACGCGGTCGCGGTCGTGAAAGTGGGCGTCTACGGCATCATGATCTATCTCTATATGATCCTCGGCTACAGACTGGCGACCATGGCCGGCATCGACGTCGTGCTCCCTTGGATCGCATCGGCCACAATCATCATCAGCTCGCTCATCGCCATCCGCCAAGACGACATCAAGCGCCGCCTCGCCTACTCGACCATTGGAAACCTGGGCTACATTGTCCTGGGTGCGGCGCTTCTGTCGCCGTGGAGCCTGAAGGGCGGAGTGCTCCACATCTTCATGCACTCATTCATGAAGATCGTCCTGTTCTTCTGTGCCGGCATCATCATCACTCGCGGCCACAAGAAGAACTTCTCCGAATGCGCCGGGCTCGCCAAGCGGATGCCGGTTACGGCCGCGTGCTTCACAGTCGGCGCGGTAGGGATGATCGGCCTGCCTCCGGTCTGCGGCTGGATCAGCAAGTGGGTCCTGTTGCAGGGGACGTTCGCCAGCGGCCAGTGGATCTTCGGACTGGTCATTCTATTCTCGGCATTCTTGAACATGGGTTACTACCTGCCGCCGATATTCACGTTCTACTTCGGCGACGGTGAGAAGGGCGCGAACGAACACGCACCGGCTGAGCGGCAGGGTCTTGAAGCACCGCTGACGATGCTAGCGCCGACGTCGATAATCGCCGTCGCGTGCGTAATCCTGGGTCTGTGGCCGTATGGTCCGTACTGGGTGGCGGACGCCGTCGTTCGGGCGATCTACTAGGGGGGACATGCGATGATCAAGTATCTACCGTTACTGACGATCCTCATCCCACTGGCCGGCACAATAGTCGTTTGGGCGGCGTCGAAGATCTCCGATGAGTTGGCCGACATATCCGCCTGCGTGGTCACCGCGGTCACCTTCGCGGTGACGATCGCCATGTATCCGACCGTCGCCTCGGGACAGAAGATCTCGCTCAGCATCGCGACAGGCTTCCCCGTGCCGTTCAGCCTCTATGTCGATGGCCTCGGCATGCTAATGGCGCTGATCGCGTCGGGCCTGTGGTTCCTCTCGTCGCTTTATGCGATCAAGTACATGGAGCATGAGCACCACCGCATGCGCTTCGATATCTTCAGCCTCTTCTCGCTCGCCGGCATGATGGGCATCGTCGTCACCGGGAACATGTTCTCGTTCTACATCTTCTTCGAGATGATGGCGATCCTGAGCTACCTGCTCGTCATACACGAAGAGACGCCGGAGGCGATGCGCGCGGGCCTGAAGTACCTGTTCATGGGCATCATCGGCGGACTCACCGTACTCGTCGCCATCGTGGCGACCTACGTTATCACCGGTTCGGTCGACCTCACGAAGGGTGGACTGGCCGGCCTGCAGAGCTCCCCGCTGTTTGCCGTGATCTTCTGGAGCTACATCTTCGGCTTCGCGGTCAAGGCCGGCATGTTCCCCGTCCACGTCTGGCTGCCGGACGCTCATCCCGTGGCGCCCTCACCCGCAAGCGCGTTGCTGTCGGGCGTCATGATCAAAGCCGGCGCCTACGCGATCATCCGGACGGTCTACGCCATCTTCGGCCGCGGGCTCGTTGACGGACCGGCCCTCAACCAGACGCTGCTCGTGTTGGCGCTCATCACGATGATGCTGGGTTCCGCCGTCGCCATCACGCAGACGGAGATCAAGCGGTTGTTGGCCTATTCGTCGATCGCGCAGATAGGCTACGTCATACTCGGCATCTCGATGCTGTCGCCGAAGGGACTCTTGGGCAGCCTCTATCACATCTTCGGTCACGCCATGATGAAGGGCAGCCTCTTCCTTGCGGCCGGGGCGATCATCCACATGACCGGTCTTCGCCAGATCGAAGACCTGCGTGGCATAGGGAAACGAATGCCGGTAACCATGGTCTGTTTCACGCTGGCCGCCTTCTCGATGATCGGATTCCCGCCGTTCATCGGCTTCCTCTCCAAGTGGACGCTGGCGCTGGGCGCTCTCGACGCCGCCGACGGCGGCATCTTCGCCATGTGGGTGGCGATCACGATAATCTCCGCGCTGCTACTGTCGTCTTTGCTCAATGTTGTGTACTACGGCCCGATTGTGATCCGGGCCTGGTTCGGCAAGCCGGAGGGTGAGGGGCACGGGCACAGCCCCTCGAAGCCCGTCAAGAATGACGATCCGCCGTGGCAGATGATGTTGCCGATCATGCTTCTGGCCACTGGCACGTTCGTATTCGGTCTCTTTCCGTCCTTTGCGCGCACGCTCGCCGAGCAGGTCGTGCGCATGTACTTCTAGAGAGGTGCTCAGCACGTGCACGAAGTCCAGCCGATAACGCAAGCAGTCTCCAGCACGGCGATCCTCCCGCTGCTCGTCTTCGTCGTACCCGCACTCGGCGCGGTGCTCGTCGCGCTGCTCGGCGAGGCTACGAAGCTGCGCAACGCCATGGTGATCATCGTATCCACAGTGACTCTGGGTGTTGTGGCCGCCATGTACCAGCCTGTCGTGTGGGGGATTCACGTCGGCGAGAAGCTCTACCAGGGCATCGTCTTTGACATGCCGGGCGTGCTCGGCGTCGGCCTTCACTTCAAGATAGACACCGCCGGCCTGATAATCGCGACGATCACGGCTTTCGTCTATCTGCTCTCCAACATATACGCGATGAGCTACATGGGCCACGAGCACGCGCAGACGCGCTACTACGTCTTCCTTCTGCTCACGCTCGCGGCCAACCTCGGCGTCTTCG
This sequence comes from Slackia heliotrinireducens, assembly GCA_020723435.1. Taxonomy (GTDB): domain Bacteria; phylum Actinomycetota; class Aquicultoria; order DYIV01; family DYIV01; genus DYIV01. The sequence goes on along the minus strand of DYIV01000091.1, from coordinate 3,451 downwards.
TATCCGGCGACTTCTTCACCCTCTTCGTCTTCTTTGAGCTGATGGCGATTGCCAGCTACGTGCTCGTCGTGCATGGCGAGGACTTCGCCTCGATGACGGCCGGACGCGTCTACTTGTTCATGAGCGTCATCGGGGGGCTCGTGCTGTTGGGCGGGATCGTTATGCTCAGCGGCTTCGTCGGCAGCTCGCAGATAGCTCCGATGGCGCACTTGATTGAGGAGCGCGTTCCCCACGGTCTCGTCTACGTGATCGCCGCGATGATGATCGCCGGATTCGGCACCAAAGCGGGTCTATTCTTCCTGCACGTGTGGCTGCCGGAAGCACACCCCGTCGCGCCGTCGCCGGCGAGCGCGCTCCTGTCGGGCCTCATGGTGAAGGTGGGAGTCTACGGCATCCTGCGCACGGCTATGACGCTCTACGCGGCTCCGGGCGAGGCGGAAGGCTGGACGATGCAGACGAACATCGGCTACGCCTTGATAATCATCGCCACCGTGACGATGTTTGGCGGCATGGTCAACGCGTTGCTGTGCAACAACGCCAAGGAGCTCCTCGCATACTCGACTATCAGCCAGATAGGCTACATCACGCTCGGACTGGGAGCGGCTACGTACTTGGGAGCCGAAGGCGCCATGGGAGTCGGGGCGGTCCTCTATCACCTCGTCAACCACGCCGTCTTCAAGTCGGCACTCTTCCTTTGCATCGGCGTGGTGGTCTTTCGCGTTGCCGAGCTCGACATCACCAAGCTCGGCGGCCTCTGGCGCAAACTGCCGGTCACTGCCGTCGTCTGCGGACTGGCCGTCCTATCCATCATAGGCGTGCCCGGCACGGCCGGGTTTGCCAGCAAGACGCTGCTGCACCATTCCATCGTTGAGTCGGTCGAGCACTCGATGAAGTTCTCCGCGACGCACGCGAAGGACCCGATTCTCGTAATTGTCGAGTGGCTCTTCCTATTCACCGCCGCCGGCACCTTCTGCTACGCCACGAAGCTCTTCGTCAACGTATTCCTGGGCAAGATGCCGCGCCACTACGAGGCCGTGGAGTCGGAGCCCTGGCCGATGCGCATCGCGCTTGGAGCGCTCGGTGTCCTCATCGTGGCGTTGGGTCTGCGACCCAATCTGCTGCTCGAGACTTTCGTCGGCCCGGCGCTCGCCGGCTTCCACCTTGAGACCACTTCCCATCCCTACGAACTGCTCTTCAACGTCCATACGCTCCGCTCGGTCATTCCGATCTTGTACAACCCCGAGGGTGGCGGCATCATCACGAGCCTGGACGTCATTCACAACTTCGTCGGGATCAGCCTCCCGATACTGCTCGGCGGTACCTACTTCATAGTCGGATATAGGTTCCGGGTCTTCGAGCTGCACACGCCGGAGCTCTTCTCCGTCAAGGTGTGGTACGAGAAGATTGCCGCCGTCTTCGTCGGCATTCTGGCCGCGGCCGGGACAGCGTTCGACGCGCTCTGGAATCGCTTCATCTCCTTGGTGCTCGTGCGGATGTGGATTCCGCGACGCACCTACCGCGGAGCCCGGCCGTCCCGAATACAGAACTGGGCCGCGGTGCGCCTCTACGGCTTGTGCGTGGCGGTTGCGGGCGCCAACACTCAGCTCGACCATGTCGTTTCGAGGGCCCTGGTGGACACGTGGCTGTCCGAGCCCGCGCGCCCTGTCGCCTCCAACCACCAGCTGTCCTTGACAGATATGGCCTACTGGATCGCCGACGCCGACAAGCTGTTCGACAAGGCCGTTACCGCGGTGATGGTGGACATGTGGGTGTCCGAGCCGGGCCAGGTCGAGACCCTGGGAACGCCGAGCGCCGGACATGTCGGCGCCGAGGTGACGGAACGCCGCGAGCGGCGCGAGAGACGTCGCGTGAAGGGATACGGCTGGCTCGAAGCCGCCAACGATATGTACGATCGCCTTGTCTCCACCGTCATGGTTGAGGCGTGGATGCCGGAGAACACGACGGTCCAGGTCTTCCACGAGGAAGAGGAGCCGGCGGAGAAGGCGGAGACGGCGGAGACGGTGCACGAGACGATTGGACCGAGCGAGGAGCCGTCCGCCGAGAAGGAAGTGCGCGCTCCCCACGGCGCGGCGCCCGGCAAGGGCGGACTTGCCGAGTCATGGCAGCTGATGAGTGAGTGGGCCAAGGGACCTGGGGCGACTGCGTGGCGAGTGGTTCTCTTCGCCGCCGGTACTGTCGTATTGATCGTCTCGCTTCTTGTCGGGCTCGGGTATCTGAGGTTCTAGGTCGTTGCCTCGAAAGCAACCGTCCGGCGTTGCCGATACAGACAGAGAGTGTCGGCAGCGTCGGAGGGAGATGAACGTGGCAGCGGTAGGATTCGGCAGTCGTAGCTGGAGACTCAGGACAAGGATCGCCGGTGAGAACGCAAGGAGGAATCGTCCGAGCGGAGGCCCGGCTGGAGATCAAGATTGGGAATCGCCCGCACGCGCGCGGGAGAACGAGGAGGAGATTGACGATACCGCTGCTGAAGAGGAATAGACCGGCTCAGCCGGCCGAGGTCGTCACGCGCGCACCACTGCGCACGACTCTAACCCGTCTGCCGGTATTGACGTTGGCGCTTGCGGGTGTCGCGCCGGCGAGCGCGCTGGCGAGCGAGGCGGCGTCCGCGGAGGGGGCCGCCGAAGGAGGCGGCATTCTGGGCCCGCCCATCCTCTACTCGATACAGTGGGGCCTTCTGCTCGCCCTGCTGGCGATAACCGTCCTGTTCCTTGTCGGTTCATTGTCGCCGGACAAGCGAGGGCGCATAAGCGCCTCGCGGGCCCGGGCTATCCTGGTATTCAGCGGTCTGCAAGTCCTGCTGGTGTTCGCCATCCTATTCGTCAACTTCCTGGGAGAGGAGTATCACGAGCCGGCGCTTCCCGGCTACATCCGGCATGTGACCCTCATTCTCGCGGGCGTCCTGCTGGCGGTCTGTGGGTTCCTGGCGCGACGCCGGAGAATCTGAGCCTCCGCGCCGGCGGCCACGTCTGATCTTGCGCGCGACACGTTCGCCTGTCCCGGCGAGAGTACCTCACTGGCTAACGAGATCCGTCCATGTGACCCCGTTCTCCGATCGCTCGAACTCCATTCCTGAGGTATTGCTGTAGCTTGCCCTGAGCAGGCCGCCGGACTCGGACTTCACGATCAGCCGGTAGCCGTCCTTCGTCACCGAGGACGGATCTACGTAGACGACTCCCTGCTGCAGATCGGGTCCCGGAGCGCCGTCCTGGAATCGAGTGGAGCTGTCGATTCTGCCGAGCTGGGCGGCGTTCATGCCTTCGTAGCTGCTCTTGTCGGTGTAGTATGTCGCGGCGGCCGTGACACCGTTGCGGAGCCTCACGGCGGCCTCCGCGTCCTGTGAGGCGCTCTTGGCCCTCATAAACGCCGGAATGGCGATGGCGGCAAGGATGAGTCCGACGATGAGTCCGACGATGAGAAGGCATCCGCAGCC
>DYIV01000090.1 GCA_020723435.1 Slackia heliotrinireducens | reverse complement strand
CGATTCGATGAGCTTCGCCTCTATGGCGCCGATGCATGCCAGCTGCACCGCCTTCTCCCGATCCAGATCGACCCCGGGCGGCATCCCCGCGACCATCTGGTGGACGACCTTCAAGTATTCGCTGCCGCCCAAGCCGCCCGAGTTCTCGCCGAGGAGGATGACGACATCTCCGTCATTCTTCGGCGCGATCGTCGTGCGGTTGGCGACGTCGTCCATGAGCCCGACCATTCCGACCGCCGGAGTCGGATAGATCGCCTCGCCGAAGGATTCATTGTAGAAGCTGACGTTGCCGCCGGTGACGGGGGCCCCAAGCGCTTCGCACGCCTCGGCCATCCCCGTGACCGCCTCGCGAAACTGGTAGAAGATCCCCGGCTTCTCGGGGTTGCCGAAGTTGAGGCAGTCGGTCACCGCCATCGGCCGCGCTCCCGAGCAGGCGACGTTTCGCGCCGCCTCCGCCACCGCCGCCATCCCGCCGGTGTAAGGATCCAGATAGCAGTGGCGCCCGTTGGCGTCGATCGAGGCGGCGATCGCCTTGTTCGTGCCTTTGATGCGAAGAACGGCCGCGTCGGAGCCTGGCAGCACGGACGTGTTCGTCTGGACCATGTGATCGTATTGCTCGTAGACCCAGCGTCTGGAGCAGATGTTGGGTGCGGCCAGCAGCGCCAGCAGATCCCGGTTGAGGTCATCGCTGGGCGTCAGATCCGACAGGTTCGTCTTCTGCAGTTCGTCGAGGTAGGCCGGCCGCCGGGCCTCGGAGTGATAGACGGGTGCGTCGTGTGCCAGCGATCGAGCCGGCATATCGCCCACAACCTCGTCTCCCCGATAGATCCGCATCCGTCCGGTGTCGGTGACCGAACCTATCACGGTTGAGAGTAGTCCCCACTTCTCGCAGACCGCCTGAGCCTCGGCGAGGTTGTCCTTGGTCACGATCGCCAGCATTCGCTCCTGCGACTCGGAGATCATGATCTCGAACGGCTCCATGTCCGCCTCGCGCAGCGGCACCTTCGTCACATCAATATCCATGCCCACCCCGCCACGGCTGGCCATCTCACAAGCCGAGCTGGTGAGTCCGGCCGCCCCGAGATCGCCGAGGCCGACGAGCAGCTTCTTGTCGAGCAGCTCCAGGCAGATCTCGATGAGCAGCTTCTCAGTGAAGGGATCGCCCACCTGTACCGACGGACGCTTCTCCTCCAGGCGCTCGTCGAATTCCTGTGAAGCGAGGACCGAGGCTCCACCGATGCCGTCACGGCCGGTCTTGGAGCCTATCAGTAGGACACAGTTTCCGGGGCCCGCGGCCTGGGCGCGCATCAGCTGCTCCTTGCGCATCAAGCCGATGCACATGGCGTTGACGAGGCAGTTGCCTTCGTAGGCATCTTCGAAGTAGATCTCCCCGGCGACCGTTGGCACGCCGAGGCAGTTGCCGTAGCCGCCGATGCCGCCGACGACGCCGTCGAGCAGATAGCGCTGGCGTGGCTTGGAGATCGAGCCGAAGCGTAGCGAGTCGAGGCTGGCGATGGGACGAGCGCCCATGGCGAAGATATCGCGGACGATTCCTCCGACGCCGGTCGCCGCGCCCTGGTAGGGCTCGACAGCCGAGGGATGATTGTGGCTCTCGACCTTCATCGCAACGGCCCATCCGTCGCCGATGTCGATGACGCCGGCATTCTCTCCCGGGCCCTGAAGCACATAGTCGGCCTCGGTCGGAAAGAGCGCCAGCACAGGCTTGGAATGCTTGTAGCTGCAATGCTCCGACCACATCAAGGAGTACATCGCCAGCTCGACGTAGGTCGGCTCACGACCCTGCACGTCGATTATGCCGTCGTACTCTTGTTTGGTTAGGCCCAGTTCTTCGTAAGCTTCGGTCATCAATGCCCCTTACTCGAGCTCCGGCACATCCTTGCGGATGTAGACCGCGAAGTAGTATGCCACGGGAACGAAAGGCTGGAGCCCGAGCCCGATCGAAAAGACGAACACGACGATCCAGACGAGCTTGCCCTCCCGGCCGCCGGGGAACGCGTCAGGCTCCGTCCCGGAGATGTCATAGAGCATGAGCGCGCCGGCGGCCAAGCCCACGACGTAGGCGACTATCGTCAGCCAGACCGGTGCGCCAATCGCCAACCAGAGCATCGTCTATCCCCCAAATAGTCCTTCGCGTTGATGATCGACTCGAAGATCACTCGCCCGTCCGTGCTGGTCAGCACGTCTTCGCAGCAGCGCTCCGGGTGAGGCATCATTCCGAACACGTTGCGCCCCTCGTTGCAGATGCCCGCGATGTTGTCCAACGCGCCGTTCGGCGCCGCCTCGGGCAAGACATCTCCCTGCGGCGTGCAGTAGCGCAGCACGATCTGATCGTTCTCCTTCATCCTCGCGAGCGTCGCTTCATCGGCGAAGTAGTTCCCTTCGAAATGCGCGATCGGGATGTGCAGCACGTCGCCGACGTCCGCCTTGTTCGTGAACGGCGTGTCGGTCGTCTCGACTCTCAGATCAACGAACTTGCAGAGGAACTTGAGCTTCTTGTTGGCAAGCATCGCGCCGGGCAGCAGCCCGGCCTCGAGAAGTATCTGAAAGCCGTTGCAGATCCCAATCACCAGACCCCCCGAGCCGGCAAAATCGGCGATGGCCCCCATCACCGGCGAGAAACGGGCGACGGCGCCGCATCGCAGGTAGTCACCGTAGCTGAAGCCGCCCGGGAGAACGATGCAGTCGAAGCCGGAAAGGTCGGTGTCCTGGTGCCAGATGTAGGTTGCGTCTTGGCCGAGTACTTCGATGGCGTGGTGGGTGTCGGCGTCGCAGTTGGAACCGGGGAAGATAACGACTCCGAACTTCACGCCTCGACCACCTCGTAGCGGAAGTCCTCGATGATGGGGTTCGCAAGCAGCTTGCGGCACATCTCGTCGACTTCCGCGTCGAGGTCGGAACGCGGGTCGACGTTCATCTCGATGAACTTGCCGATCCTGACCTCTTCCACGTTGTCATATCCCAGCTGGCGAAGCGCCTTCTCGGCGATCTGCCCCTGAGGGTCGAGGATCCCGTGCTTGAAGGTGACGTACACGTTGACCTTTGGCATTACGTCCCCCTTAGATCTCGAGCGGCGTGCCCGTGATCAGCTCATAGGCCTGCAGGTACTTCTCGCTCGTCTTCGCCACGATGTCCGCCGGCAGCTCGGGCGGAGGCGGACTGTGGTCCCACCCCACGCTGTCGAGCCAGTCGCGCACGAACTGCTTGTCGAAGCTCGGCTGGCTCCGCCCGGTCTCATACGTGTCGGCGGGCCAGAAACGCGACGAGTCGGGAGTCAGCACCTCGTCGACGAGGATGACCTTCCCACCCACGTGTCCAAACTCGAATTTCGTGTCGGCGATGATGATTCCTTTCGCGGTCGCCTCATTTCTCGCGAAATCGTAGACGGCGACGGACAGATCGCGCAGCTTGGTCGCAAGCTGAACGCCCACGACCTCTTCCATGTGTGAGATCGAGATGTTCTCGTCGTGTCCGCTCGTCGCCTTGGTCGACGGAGTGAAGATGGGCTCGGCCAGCCGCGATGACTCCTCCAGGCCGGATGGCAGAAGCTGACCGCAAACCGTGCCTTGCTCCCGGTACTCGCTCCATGCGGAGCCGGCGAGATAGCCGCGGACTACGCACTCGATGGGAACGACGGCCGCCCGGCGGACGATGATGGAGCGGCCATGGTACCAGTCGCGCGGCCGGACGGCGTCGGGGCTGCACAAGCCCAGCTCATCCAGAGCCCCATCGATATCGGCCGCGTCGGACGAGAGAAAGTGGTTCTCGACGATGTGGCCGGTCCGCTCGAACCAGTGAAGCGACAGCGCGGTGAGCACTCGGCCCTTGTTTGGGATTTCTTGGGGAAGAATCACGTCATATGCGCTGATGCGATCGGAGGCGACAAACAGCAGGCGATCGCCCAGATCGTAAACATCGCGCACTTTGCCTTGAAATGTCGGTGTGGGAGTCTGCATCGGCCCGACCTCACTTATCCCATAAGGGGGTGGGCAAGACAAGGGGGCAGGCGAAACGGCGCGATAAGCAAAGTACCTACAGTGCGGCCGTGACTCGGCACCGATCGCGACGCCGGATGACAGAAAGAGAGCGGATGAACAAGAACCGGCTTGAGACGCTCGTCGACGGGATCTTCGCCATCTCGATGACGCTGCTCGTACTCAACCTGCGCCTGCCGCAGGTCGGCGCGGAGACGACGCTCGCCCGGGAGCTGCTCGGCATGATTCCTCACTTCCAGAGCTACGTGCTGAGCTTCTATCTCCTCGCCGTCTTCTGGGTCATCCACCACCGGCAACTCAGACACGTGGCCAAGGTCGACGAGCCGTTTCTGTGGCTCAACGTCCTGGCGATGGTCTTTGTCGCCCTGATCCCGTTCTCGACGTCGCTGGAGGGCGAGTACGGCAACCTGCAGGCCGCAGCCATCTTCTTCGAAGCCAACCTACTCCTGGCCGGTCTCGCATTCGCCGCGCAGTTTGCGTATGCGGCGCACGGCCACCGACTGCTCCAGCCGGACACCGACCAATCGGTCATCGACAGAGCATTGCGGCGCAGCATGGTGATGCCGGTCGTCTCGGCTGTCGCGATCGCTTTGACGTTCGTCACGCCGAGCTACGGCACGCTCGCCTACCTGTCCATTCCGGTGATTCTGCGGCACAAGTCGATGAGGCGCCGGCGGAGCGGTCCTACTTCCACTCCTCGGTGAGGGTCTTTCTCGCGCGCCGCGCCAGGTCGAGCACGTACTCCCGTCGTCGCTCCAGGTAGATGGCGACAACGAGCATGAGCAGACCGACGGTGCCTATGGTGGCCCACTTCGGCAGGGCGTACAGATACTCCCAGCTCTGATAGAGCGCGTCCCAGGCAAGAAAGAGAGCGCCGCCAAAGAAGAATACTCTGACCCGTCCGACGATTCCGGCGGCGATGAACAGGATCGACAGCGCGGCGGCGGCGGCCGCGTGCAGCTGTGCGGTTGGGGCCTGCGCCGTCGTCATGGACGCCAGCATCGGCGCGCCGAGCATGATGAGCGTGCCGATCGGATTGGAGACGCTAGTCACCTTCTGTCTGGGATGGTCCCGCTCATGCACGTAGCCCATGGCCAAGACGTACAGCGCGATCGGCACCGAGTACCACTCGATGAGGGTCACGTCGAGGTTGAGCAGCTTGACGACGTAGGCCGCAAGGAAGAAGAGGAAGCCGCCGTAGGTGAGGATTTCGTATCCGTAGATCTGAGCCGCCGCGACGTAGAAGAAGCCGGCCACGACGTAGGCGAACATGAGGATGTCGGCTCCAGTCGATGCCGCATACATCCAGTATGGGAGGATCTCCTCCGTCCCGCCGAGCGACAAGAGCGTCTGCGCGGCAAGCTGCCACACGCAGAAGAGAGCCGCGAAGATGACGAGATGCTGAGCCCAGCGGCGGCCGAATCCCAACTCGGACTGCCTCAGAAGCAGCGAGACGGCGAAGATGCCTAAGTAGAACGAGATGTAGACCACATTCGCTTGAAGGTGTGTCGCCTTCTGGTAGTCGAGCGCTATGAAGAGCGCGACCGTCAGCTGGAGGAGGGCAAGCCACAGATGCACGGCGTCGGCGCCGAACGAATCCAAGCCCGCTGCCGGCGACCAGTCAGGACGTTGTGGTGGGTTCCGCTGCCCAGCAAGCGCCGCAAACGCCGTGGCCACATAGAGCCCGGCGTTGACCAGAAGCACCGTGATGAGCGCCGGCGCGCTCGCCAGCGACAACGTGATCGCGTAGAGGCTGACCGCGTAGGCGCTGACCTGGAATGGCCCCGAGAGGCGCTCGAGGCCTTGGCGACGCGCGATGGCACCGCCGGTCAGATAGACCGGACCGAGCAGCGCGACGAAGACTCCGGCGTATCTCAGGTCCATCGGCGTGCGAGCGTAGATGAGCTGGCACGCGATCGTCGCGAACAGCAGCATCGGATAGACGTGTCCGCCGAGACGCCAGTACACGGCGGCCAGCGCGAAGAAGGCGGTGAGCAGGACCAGCGCAAGAATCCCCTCGACGGTGGCCGCGTATCGTATCGAGCCGGACTCGACGGCGTCTATCACTTCAAACAGGCATGCAACCCCGACGGCGCACGCGATGGCATAGGACGACTCGGCAAGCGGCCGATGGATGAATTCCACCAGATTCCGCGACTGCATCCACCAAGACCGGGCCAGCCACGCGATCGCCAGAACAACGAGGGCGGCCGGCATGTAGTCGGCATCGAGCCGGAGCCGCGCCAGTGCCAGGACGTAGAAGAGCGCGAAGGACGCCGCGCAGGGATAGACGGCAAGCCGGCTTCGCTGATAGAAGGCTCCGATGAGAAAGAAGGCGCCCAGAGACAGAGTCGTGAGCAACCGCGTGTCCGAGCCGGTTGAGGCCGACCACGGACCGAAGAGCGCAACCAAGGACAAGTATGGCACGGCCCACGCCGCAATAAGAGCGGCGAGAACGTATGCCGGGACGACGAGCTGTCGCTCCATGAAGCCGGCAACTCGCGTGGCCTTCGCGAGCCATCCGGCCAGAAGCAGGCCGAGAGCGAGAAGTGCGAACGCCAGCGGGAAGTTGCCGATCGGCGCCTGCGCGAAGTCCAGTACGGTCAGGAGCCCGGCTGCGATGACGGGCGGCGCCGCGTACAGGTAGTCGGCGCGCTTCGTCCGCCACCAGTCGAGGGTGAAGAATGCGCCCGCGACAACGTCGAATGCGATCTGCAACGCGAACACGTTGCCCGTCATCTTGACGAGGCCGACCGAGACGCCGGTCAGACCGGCGGGCAGCTTCGCGACGACCGTCAGGGTCAGCAGAGCCGTGACGTAGACCGCCGAGGCGGTCGCGACGAGCACGTGCGCCGAAGCGAACAGCGTCGTCAGAAGATGACGGCCGCGCCCTGCCCAGTGTCCGGTCGCGGCTTCCTCTCTTGTGGCGATCCTCTCTTTGGCCGCAGTCCAGGCAAGCAGCCAGACGAGCGCGAGCAGCGCCAGCAGCAGGAGCGTGCCGAACGTGGTGACGACGCCTAGCTGGGACCCCTTGGCATTGAGATAGTAGTGCCTGCCCAGGAAGATGATCGCCGCGACCTGAGCGAGACAGGAGAATGACAGCAGCAGCCGGCTGGGCGTCAGGAGTGCGACCGCCAGATAGACGCCGGCCAGTAAGACCAGCGTGATTGCCCAGGCCGAAGGCGTGTCCAGCAACGAACCGCTGCTTAAGTAGATGTAGCCGTCGAAGAACGTCATGATCGCGCCGACGACGATGAGCGCCAGCCCGCCGCCGGCGATCTTCATCTTGGCCCGCACATACCATCCGCCGGCGTAGAAGAGCGCCGTGACGGCGAGCAGGATCGCGAACTTAACCCACTCCGGGAACGATTCCCAGCGGTAGACGGCGAAGATGATGGTGGCGACGAAGAGCAGGAATACGCCCAGGTAGAGCAGCCAGCGCGTGACGCGCGCAAGTGTCAGCGGCTCGCGCGCCGCGGGAAGATCACCCATGCCGGGAGGTCCACCCGGCGCCGGCTTCTCGGCGGCGCCGGAAACTCCAGTTCGCGCACTCTCAGGAATCGTCGCCGGAGCCGCGGGGCCGGCGGCTTGTTCGACCTCGGCCAGTCTGATCTCCAGCACGTGCTGGCGCCGGGCCATGAGTCGGCGACGCAGCTGGGCGTAGGAGTCGCTATCGACAGCGTTGTCGTCGCGGGCCTCCTCGAGCTGGGCGATCGCGTAGTCGATGTGGTCGAGCTCCTGCTCAGACGGGCTTGTGGCCGGAGGGATTGCGCGGCTGGGCTGCTTGCGGCGCGAGGCCAGGACCATGGCAACGATCACAAGTCCCGCAAGGAGGTAGGGGGTCACACAGAAGCAGAACGGGATGAATTCCTCCACGGCGTACGGATCCACTGGCGCCACCTTGCCGACCGAGCCGAGTCAAGAGACATCTGTCGTAGTCAGGTATTCAGCGTGGCGCGCCGCTCACCTGCTGAACTCACGTGGTCGCCCGCGCTGCCCGACGGCCCGATCAACGACAGCGTGCCTTTAGCGAATACCGTGTCAAAGAAGTACTTGTTGGCGCCGATGTGGTCGAAGTGTTCGTGCGTGTTGATTACGCGGAGTTGACTGGCGTTCGCACGCCCGATTCCCGAAAGCGATACGTCCTCCGGCACACGCGATGCGCTACTCTGCCGAACGACCCAGTGGTGAACGCCCTACGTTGGCCGTGCAAGTTCAGACCACATGTGCTCGATGACGCTCCGGCCCAAGTCGGTCGCCTTGGCGCCGAAGTAGTCGACGCCGCCCTCACCTGCGCCAACCTTGTAGTCGGTATAGAGCAGCCGCCACTGAGTCAACTCGGCCAGCGCCTGCTGGTATAACACCGGACACTTGTCCTTGAAATGCTGCGGCAGTTGCTCGGGCGGCTCGCCCACGAACATAGAAGGCAGTTCGCTACCCATCTGTGAGCACTTGGCGCCGTAGGTCCTCAGGCACACAAGTGCCTCCGCGCTGAGCGAGCG
>DYIV01000089.1 GCA_020723435.1 Slackia heliotrinireducens | reverse complement strand
CCGTCGACGTGCTTGTGCACGTTGACTATCTTGCGGGCGTTGTATTCCTGGAACTCAGCTTTCATCGCAGGGTCCCTCAGTCTCACATGGCGGCGGCCGGCATCAGCCATCTCCCATCACGCGTGAGCGCTGTTCCTCCGAAAGGTACGTGACCGACTTTCGCAGCACAAGCGCTCGGTGCGGACGGCGCCGGACGGCAACCTGCCCGACGAGCCAGTCGGTCGTCGTCTCGGGATAGTACTGGCCGATCGTCTTGATGCCCCAGCCGATCCCCTTGATCGCGTCAGTCTCGCGTTCTCCAAACATGGGCTCAAGGAAGTCGAGGAGAGAGTGCGCCCGATCCGTGAGCTCCCGTGCCCCATGAGCACGCTTGGCCCAGAAGTGGACCGCCACGCCGACGCTGCGGCGGACCCACCGGTTGTCATCGATGCGCCAAGGGGCGAGACGCTTCAACGTCGCCTCGAAGTCGACAAGAAGCGCAGGACCCGGGACCCGCTCGCCGAGGATGTCGGCCCCGTACCACACATCCGCCGCTATCGTGTAGGTACGGCAGCGCGCGAGGGCTCCGGAGAGGTCTCGATCGAGCTGTGCCTGAAGAGCGCCGCCGATGACGACCCAGCCACCCATCGTCTCCTCGGATGCGATGCGGTCGACGAACGAGTCTACCTCGGGAAGCGGGCCGGCGCCTATGGTCTCGCCAATCCGCTGCAGGACTGGGAACGGCGTACGCGCGGCGAGCGTGGGCGCAAGGAGTAGGTAGGCCCCCGCGACGTCGCCCGCGAGCAGGCTTCCGGACACTCGTGCGCCCAGGTCCTCTGCCTCTGCCATCTTCATGAGTGACCCCAAGGAGCGGGCGCTGGCCAGCGCGGCTTGCGGTCCATGATCACTGTTTCTCGCCGGGCGCGCCTGGCTCCTTCCGGCCGCCGGCTTCCGGCTCCTTCTCAAACGCCGCCAGCCGCCTGAACGCCTTCATCTGCTCGGTCTTGCCGACCTTCGATTTGGCGAGCGCCCGACGCAGCACCTCGATGCTCCGATCGTAGTTCTGGCGATCGACCGGGTAGGGATAGCCATCCTTGCCGCCGTGCGCGAAGCTGAAGAGAGCCGGATCTCGATGACTGGCCGGCGTGTCGTAGACCAGCTCGGCGATGAGACTCAGCGCCCTGATCGTCTTGGCCCCGACCCCCCTCATCCCCAGGAGTGTCTCGAAGTTCTCCGGCTGCCGCTCGTATGTCGACAGGAACGCCTTCTCCAGATTCTCAGGCCGGATGTCGTCGAGCTTCACTTCGTGCCGTGCCGGCATCGACAGCTCCTTGAGCTTCTTCAGTTGCCCTACGATACGATCGGGCGGTTCACGGGACAGCTCCGTGACTGTCGTGCGGGCTCTGTCGCTGTCGGTCGCCACCATGTTCAGCAGATTCGTCCCCGGCGCCTCCGAGGCAATCGCCTTGTGCGGCTCGACGACGAAGTCCTCCACCGTCTCGCTCAGCCAGTGGTACCGCCGCGCTTTGTGGCTAGCGTCGTTCATCCCTTGCTGGACAACGGTCCACCTGCCGCCGAGGGTGAAGATGAACGTGTGATGGTAGAGTTGGTAGCCGTCTTGCAGACCGGAGCTGTCGACTTTCGCGACCATCTTCGAGGCGCGAACGAGCGTCTCGGGATCGATGGACAGCCGATCCCCGACGTTCCCGATCTCCAGCGGCGTCTTGCGCGAAGTACCGCCCTTGCCGCCCGCGACGATCAGGCCCGTGTCGGAAGACAGACCACGCAGGCCTTCCTTCAAGGCCCCGCAGACCGTGGTCGTCACGCCTGAGCTGTGCCAGTCGAAGCCAAGTACGGAACCGAAGGCCTGGAACCAGAATGGATCCGACAGACGCCGCAGCATCTCCTCAGGACCGAACTCGCTGACGATAACGAGGGTCATCTCGCGCGCGAGCGCCCGCATACGCGAGAAGAGCCACGCCGGCGCCTTGCCGCCGTGGAGTGGAAGCACAACCGTTCCGGTTCTCATCTGTTCAGTGTACCGCGCGGCACTGACACGCACATTGGCCAAGCCTGCAACGCCCGGCATGCGCGCGCTACCGCCGGCGACGTCCCCGTCTCAGCTGACGCTCGGCGGCCAGCTGTGCCCTGTGCTTCTCGGCGGCCTCCTTGAGGAAGTCACCGCGAGACAGCCCGCGGTGCTGGGCGAAGGAATCCAGTTCGTCGAGTAGCGCATCCGGAATCGTGATCTTCCGTCGATCACTGCTGTCCTGCTCGGGCATCTTATTAGTCACCCAACCCCGAACCGCGCCGTGAGTCCAATTTCGCCTGGCCGTGTCCACTTTCATCATGTCCAATTGCGCCTCTCTCTAACCAAGCGATTCGGCGGGGGCGGGGCGAGCTTAGCTCCAGCCCTTCCGCAGTGTCACATTGTCTCCAACCGCCAAGTCGTACTCGGCCGCCGCGCTGGCCTGATTGAGCGCGAGGCAGAGCAGACCCGACGAGTCGAACAGCAGCACCGGCTTGCCAAGGGCGACGTCGCCGAACGTGCACCCCAGCGGAAGAGCCAGTTCGTGATGGCCGAAGGCGACGTCGAGCGTTCCCGCGCGCGTGTCGACGCCCAGCTGCGCGAGCTGCTCGGGACCGGCGTTCAGGCGCAGCGTGCCGAACCGGTCGATGTCGATGACCTCGCATACAACGAAGTGGTCCTCGGCTCGAGGCTCCGGCCAAGGCGGACCAACCAGCGCCTCGAGATCGACCGGAGGTCCAAGATCTGCCAGGGCAACCCCGGTTGCGAGGTGTGCTGCCGCCGGTGCGAAGATGTCACGGCCGTGGAACGTCTGACACTCCGTCCTTCGCAGGTACTTCTCGTCGGCTATCTCCACCGCCGCCGTCACCCCTTCCAGCGCGGCGGCGGCATATGTCATCAGTCCGTTGTCAGGACCGACGAGCACGTTGCCGTCGCCAGTCGCAAGCGCAACGGGCCGGCGACTCGTACCGACTCCGGGATCGACCACGGCCAGGTGGACGCCCTTCGGCAGATAGGGCAGGGCGTCGGCGAGAACAAGCGCCCCCTTGTTGACGTCGAAGGGCGGGATCTCATGACTGATGTCGATGATGCGGGCATCTTGGGCGATCCCCAGCATCACGCCCTTGCATACGGCCACCCACTCATCGACCAGGCCGAAATCGCTGAGAAAGGTTATGGTCGGACGATGCTCATGGGCCACCGCCATCCCCGCCTTCCTCTACTGGATGCTTGCCGTTCGTCTCCGCCCCTTCTTCCATTCCCGCGTATGCCCTCCTCTTGCGCAGACTCACCACGACAAAGCCGATGATCACCAGTGCCGCGAGCGTCGACCATAGCAGCACTGAGAAGTTCGACCCCTCCAGGAGTACGTCCCACCAGCGCGAGCGACTCTCGGTCGCCTCCCGCCACGCCACTTCGAGCTCAGCTATTCCGGCGCCGAACGCCGTGTGCGCCGCCCCATCCAAGGTCACGCCCGGCCGAGCGGCACCCTCCCCTGGCGTTGCCTCTGGACTCGCGGCGCCATCAAGAAAGATGCGCAGGTTGCGCTGGCCGTATGTCGAGGCAAGATGGGAGACGAGGCTGTAGCTCTGAGCGTAGGCAAGCTGCACGTCGCTTCGATCGCCGCCGAAAAGGGCGTCGAGTTGCCCGATCCGAACGAGACGGCCGGAGGCCGCAGCGGCCTCCATGATCTGGCCCTGCTGCGCCGCCCAGTCGATATCGAACTCCCAGTCCCCGGCGACGTACTGCGCCATGCCCTCGTCGAGCCACCGGGGAAGATCCGCTCCCGCTGCCCGGAACTTCGCCCCGAGAACGAGGTGACTCAGTTCGTGCGTCAGCACGCCGCCGAGGCGTGACGGGTCGCCGCGCCAGCTTGCCGGTGAGATGATGATCCTGCCGCTGGACTCGTCGGCGACGGCGAGGACATCCCCGGACGCCGTGCCGGTCAAGCCGCGAAACTCCGCCGGGGACGACGCGAGCACGACTCGCACGCGACCGATTCTGGAGAATCCGTAGAAGGCTGACAGCGCGCGCAGGTCCGACTCTGCCGAGGCGAGCACTTCGGCCCTAACCCTAGATGGAACCCCGCGCGAATCGGCCGAGACGGTGATCGATGCAGGGATGGAGCCTGCCTGCGCTGCCGCCACGTGCGGCTGGGCCGATAGGGTGGCCGGCCGAACCCATGCCACAGCGAAGACAAGAGCGACCGTCCCTGCGAGCGATAGTGGAAACGGACACGGTCTGACCATCGCCCATCACCCGGCCTCGATCGCGGCCCGGCACGTCGCAGAGTGAATCTCCGGCACGTCTTGGGGTCGATAGGAATATCCCCCGGCGAAGGCGATCGCCACGCCGACGCCACGCCCGCGTGCCTCGCCGATGACAAGTTCGTCGCGTTCGCGCAGACCGTCCATCGTCAGACTCAGGCCGCCGAGCTGATCGCCCTCATAGGTGTCCGCGCCCGCGACGTAGAAGACGAGGTCCGGCTCGTGCTGATCGAGCAGTCGTGGCACGACGTCGCGCAGATGCCTCAGATACTCGCTGTCGCCCGTCCGATCCTCCAGACCGATGTCCAGATCGCTCTTCTGCTTGACCGGGTAGTTGTGCTCCTGGTGGATCGAGAAGGTGAAGATGTCGGGGTCGTTGGCGAAGATGACTGCGGTCCCGTTGCCCTGATGCACGTCACAGTCGACGACGAGCGCCCGGCGCAGCAGACGGTCCTGTTTCGCCCTTCGAATCCCGACCGCGATGTCGTTGACGTAGCAGAAGCCCTCCGCATGATCGGGGAAGGCGTGATGAAAACCTCCGCCCAGGTTGATGCCGACGCCGCGCGCCAAGGCTTCGCGCACAGCCGTGATCGAACCGCCGGTCGTCAGAAGGAAGAAGTCGCGGATGTCATCGGCGACTGGGAGTTCGGAGCTGAGCATGCGAAGCGTGTGCGCCGACTCCATGAAGTCCATGACGTAGCGAGGCTCATGGACGAGGAGCAGGTCATCTCTGGTCGCCGGACTCGGCTTCACGACGTCGACGAATTCGATGACGCCGCTCGACACGAGCCGATCGTAGGTCTGGCGGTACTTCTCGACCGGGAAGATGTGGCCCTGGAAGTCCACGTCGTAATCGATGTCGTAGACGAGAGCGGGCCTGCTCACGCCGAGTCCCCCATCTCCGTGGCGCTTAAGTCGAGGGTGTGGTCGGCGAAGCGCCCGTACTCGTCGTGACACGTGAAGAGTAGAATCTGTCGCTCCGCGGCCATCTTCTTCAGCAAGGCCATCGTGCGCTCGAGCCGGTCCGCGTCGAAGGTGACGAATGGATCGTCCAGCAGTAGCGGCGGCTTGGCCTCTCCGCACAGCTGTCCGATGAGACCGAAGCGAGCGGAAAGATAGAATTGATCGCGTGTCGCGCGACTCAGATCGGTGTCCACGCTCACCCAGTCGCCCTTCTCGTCACTGCGCACCGACATCGACAAGTCTTCCTCGTCAACCTGCACGTCGCTGTAGCGGCCGTTTGTCATCTCCGAGACGCGGGCGCCCACCGTCTCTTGCAGCACTTCGGTGGCGGTTTCCATCGTCTCGCGCTCCGCAAGCTCTATTCCCTCCATCGCCGCCTCATATACGCGCCGACGGCGATCGAGCAGCTCCAGCGTCTCCGACAGCTCCGCCGTCTCGTCGTCGATGCGGGCAAGCTCATCCGGATCGGCTTCGGTATTGGCGATGGCGTAGTCCGCCTCGGTGATGCGCTTCTCGCATTCCTGGCGAGCAGCCGCGAGCTTCTTCACCTCCGACTGGAGCCGCTCATACTCCAGAGGCTCGAGCCTACTGCCCGCCAGAGAGGCCGCCACCTCTTTCTTCTGCTCGATCTGTGGCGCCAGGCCGCGAGTCTCCGCCTCGAACTGCTCCCAAGTCTTGCCCGCGGTCACGCCGCCTAGCTCACCCTCCGCCTTCTCGCGTCGCGTCCGCACCTCTCGGAGCTCGGCCAGACGCGTCGTCGCCTCATCGGCCGACGCGACGCCGGCCGCCGCGAGCGCGCTCGCCAGAGCGGACGCGTCGGCCTCAATTTCGGTCTCCACCGCCGCCACCCCAGACGTCTCCGCAGCAACGCTCCTTCGCCCCGACGTCACGTAGGGCGCCAGCCCGAAGATGACAAGGGCGGCGCCGACCAAGGCCACGACGTACACACCCGGGGTCATGGTGTAGCCGGCGACGACACCCGCGATGAGGATGACCACGCCGGCGGCCGCTATCAACAGGGACGGTCGAACCGGCTGGGGCGCCTGAGCCGCCTCACGACGCATGCGCTCCGCCATCTGCCGCTTCTCATCGAGACGCGACTGCTGATCGACGAGCGCCGCCACGCGCCGCTCATCTCGGACCCCGGCCGGGAATGAGTCCTCCTGTCGCGTGAGAGACTCGACCCGCCCGTGCGACTCCTTGGCCTGCTGCCTCTTCGCGAATTCCTTCTCAAGCGCCGCGATCTCGGAATCGAGCTCACGGGCCTTGCGGTTCTTCTCCAGAAGCTCCGTCTTCGTATCCAGATCGGCCGCGATGGTTTCGAGCCGTTCGCCGCATTCCGTAGCCGTCTTCTGCGCTTCAGTGACTCGCGCCACCTGTCCGGCGACGGTCTCACGCAGCTCTCTCAGCCGTCGCAATCGGTCCTGCGTCTGCTTGATACGTCCGGGATTGACGGCGGGGCGGTCGAGCCCCACGCGCAGCTTCTGCAGCGCACCCGTCAGTCTCTTCAGCGCCTCCCTGGCCGCGACGTCGCCGCCGGCCACCACCTTCTGCAGATGCCGCGCCATCTCTCCCGCGTCCCAGCCGGCGACTTCGTCCTGGTCGACGCAGACCGTGCTGCGGAAGAACTTCTCGTTGGGGCAGCCCAGCCACTCACCCAGGCGTTTCTGGATGCAGTCGGGATCGGTCACAGAATCGACTGCGCCCCCGCCGGACAGCGCTCCCTTGCGTGCCGCGAAGTCCTTGCTGATGCGATACTCACCGCCGCAGACGGCCACGTCGAGCTCGACGGCGAACATCTCCTCCGCCTTCCAGCTCTTGGCCTGCTTGACCTCCTGGCCGGTGGCGGTCGGCTTCGCGAAGAGCGCCATACGCAGCGCCGCGTGAATCGTCGACTTGCCGGCTTCGTTCGGCCCCTTGATCACGTTGAGACCCGGTTCGAACCCAATCGTCTCGTCGCGGAACTTCTTGAAGTTGCGCAGGCTGAGGCGTTTGATGATCATCCGAGCACCGGCGTTCCCTCAAGCAGAGCCACGCCCAGTTTCAACGCCTCTTCGTAGACGGCCTTCTCGTCCCGCGCGTTGTCATCGGCCGACTGCGCGGCTTTCTCGGCCTCTTCTATCCGCTTGCGCATGATGCGCGCGAACTTGCCCGCCACGGTCGTCTCCGGAAGCTCGGAGATCGCCACGTCGTCGAGGCGCGGGTGGGACTTGTCGCGCAGTCGAAGGTGGAAGAAGTCCGACTGCAGTTCAGCCGCGAGTTCCTCCAAGTCGATCCCGAAATCGAACGCGCACAGGCCGGTCAGCGTGACTTCGAGGACGAGATTCGGATCGGTCTTGGCGCGAATGACCTCCGCCACCTGGGCAGGCGAGCTGATGGTATCGACGGCGACCTCCAGCTCCTCCAGACGCCTGACGCCGACTTGCCGAGGCTCGACGGAGACCGCGCCCTCTCGATCGATCGTGACCAACGCAACCTGCCCGGCGCCCCTCTGATCGATGCTGACGAACTCGGGTGAGCCCGGGTAGCAGGCAATGACCTCACCGAAGCGCTCCTGTCTGAAGGAATGCCAGTGACCGAGGGCGAGATAGTCCATTCCGGTTGCCGCAGCCTCCTCCTCCGTAAAGACGAGACTGTCGTCTTCGAGGATGTCGGGGATAGCGAGCGAGCCGTGAACGATGCCGACGTGAATGCCATCGTCGGCCGATCGCTTCAGCGAGGCAAGCGCGCCGGCCGGGGCCTTCTTGGATGCACAGACCAGCCCGTAGACGGTCAGATCGACTTCGGGCACGCGGACCGAGCCGGTCTCGTCTGTCAGGACCGTCGCCCCGGAAACACCCGAGAGGTCGATGGTCCGCCACACCGACGAAGAATCGTAGCAGTCGTGAGTGCCGGGAATGATGAAGGCGTGGATGCCTTCGCCCGCTACCCGGGCAAGCACACGCCGCACCAGCTCGATGCTCCCCGCCGAGGGCGTGTTGTTGTCGAACAGGTCGCCGGCGACGATGAGCGCGTCAACGCGCTCGTCAACGGCCAGCTCACCGATGGATTCAAATGTGCGCTGCAACTGAAGTCGCTGCGCTCGGCCCTTCTCTTCTCCCAACACGCCGAAGCGCGCGCCAAGATGCACGTCCGCGGTGTGTAGCAGTCTCATCGGCGCGTGTGTCCCCTCCGTCGCTCGTGGTCAATGAGCCGGTTTGCGCCACTGCGTCAAACGCTGCGGCAGAACCGCAAAGATGCTGGTGAGAAAGGCGCGACCCGGCATGAGGTCACTATAGCATGATGCACTGACACGGCGGAAAGCGCCGGGGGCGCAAGTGCACGGGCCATCGCGGAGCCGTCCGAGGATCTCGATCGGTGAAACCGGTGCGAACAGCCCCCAAAGGACCG
>DYIV01000088.1 GCA_020723435.1 Slackia heliotrinireducens | reverse complement strand
GCCCACGCCGATGGTACAGTCCTCACCGATCCGCAGAGCCGGCAGCGTCTCGCGCTTGGCCGTCGATCGCCTGCCAAGCTTGGGCTGCTTGCCCACAACCGCGTTGTTACCGATCGTCGTTCGCGCCCCCACGGCGGTCCCTGCGTAGATCGTGACGTTGTTGCCGACGGCCACCGCGGCGCCCAAGACGACATCGTCTTCGATGACAACTCCGGTGCCGAGGATCACATCCGCGCCGAGTTGTGCTGACTCACTGATCTGGTTGCACATGGATGGGATGGTTCGCGGAGGAGCCGGGCGCTTCCTCCCGTCTGCAGGAGAATCAGCGGCTGGGACACGGACGCTGCGGGGCGGACTACCCGATCGCCACGGGCGCGCCTCGCTGCTCGAGCGATGACTGCGCGGCCTCGACGACCTTGAGCACGCGAAGTCCGTCGCGCCCATCGCTTCGAGGCGTCTGGCCGGACTCGACGCAGTCCAGAAAGTGCCGGCACTCGGTCGCCAGAGGCTCGACCATCTGCACAAACGGGATCGTAATGTCGCCGAAGCGCAGCCTGACATCCTCCCCGTAGGACAGATAGCCTTCACCGTCTCCGACGCCCTTGTCATAGATCCAGATCTTGTCGGTCGACTCCATGTCATCGAAGACGAGCATCTTCTTAGTCCCGACTACGGTGAGCTTGCGCATCTTGTGAGGATCGAGCCATGAGACGTGCACGTTCGCGAGCTTGCCGCTGCCGAAGTGCAACGTGCAGAAGACGACATCCTGTACGCCCTCGGTCAGGTAGGATTCGCCGCGGCAGGTCACCTCATCCGGCTCCTCCCCCAGTAGGTAGAGAATGATCGAGATGTCGTGCGGCGCCAGACTCCACAGCGCGTTCTCGTCCTGGCGGACCTTGCCAAGGTTGAGACGCTGAGAGTAGACGTAGCGAACCTGACCGAGCTCGCCCGATTCTATGTAGCGCTTCACCTCGTTGACGGCGGCGTGATACTCCAGGAGATGGCCGACCATGAGCGTCAACTTCTTCTCGTCGGCCAGAGCGACGAGCTCCTGGGCCGTCTCCGTACTCAGCGTGATCGGCTTCTCTACGAAGACATGCTTGCCCGCGCCGAGCGCCTTCTTGGCCAGCTCGTAGTGGCTGGGAGCCGACGTGGCGATGACAACGGCGTCCACGTCCATGCCGAGCATCTCGTCGAAATCGCGGACGACGGCAACATCCGGATAGAGGCTTCCGATCTTGGCCCGATTCCCCTCGTCCAGGTCGCAACAGACCTTCAGATCGGCAAGGCGATTGAAGTTGCGGACGAGGTTGGGACCCCAGTATCCGTAGCCGATGACGCCGACGCGCACCACACGATCCATCTATATCCTGACCACGTTCTTGGCGTTGGGGCAGGCGTGGCGGCAGTCGACGACAAGCCGCGCCTCGGCCACCAATTCCTCATAGTCGATGTCGGAATGGTCCGTCACGACGACGACGCAATCGGCGGCGGCGAGGACCTCGGCGTTCAAGTCGACGGATCGCAGCGATTCATTGTCGAGCCGGAACTCCTGAACGTAGGAGTCGTGATAGCTGATGACCGCGCCCCATTCGTCCAGCAGCTCCATGATCCGCTTGGCGGGCGATTCGCGCGGGTCATCGATGTCCTTCTTGTACGCGACTCCGAGCACGAGAACGTTCGAACCGCGAAGTGCCGTCTGCCCCAAGTTCAACGCCTCGATGACCTTCTCGCGGACGTGGTAGGGCATGTACTCGTTCAGCTTCCCCGCCGCCTCGATGAATTCGAGACGGAATTCGTACTGGCGTGCTTTCCACGATAGATAGAAGGGATCGATAGGTATGCAGTGGCCGCCGGGGCCGGGGCCCGGATAGAACGGCGTGAAGCCGAACGGCTTCGTCTTGGCGGCATCGATCACCTCGAACATGTCGATATCCATCCGATCGCAAAGCAGCAGAAGCTCGTTGACGAGAGCGATGTTGACGCCGCGGAACGTGTTTTCCAGCAGCTTCGTCATCTCGGCCACTCGCGTTCCGGAGACCGGGACGAGCGTGTCGATGAAGTGCCGGTAGACGGCGCACGCGTTGGCGGTGCACGCTTCGGTTACGCCGCCGACGACCTTGGGCGTGTTCTTCGTCTGCCACTTCGTGTTCCCCGGGTCGACGCGCTCCGGCGAGAAAGCGAGGAAGAAGTCGACGCCGACAACGAGCCCCGTTTCTCGCAGAACGGGCAGAACGACCTCGTCGGTCGTGCCGGGATAGGTGGTGCTCTCCAAGACAACGAGCTGGCCCGGGCGCAGGCATTCCGCGATCGCCGCCGCCGCGGCCTTCACGTAGCTTAGGTCGGGTTCTCTTGACTTCGGATCGAGCGGCGTGGGGACACAGATCGACAGCACGTCCATCTCGGCCATCCGCGCCATGTCCGTCGTGAAGTCCATCAGCCCCGCGTCCACGTGCTGAGCCACGCGCTCCGCTTTGACGTCGGGGATGTGGCTCTCGCCACGGCCCAGTGCCTCGACCGTCTCGGCCTTGATGTCGAAGCCGGTCACGTGAAACCCGGCGGAGGCCATCTCGACCGCGAGCGGAAGGCCGACGTAGCCCAGCCCGATAACGCCCAGGCTCGCCCTCTTATCCTCGATCTTCTGCTCTAGGCTGCGCACAACCTCAACCTCTGCATCCATCAGTCATCCAGTCCCCACGGGCCATCCACTCTGCGCACCGGTCTACTTGACGGCGAACATCAGCTCGCCCTCGACGGCGACTTCCCCGCCGACGGTCGCCGTCGCAGTGCCCTTCCCGACGGGCCCGCGCATCTTGGTGATCTCGACCTCCAGCCGAAGAACGTCACCGGGAACCACCTGGCGCTTGAAGCGCACGCCGTCGATCCCGGCGAAGAGGGCGATCTTGCCCTTGTTCTCCTCAAGTGAGAGCAGCGCCACCGCCCCTACCTGCGCGAGCGCCTCAACAATGAGGACCCCGGGCATGACGGGGTAGTCGGGGAAGTGCCCGGCGAAGAACGGCTCGTTGCCGCTCACATTCTTCGTGCCGACTGCCCGCTTGCCCGCTTCCATCTCCTCGATCCTGTCGATGAGCAGGAATGGGTACCGATGGGGAATCGTTGCCTTGATCTCGTTGATGTCCATCTGCTTCTCGTCGCTATCCAACTGCGGTCAGGTGGTTGGTTTCCTTCTCTCCCACGCGTGATATCTCAGCTCCGAGGCTCCGGAGCTTCTCGTCGAAGCCCTCATAGCCCCTGTCGATGTGGTGTATGTCGCCGATTTCGGTGATGCCGTCGGCCGAAAGCCCCGCGATGACCAGGGCCGCTCCGGCCCTCAGGTCCGGCGCGCGCACCGGCGCGCCCGACAGACGCGGCACTCCCTTGATGCGCGCTTGATGATCCTCCGTGCGTATGTCCGCGCCCATGCGAATCAGCTCGTCGACGAACATGAAGCGGCTCTCGAAGACGTTTTCCGTCATGAAGCTGGTCCCTTTGGCCGTCGCCAGCAGCGCCATGAACTGGGGCTGCATGTCCGTGGCAAAGCCCGGATACGGCAGCGTGGATATGTCGATGCCGTGGAGCTTGTTGCGCGTCGCGTCGACGATGATCCGCCCGTCAATCGTCTCGACCTCGACGCCGCACTCACGCAGCTTGGCAATGATCATGCCCAGGTTCTCCGCCCGGGCGCCCTCCAGAACGACGTGCCCCCTGCTGATGGCCGCCGCCGTCATGAACGTGCCGGCCTCGATGCGATCCGGGATGACGTGATGCTCGGCCCCGCTCAGCTTCGAGACACCCTCGATCTCGATCTCGCTCGTGCCGGCGCCGCTAATCCTGGCGCCCATCTGATTGAGGAAGTCGGCGAGGTCGGCGATCTCCGGCTCCCGGGCGGCGTTCTCAATGAGCGTGCGGCCTTTGGCCAGACAGGCTGCCATGAGAAGGTTTTCGGTCGCGCCTACGCTGGGAAAGTCGAGGAAGATGTTGGTGCCGCAAAGTCCGTCCGTCTCGGCTTCGATGTAGCCGTGGCCCACGGTAATTCGTGTCCCCAGCGCCTCCAGGCCCGCGATGTGCAGGTCGATCTTGCGCGAACCGATGTTGCAGCCGCCGGGAAGAGCGACGCGGGCCGCACCCAGGCGCGCCACAAGCGGTCCGAGCACTATCACGGAGGCGCGCATCCTCCGCACGAGTTCGTACGGCGCCTCATTGTGCAGCGTGGATCCCGGTGTGATGGTGACCTGATGGTCCGTGAACTCGACGGCCATTCCGAGGCGCGCCAACACCTCCGCCATCGTCTTGACGTCTTCGATGTTCGGAACGTTCGAGAGTGTCGTCGTGCCGTCCCCAAGGAGTGCGGCCGCCATGTGCTTGAGCGCGGCGTTCTTCGCCCCACCCACGGCAACCCTGCCCTCGAGTTTCCGGCCCCCGACAACGACGTACTTGGCCATTCGCCAGACCCCTGAAATCGCCCGCCTGCCCTGCTGGAAAGATGTGAAAAAGAATATAGGAGAGCCGCAGGCGGGTCAATTGTGGTGAGATGAAACGCCGCTGATCTGCCGCGCGAGGGCTACCTCAGGAACGACGCGTGAAGCCCGTCCCGCCGCAGCTGTCGCAAGTGACGCTGCCGTGCCCCAGCATCCCTGTCCCGCAGCAAGCGATGCAGCGCATTCCCTGGAAGATCTGGCGCATCTGCTCCAGTCGTGATGCCAACGTCTTCGCGCCCCTGATCGTCTCCGCCTGCGCGGCGGAGACCCTGCCCTTCGGTCGGAGACTGCCGACCGACGTCATCAACTTGCCGACGGCGTGGCGGTTGGAGCCGCGCGACACCGAGGCATCCTGCGACGCCAGCTGCCTTGCGCGCATCAGAGCGGCGGAGACGCTCCGTGGGGCCAGCGACCACGCTACATCGTGGAGTTCGTGCGCCGCCTGGCAGAGGTCGATGACGGTGTTTTCGCTGATTAGTCCGCGCGCCCTGGCCAACCGCTCCGATCCCTCGGCGAGGATCGCGGACAACTGCGCGTCCGCATCGATTGCGACGTAGTCCCCTATGAGACGAAGGAACTGCGACAGCCCCTCCGTCCGCCTCGTGCACAGGTCGGCCAGCTCATCTCTGAACGTCTGTTGCGACTCGTCAACAACGTGGCGCTTCGCATCGAACGCCCGGTCACACGCGGCGAGCATGCACAGGTCGACACGGAACGACTGCCGGTCCCAGAAGGCGGCGTTCTTCCATCCGCCCCCGTCGCTTCTTGCACCTCTGAACGCCGTCAGCAGGTCGCTCCCGATCCTGCCGGTTCCCCGCCCGTTCGCCGCAAAGTACCGGGCCACGGCGTAGTGGGCCTCCGGAAGCCTGCCGCAGGTTCTGCACGCCGCCTCGGCGTGCGCCAGCGCGCTGACCACGTCTCCCGCTCCCTCGCACACGCACGCGAGACAAATCAGAGCACGTGCCGCGTCTTCAGTCCGGGCCGGTCGCGCATGCTCCAGCGCACGTTCGAAGTGCTGTCGAGCGGCGTCCAGATCGTCCCGCTCCAGAAGAGCGATCGTCCCCAGTGCATGATGGACGGCCGGATCCTCGCAGCCTGATTCCTTGCAGCGGCGAAGCGCGGACTCCGCTTCTCCAATCCGGCCACGAGCGTACGCCTCGCGCGCACACCGGCGAAGCTTCCGCTCCTCTTCACGGCCGGCGTCGGTCGACGCAGTCTCCGGACTCGGCGCCCAGCCGGAGTCCAGGTGTAGACGGCACGCGGCGTGCACTACGCCCGGCTCAACCGCCGACATGAGCGCGCCAAGTGAGGGGTCGAGATTCCGCAGAGCGATCGTAGGGTCGATCTTTCGTACATCGGAGAACACGATTGGGGCGGCCGCGTCACCGAGGCGCGCGGCGAACATGTCGTGAACGCGGTCGTGGAATGCCGTCGCCAGCTCGGTCGTTTGGGTCGCCCCCCCAATCAGGCAATATTAATCGGCACTAAACGTATACCACGACAGAGCGGTTAGTCAACAAGGCTTCCGGCCGGAGCCTGGTCGGAGCGGTGTGCCCGGCCCTAGTCCTTGCGGGCGATGTTCAAGCGGGTCAGAGCCCATTCGAGGTGTTCTTGCGCTTCGTAGAAGTCGGGGGCGCCTTCGCCGGCAGCTTCGGCTTCGGCGACTTCTCGTTCGGCTTCGGCCTTGGCGTGCTCAACAGCCTCCACGTCGATCTGCGACGCGATCTCGGCATCTTCAGCCAGGACGGTGAGTACGTCTTCACGCACTTCGAGATAGCCTGCGGCAACGGCGATGTAGTCCGTGTCGTCGCCTCGTTTGATGTGCAGCTCCCCGATCTTCAGCGGGGTAACGAGAGGTGCGTGCAGGGGCATGATGCCGATCTCACCGTCAAGAGCCGGCGCCACGACCATGTCGACGTCGCCCTGGTAGACGGTCTTCTCGGGTGTCAGTATGCGACAACGTACCTTGCGATCCATGGCTACGACGCCGCCTCGACCGGCTCTTCGGCCTTCATCTTCTCGCCCTGCTCGCGGGCCTCTTCAATCGTTCCCACCATGAAGAAGGCCTGCTCGGGCAGATCGTCGTGCCGGCCGTCGACGATCTCCTTGAAGCTGCGTATCGTGTCGGCCAGCGCCACATACTTGCCCGGCGTGCCCGTGAACTGCTCGGCTACGAAGAATGGCTGCGACAGGAACCGCTGGATCTTTCGCGCGCGCTGCACAATGAGCTTGTCTTCTTCGGAGAGCTCGTCCATGCCGAGGATGGCGATGATGTCCTGCAGGTCCTTGTAGCGCTGGAGTATGCGCTGGACCGACAGCGCGACGTTGTAGTGCTCCTCGCCGACGATCTTCGGATCGAGCGCGCGGCTCGTTGAATCGAGCGGATCGACGGCCGGATAGATGCCCAGCTCGGAAATGGACCGCGACAAGACGGTTGTGGCGTCAAGATGCGAGAAGGTCGTGGCGGGCGCCGGGTCGGTCAGGTCGTCGGCGGGCACGTAGATCGCCTGCACCGATGTGATCGAGCCCTTCTTCGTCGACGTGATGCGCTCCTGGAGCTCGCCCATCTCGGTGCCGAGCGTCGGCTGGTAGCCGACCGCGCTGGGCATACGGCCCAGCAGCGCGGATACCTCCGAGCCCGCCTGGACGAAACGGAAGATGTTGTCGACGAAGAGCAGCACGTCCCGGCCCTCGTCGCGGAAGTACTCGGCGCAGGTCAAGCCAGCCAGACCCACCCGCAACCTCGCGCCAGGCGGTTCGTTCATCTGACCGTAGACGAGCACCGCCTTGTCGATGACGCCGGATTCCTGCATCTCGATCAGCAAGTCATTGCCCTCGCGCGTGCGCTCGCCGACGCCGGAGAAGACCGAGTAGCCGCCGTGGTGCATGGCGACGTTATGGATGAGCTCCATGATGACGACGGTCTTGCCGACACCGGCGCCGCCGAAGAGGCCGGTCTTTCCGCCCTTGACGTAGGGCTCCAAGAGGTCGATGACTTTGATGCCCGTCTCGAAGATCTGCGTGGTTGGCTCCAGAGAGTCATACTCGGGAGCCGGGCGATGGATTGGATAGCGCGTCTCGGCTTCAATCGGCCCCAGGTTGTCGACGGGCTCGCCCAGCACGTTGATGACGCGCCCCAAAGTCTTCTCCCCGACCGGCATCATGATAGGCGCGCCGGTATCGTCAGCCGCCATCCCGCGCGTAAGTCCGTCGGTGGAGCTCATCGCCACCGAGCGGACCTGATTGCCCTCCAAGTGCTGCTGCACCTCGGCCACGACCTCGATCTCGCCGGCCGAGCTCGTGCCGTGGATTCTCAGCGCGTTGTAGATCGTCGGCAGTTCCTCCGCCGTGAACTCGACGTCAATAACCGGCCCGATGACTCTGACTACCTTGCCTACACCCATTGCTCTTCCTTTCCAGCTAACCTTTCAGTGCCTCTGCGCCGCCGACGATCTCCGAAATCTCCTGTGTGATCTGCGCCTGGCGCGCACGGTTGAACGATCTAACCAGCATCTCAATCATCTTAGCCGCGTTGTCCGAGGCGGACTTCATCGCCGTCCGCCGCGCGCCGTGCTCGCTGGCCGCCGATTCCATCATGGCGCGGTAGACGAGCGTCTCGATGTAGGTCGGCAGCAGCCGCTGCAGCACGGTCACCGCGTCCGGTTCAAAGAGATACTCCGCCGTCGTGGCAACGTCCCGCTCCTCCGGGACCTCCGTTTCCTCGATCGGCAGCAGCTGATGCGTCGTCACCTTCTGCTCGACGACCGACTGGAACCGATTGAAGATGAGCCAGATCCGGTCGGCCTCGCCGTTGGTGTACGCATCCATCAGAGTGGTCGCCACGTCCTTGGCGACGGCGAACGTCGGGCTGTCGGAGACGTCCCGGTATTCACCGAGCAGCTTCCTGCCCACGTAGCGGAAGTAGCCGATGCCCTTCTTGCCCACGACGATGAGATCCACGTCGAGGCCCGCCGCTTTCTCTCGCTCGATCACCGACTCGGCCTCTCGGATGATATTGCCGTTGAACGCGCCGCAGAGACCACGGTCGCTGGTGAGCACAAGAATCAGCGCGCGCTTCATCTCGTCGTGCTCCTGCAGCATGGGATGCTGTCCCGCTTCGACGTTTGCTGCCACCTTGCCGAGCACATCCATCATGGCCAGAGCGTAGGGTCGCGCGGCCTCAATGCGCGCCTGCGCCTTGCGAATCTTGGCCGTGGCGACCATCTCCATCGTCCGCGTGATCTGGCGCGTATTCTCGACGCTTCTGATGCGTCGCTTTATGTCACGTCCCTTGGCCATATGCTGCTAGTCCAGGCCCTTCTTGAACTCGTCGATCGCCTCGGCGATCTTGCCGTCGGTCTCCTCGCTTATCACCTTCTGCTCGGTGATTGTCTTGATGATGTCGGGCTTGACCGACTCCACGAAGCTCAGGAACTCCGCCTCGAACTCCTTGACCTTGTC
>DYIV01000087.1 GCA_020723435.1 Slackia heliotrinireducens | reverse complement strand
TTGACGGCCACGGCCGTATCGCCAAGCATCGTCTCGGGACGCGTCGTCGCTATCGTCAGGTAGTCGTCGGAGCCGGTGACGGGGTACTTGATGTGCCACAGGTGACTGTCGACCTCTTCGTGCTCCACCTCGATATCGGCGAGCGCGGTGTGGTCGCGAGGACACCAGTTGATGATGCGATTGCCGCGGTAGATGAGGCCGTCTTCGTAGAGCCGGACGAAGACCTTCCTGACGGCGCGCGTGTATCCCTCGTCCATCGTGAACCGCTCGCGCTCCCAGTCGCAAGAGCACCCGAGCCGCTTCAGCTGGCCCACGATTGTATTTCCGTACTCTTCCTTCCACTCCCAAACGCGCTCGATAAACTTCTCCCGCCCGAGATCGTGGCGGGTCAGACCCTGCTTGGCTATCTCCTTCTCCACCACGTTCTGCGTCGCGATGCCGGCGTGGTCGGTTCCGGGCAGCCAGAGAGTGGGAACGCCTCGCATGCGTTCGTATCTGACGAGGGCGTCCTGAAGCGTGTTGTTGAGGGCGTGTCCCATGTGGAGCGAGCCCGTGACGTTAGGCGGAGGGATTACGATCACAAAGGGCTCGACATCCGGGTCTATCTTCGCGTGAAAGTACCGCTTCTTCAGCCAGTAGTCGTACCACTTGGCTTCGATGACGGTGGGGTCGTATGCTGTGGCGACTTGCTCGGCGCTCACCGGGCCTCATGCCCGCCGAGCGGACCGGACGCGGAGAGCTCCATTACTTGGTCCTCCGAAAGTAGTCGCGAATCTCGGAGAATTCCTCATCGGAAAGCTCCATCATGCGCCCGAACAGGTCGTCATCTCCCCGCCTGGCCGGAGCCATCGTGCACTTGCCGATGTCCCGACCGAGCAGGCAGCTGCTGCTCGAGCTGACGTACCACTTGCAGTCGCTGCAGTTGTCGTTCATCTGTGCCCTACCTCGCTTCCGACGAACCAGCTACCATTGCGATCCGCTCGGCTCGGGAGCCGCGCGGCGCACCCCTTACCATACACCTCCGGCACTATTCGCCGCTACGTTGCATTCGCCCTGCTTGGGGCTGGGCGCCGTCCTGCGGCTCCCACTTGAACTCGTAGGCGAATTGGTCGCCGCACGGGACGATGGCAAGCGTATTGTGCGTCGCGGCGAGCAGGTATATCCAAGTCGTCGCGTACTCCCGGAAGGTTTGGTTCTTCATCGAGAAGCCGTCCACGTTGCTCATCAGCCGGCCTCTAGGCGGACGCTTCCGTCTCGGGTTCGCCGCCCGCCTCTTCTCCGCCGGCCGTCAGAAGCGTCGGCGGCAGATCCTTCTCGACGACCTCCTTGGTGATGACGCACTTCTCGATGTCCGTCCGGCTCGGAAGGTCGTACATGACGGAGAGCAGCGCCGATTCGAGGACCGTCCTCAGGCCCCGCGCGCCGCTTGCGAGCTTGAGCGCCTTCGCCGCGATGGCCGACAGCGCCTCTTCGGTGAAGATCAGCTCGACGCCGTCGTAGTCGAAGAACTTCTTATACTGCTTCACCAGCGCGTTGCGCGGCTCGGTCAGTATCTCGATAAGATCGTCCTGCGTCAGGTTGTGTACCGCCGTGACTACCGGCAGGCGGCCGATGAACTCGGGGATCATGCCGTACTTCATCAGATCTTCCGGCATCACGTGAGCCAGCACGGCGCCCGGGTCAAATTCCTTCTTGCCCCTGACCTCCGCGCCGAAGCCGATGGTCTTCTTGCCCACACGGTTCTCGATGATCTTTTCCAGGCCTGCGAAGGCGCCGCCCACGATGAAGAGCACGTTCGTCGTGTCGATCTGGATGAATTCCTGATGGGGATGCTTCCGCCCGCCCTGCGGCGGCACGCTGGCCTCGGTTCCCTCGAGAATCTTCAGCAGCGCCTGCTGCACGCCCTCCCCCGAGACATCTCGCGTGATCGAAGGATTCTCCGCCTTGCGCGCGATCTTATCGATCTCGTCGATGTAGATGATCCCGGTCTCAGCGCGCTTGACGTCGTAGTCGGCTGCTTGGATCAGCTTGAGCAGGATGTTCTCGACGTCCTCGCCAACGTAGCCCGCTTCGGTAAGCGCCGTCGCGTCAGCTATGGCGAAAGGCACATTGAGGATCTTCGCGAGCGTCTGCGCCAGCAGCGTCTTGCCGCATCCGGTCGGCCCGAGCAGCATGATGTTCGACTTCTGCAGCTCGACCTCGTCGCCGCTTCGCGGCTCGACCTGAATCCGCTTGTAGTGATTGTAGACGGCGACCGAAAGTATCTTCTTCGCCTCGGTCTGTCCAACCACGTAGTCGTTGAGCGTCTCGAAGATCTCGCGGGGTTTCGGTAGCTCTTCGAGTCTGACCTCAACCTCTTCGGAGAGCTCCTCCTCGATGATCTCGTTGCACAGATCGATGCACTCGTCGCAGATGTAGACACCGGGTCCGGCAATCAGTTTCTTGACTTGTCTTTGACTCTTGCCACAGAAGGAGCACTTCAGCTGCTCGTTGGTGTCTCCAAACTTCGCCACGGTTCGCCAGCCTCCAGACTGCTTCGATGTCGGCTACTTCTTCTTGGTGTCTTTTTCAATCGGTTGGCCGCGCCGTTCGAACACCTTGTCCACGATCCCGTACTCCCTGGCCTCGTCGGCCGTCATGATGAAGTCACGGTCCGTGTCGTCGTGGATCTTGTCCAGCTTCTGGCCGGTGTGCTTGGCCAGGATCTCCTCCAGCCGCTTCTTCTCGCGCAACACGTCCTTGACCTGGATCTCCAGATCTGTCGCCTGACCGCTCGTCTCGCCCAGCGGCTGATGTATGAGAACCTTTGCGTTCGTTGTAGCAAATCTCTTGCCATGCGCTCCCGCGGCAAGCAGAACCGCCGCCATTGAAGCGGCCATTCCGATGACGATGGTCGAGACGTCGCACTTGATGTACTGCATGGTGTCGTAGATCGCCAACCCGGCCGGCACCCAGCCGCCCGGCGAGTTGATGTAGAGGTTGATGTCTTTGTCGGGGTCTTCGCCCTCCAGATGGAGGAATTGCGCGATGACCAGATTCGCCACCGTGCTGTCGATCGGGTATCCGAGGAAGACGATGCGATCCGACAGCAGCCGCGAGAAGATGTCGGTGATTCGCTCCACGCCCCGCGACGTCTGCTCGATGACGGACGGCATCGGTATCTGCGAGTAGGCGTCCGCCATCTGCCTGACAAGCTTGTCTCTACTCACTCGACTTCCCCTCCTGTATCGTCGCCTGGGCGGGCTCTTCGACCTCTGCCTCCGGCGCGTTTGCCTCTTGTCCTTCTTCCCCGCCGGCCGCGGCCTCACTCACATCCGCCGGGACACCCGTCTCTGGCTCCTCGGTCGCGGCGGTCGTAGCCGCCTCCGGCTCCTTAACCGCGGCGGCCGTAGCCGTCTCGGGCTCCTCCTCGAGCTTGGGCGGAGTCATATCCACCTTCTCGCCCGACTCGGTCACGACGTTGGCGTGGGTGCAGATCCAATCCAGCGTCTTTCGCCTCAGCAGCGACGCGTGCAGCTCCGGCAACGTACCCTTCTGCGCAATCTGCTCCTGGACTTCCCTGAGAGGTTTGCCAAGTGCGCGCGCCATCTCGGCGATCTCCGCCTCCAGCTCCTCCTGCCCCACCTCGATGTTCTCAGCCTTGGCGACGGCAATGATGGACAGCTCACGCACGATGCGCTTCCTGGCCTCGACCGTCAGCTCCTCACGCAGCTTCTCCATCGTGGACTTCGTCGCCTTGAGGTAGTCCTCCGTCGTGGCGCCCTGATTCTTGAGGCTGCGCTCCATCTCTCGCATCATGGTGTCGAGCTCGGATTCGACCAGCTTCTCGGGGATGGAGACATCGGCCTCCTCGGCAAGAAGATCGATCACCTTAGATTGGGCCTGAACACGTGACTGCGCCCGCTTGACCGCCTCCAGCTTGCGGACCAGGTCTTCCTTCAGCTCGGCGAGCGTGTCGTGCTCCGTCATCTCGGAGACGAACTCATCGTCGGCCTCCGGAAGCACCTTCTGCTTGATCTCTTTGACCTTCACCTCAAACTCGGCCTCTTTGCCGGCCAGGGCGGTGTTGCGGAAATCCTCCGGGAAGCTCGCCTTGATCGTGCGCGTCTCGCCCCGCTCTGCACCGATGATGCCCTCCTCCAACTCCTCCAAGAGCATGCCGGAGCCGATTTCGATCATGTAGTCCTGCGTGGTGCTGCCGTCGAAGGGCTTGCCGTCGAGAGTCCCGCTGTAGTCTATGAGCACGTGATCGCCCTTCTCGACCAGGCGGCCCTCAACGACATCCAGCCTGGCAAACTTGTTGCGCAGCACGTCGATCTGCTGCTGAAGCTCCTCGTCGGTGACGTTGGTGTTGGGCACCGTCACCGTGACGCCCTTGTACTCCTTGAGGACCGCCTCCGGCTTCACCTCGATGTCGGCCTCGAAGATCAGGTCCTTGCCGGCCTCGGCCTGTACGAGATTGACCTCGGGCTGCTCGACCGGGTCCACCCCGGCCCTGACGATGGCCTCCGGGTATCGGGTGGTGATGATCGTCTCCGCCGCGCGTGCCACAACGGCGTCCTTGCCGATCTTCGCATCGATAACCTTGGTCGGCACCTTGCCGCGACGGAAACCCGGCACGTAGAGGCGCTGCGCCAGGTCCCGGTACGTATCCTTTAGCGCGGTGTCAAGCTGCTTGGAGGGGACCTCCACCTTGAGCTTGACCTTGTTGCCTTCAAGCCGCTCAACTTCAGTCTTCAAATGGCTGCTCCCTGCGATTGACTCCGGACGGGCGTTCTCGTTTCTGGCAGCGCTCTCGCTCCCGACAAGAACGTGGCGCTCTGCCCTTTGCGCCAACTTCGGCGCAGCGCCGAGCGCACTGATTCATTATACCTGCATGCGCACATGTTGCCCAATTGGCGGGTCGTGTCCCAACAATGCCGCTTGGTTGCGGGGGGAGACGGTTGGGACCGCCGGCTTCGTGCGGGTGAGAGGACTTGAACCTCCACCCCGTTTCCGGGACTAGATCCTAAGTCTAGCGCGTCTACCAATTCCGCCACACCCGCGCTCGAACTCAGAGAGGGTGACCGAGGGGACTTGAACCCCCAGCCTTCGGAGCCACAGTCCGACGCTCTAACCAATTGAGCTACGGTCACCACGGCCGAATGCGCCGTCGACCGGCGCTAGGCACTCGACGATTATAAAGGGGAAGGTGTCGGCGGGAAAGTCTCGATTTGCCCTGGCGCTCGGCGCGCGCCTGGCCCGCGCCCGGCCGGGGGAGTTGAAACGCACGGCGTTCTTCGTGTAGAAATGGAGTAGAGTTCAACCGCGCTGCATGCACATCACTGCGATACGGGGGAAGATGGCGCTGGAGAGCAAAGAGACTGAACCTCTATCTGAGACGGCGCCGATGAGCAACGAGAGCCCGCGCGAACGGCCATCCGAGCCAAGACCGACCGGCGAGAGCAGCCCGGCGCCCGAGCACAAGCCCTGGGAGGACTACCTCAGCCCGTCCGGCCTGGTAGAGACGCCGGCTGACGGCTCACACGGGAGCGGGTGGTACAAACTTGGTGTCGCCTGCGCGCTGCTTGGAGTCTTCGTGCCGCTTGTCTTCGGCCCGACAGCGTTCACCTTCGGGCTGCTGGCCAGGGACAAGAAGAATCCGCGAGCTCTGATCCCGATCATCCTCGGACTGCTGGTGACGCTTTATGGGGCGGTGTACTACCGCCTGGCCACGACAGGGTCGATTGGGTAGGCACGCTCGCGGCCGCTCGAAGCATGGCGACTCGACACGCGGTACTGGTCGGTCGTGGCGCGCCCGGCAGGATTCGAACCCGCGGCCTAGAGATTAGAAGTCTCCCGCTCTGTCCAACTGAGCTACGGGCGCATGTGACGATATGTAGAATAGCATTCCCGGCCAGCAGGCTTGCGGTTAGGATTCGAGCCGCTCGCCCACCACGGCACACAGAACGACTGGCAGGGCCATCATCGCCTCGCCAGTCGTTATTCGAGCGGGTGAAGGGATTCGAACCCTCGACCAACAGCTTGGAAGGCTGTGACTCTACCACTGAGTTACACCCGCATGGTTCTGGTCGGGATGGCCGGACTTGAACCGGCGACCTCCTGCTCCCAAAGCAGGCGCGCTAGCCAGACTGCGCCACATCCCGGCATCCCGTACCGGTCGTCATTCTAGCAAACCGACCTGCGAGAGCCAACAAATTAGCCGAGCACCCCTGCCTCTCTGAGCTGCTCTCTCAAAGCCCTAAAGGCCTTCCCGCGGTGGCTGATCGAGTTCTTCGTCTCCGCGGACAACTCGGCCATCGTCTGCTCGTATCCGTCGGGCACGAAGACCGGATCGTAGCCGAAGCCTCGGGTGCCGCGCGGCTCGAGCCCAATGCGACCCTCGCACGTTCCTCGCGCGGTCAGCCTGCGTCCATCAATATCGACGCACGCGGCGACGCAGACAAACCGAGCCGTGCGTTCCGCCTCGACCACGCCTTCGAGCTCGCCGAGCAACCTGGCGACGTTCGCGGCGTCGTCCTGCGACTCGCCGGCGTATCGTGCCGACCTGACACCCGGCGCCCCGCCAAGCGCGTCGACCTCAAGGCCCGAATCGTCGGCGATCGCTGCAAGCCCGGTGTGGCGGCTTGCCTCGAGAGCCTTGGCGATCGCGTTCCCCTCGAATGTATCGGCCGTCTCCTCAAAGTCCGGCAGACCGCCAAGGTCGGAAGCCGAGAGCAGTTCGAGCGAGTCTCCTCCGAGTATGGCACGCAGCTCCGCCACTTTGCCTGGGTTGTTCGTCGCCAAGACAACTCTAGCCAACGACCAGGTCCTCCGCGAGCGCCTTGCGCTGCAATCCGACGAGCTGCTCGATTCCGGCCGATGCCAGCTCGATAAGACCGTCCAGCTCCTCGCGCGAGAACGGCTCCTTCTCCGCCGTGCCCTGGATCTCGATGATCCGCCCGGAACCGTCCATCACGATGTTCATGTCCGTCTCGGCCGCGGAGTCTTCTTCAAAGCACAAGTCGAGAGCGAGCGTGCCCTCGAGAATCCCGACCGAAGTCGCCGCGATGAAGTCGCGCACCGGCAGGTCCTTGATGGCCTTCCTGTCGACCAGGACGCGCAGCGCGTCGTAGAGGGCGATGAAGGCGCCCGTGATTGCGGCCGTGCGCGTTCCTCCATCTGCCTGGATCACGTCGCAATCGATCCAGATGGTGCGCTCGCCCCCGAGTGCGCTTAAGTCGACGACCGAGCGAAGCGACCGGCCGATCAGCCGCTGGATCTCGTGCGTGCGCCCGCCCATCCTGCCCATGCTCGCTTCCCGTCTCGTCCGCTCGGAGGTCGAGCGGGGCAGCATCGAGTACTCGGACGTGATCCAACCACGACCCGTACCCTGCAGGAACGGCGGGACCTTGTCCTCGACGCTCGCGGAGCAGACGACCCACGTGTCGCCCAGCTCGAAGAGTACCGAGCCTTCAGCGTGCTTCTGGTAGTTGCGGGTTATCTTCACCGGCCGCAGTTCGTCCGGCGAGCGGCCATCGATTCTCTTCATCGGCCTACACCTCGATTGACAAGTGCTCGTCGGCGATCTCCGAAGGCCCGGAGAAGGCGGCGGCGAGCTCGTGCGCGGACTTGCCGCGATCGGTCGTCGGCCAGAAGTGCGTGGCCACGACAGCACCGACACCGGCCGCCGTGCCCAGTTCCCCCACTTCTCGCGCCGTCATGTGAGAGGAGCCGGAACCGGTCTCGCGCCCTTCCCACGTCGCCTCGGCCAGCAGCATGTCGGCTCCGGTCGCCAGCTCCAGCAGGCCCTCGTTGTACTCGCAGTCGGACGAGTAGACAAGCGTACCGGACCCACTCACCCGCATGGCGTACGCCTCGACGGCGTGGGGAACCCGCCGAAACGTCAGAGCAAGCCCGCCCATCGTGCAGCTGGCGCCGTCGGCTATCGTCTCGAAGCGCATCGTCTTTTCGAAGTGCTCCGCACCGTCCTCGTCGAAAGGCTCGAGTATGCGCTCGCGGGCACCCGGGGGCGCCCACACGGTCTTGGGCTCCATCTCCTCCGGCACATCGAAGCGGTAGTAGTAGTGGAGCGGATAGATGTCCAGATAGTGATCGAAATGAAGATGGGATATGACGATGCCGTCGAGCGTTGCCGGATCGACGTGCGTGAACAGGTTGGAAACCGAGCCGGGCCCGCAATCGACCAAGATCGTTCCCGACTCATCTTCAACGAGGTAGCCGCTGCAGGCCCGCTCCGCCGGCGCGTACGCCGCCGAGGTGCCAAGAATCGTCAGCTTCATCGGTCGTGTCCCATCCCTCTACGCAAGTACGACGTGCTCCACGCCATCGATCTCATGCCCAAGAAACCTGCTGCCTAAGACTCGGAACTGCTCGGGATCCCCCGTGGCGACGAAGCGATGGCTCCGCGCGCCGTCTCCTCTTAAGTGTTCGCGGCGCTCGAGTATCTCCTCGACTTCGCGGGCCGTCTCGTCCGCCGAGCTGATGAGCTGCACGGTCGGCCCCGTGACCTTGCCGATCGTACCGGTGAGCAGCGGGTAGTGAGTGCATCCCAGAATCACGGCGTCGACGCCCGCGTGGGCGAATGCATCGAGGTACTTATGAGCCAGCGCCTCGATCCGGTCGCCCTCAACCTCGCCCGCCTCGACTAAGTCGGCGAACTCGGGGCAGGCGCGCGTGTAGATCTCCAGGCCGGCGTCGAAAACGTGCAGGGCCTTGGTGTAGGCGCTGCTGGCGATCGTCCCCGCTGTACCAATAACTCCGACACGCCGGGTCCTGGTCGCTTGGGACGCCGCCCTGGAACCGGGCTCGACGACACCGATGATCGGCACGTCGAACTCCTCCTGCGCGGCGGCGAGACCGGCGGCCGCACCAGTGTTGCAGGCGATGACGATGAGCTTGACGTTCTGCTCGACCAGCCAGCCGGCAATCTGCAGTACGAAGCCGCGAACGTCTTCCAGGTCCTTGGGGCCGTAGGGAAACCGG
>DYIV01000086.1:3196-9414 GCA_020723435.1 Slackia heliotrinireducens | reverse complement strand
GGTAGTCCTGCCAGGTGACCGCCTGCCAGATACCGAACTCCTTCTCGCGCAGAGACAGGAATTGCGCGCGCACGAGCCTGGCCACGTTCATCCAACTGAAGAGGGAGATGAAGAGCACCAGCATCCAGAAGCCCGGCGAGAAGAGCACGGCCAAGACGAGCAGGAGCGGCAGCTGGGGAAAGGAGAGAAACAGGTCGGTCAGGCGCATGAGTAGACCGTCCAGCCAGCCGCCGTAGTAGCCGGCAAGACCGCCCACGGCAACGCCTAGAAGTATCGCGGCGGCCATCGAGGCAAGACCGATGTTGAGAGATATCTTGGAGCCCTCGATGACCTGCGAGAGCGCGTCATGTCCGATGCGATCGGTACCGATGGGATGAGACGCGCTCGGCGGAGCCATCGCGCGAAGCAGGTTGTACTCGTACGGATCGTGGGGCGTGGTAATCGGCTTGCCGCCGACCCACACGTAGGAGAGCAGCATGATCGCATACATCACGACGAGCACAATCGAGCAGGCGACGGCGAGCCTGTTCCTGGCGAATCGCCGGGCGATGTCGCGCCACTCGCCGACCACGACAATGCCGCGCACGTCCTCGGCCGTGAGGCCGCCACCGAGCTCAACGCTGGCAACCGGCTCAGTCATATCTGATCCTTGGGTCGAGCATTGCGTAGCAGACGTCCGCGGTGAGGTTGCCGAGAATGACAAGAGTCGCGATGAGAACGAGCAACCCCTGGGCCACCGGCAGGTCGCGCTTCTCAAGCGACTTGATCATCAGCTGCCCGATGCCCGGCCACGACCAGACCTTCTCCGTGACGATGGTCCCTCCGAACAGCAGCGGAATCTCGATGGCCATCTCGGTTACGACCGGGATGAGACTCGTGCGCAAGACGTGGCGGACCATCACCGCGCGCTCGCTCAGGCCTTTCGCCCGCGCCGTGCGAACGAAGTCGGCGCGCATCTGCTCCAGCACGCTCGAGCGCACGAAACGGCTCCAGCCGGCAGCCATCGCGATCGCCAGAGTCGCGGCGGGCAAGGCGAGATGGCTCAGATAATCGAAGAAGCCGGGGTCCGTTCCAACGCTCGCCTGCCCGCCCGAGGGCAACCCCATGCCGAACCAGTCGATGAACTTGATCGAGAAGACAAACATCAGGACGTAGCCGACGACAAAGACGGGCATCGAATAGCCGACGAAGGAGCCCACCGTGACAGTGGTGTCGAAGATGCCGCGCTTGCGCTGAGCGGCAATGACGCCGAGAGGCAGAGCCACAAGCGCCGCGACGACCACGGCGGCAACGATCAGCTCCAGGGTCGCCGGGATCCGTTCGAGGATAACCTTCGTCACCGGTTCATTCGAGGTGAAGGAGTAGCCGAAGTCGCCCCGAACTGCGCGCCCGAGCCATCGCCAGTACTGAACGTACCACGGCTTGTCGATCCCAAGGTTGCGCTCGATCGCGGCCAGCTGGGCGGCGGTGAGCCGGCGCCCGTGCGTGTAGGCGGCGACAAGACCTCCCGGGCTCTTCGCGATCAGCGCGAACGAGAGCACGGAGATGATCGCGACAAGCGGCACCGACTGGAGGAGCCTGCGAGTCAGGTACCGCGTCATGTCATCTCTACTTGCCCGACACCCACAACTCCATCGGATTCCACAGATTGCCCTGCGACGTAGGATTGGGCTTGGCGTTGTGAACCCGCTTATTGACGCCGTCGTAGTTCTTCCACCAGCGCTCAAGGACCGTATAGGCCTTGTCGAGGATGATCTTGTCTATCTCCTTGTAGATCTCGGCCCGTTTCGTCTGATCCAGCTCGACCTGACCCTCGGAGGTCAGCTTGTTGATCTGGGGATCGTTGATCCGGCCCGTGTTCTGACCGCCGGGATTGGTCGAGCTTGGGATATTGGCCGAGTTGAAGAGCGTCCAGTTGTCCGGATCGACGCCGGCCACGTTCGTGAAGATGCCGATGTCGCACTTGCCGGACGTCAACGTTCCGCCGTCGGTGAAGGCGCCGAAGAACGTCGGCGGGTCGTAGTTCTTGACCTCCGCCCCGATGCCGACCTTCTTGAGGTCCTGCACGATGACCTCTTCTTTCTGCTCACGATCAGACTGGCCGGCGGTCGTCGAGATGATCAAGAAGAGGCGCTTGCCGCCTTTCTCACGGATACCGTCGTTGTTGGCGTCCTTCCATCCCGCTTCATCGAGCAGCTTCTTGGCCTCGGCGGGGTCATAGGTGTACGGCTTGAGATCGGCGTTGAACGCCCAGCTCAGCGGGTGCTGCGTGGTGGCGGCCTGCGTCTCGCCCGGATACAGCGTCTTGACGATCTGCGCGACATTGATCGCGTGAGCGATCGCCTGGCGCACTTTGACGTCCTGCAGCGGGCTGTCGGGCTTCATGACCAGGCTGTAGTTCTCAAAGCTCAAGGTGTCAGATTCGTGCAGCGTCACATTCGGCAGCGCCTTGATGTTCTTCGACAGGGCGGCGGGCGCGAACTCGAACCAGTCGATCTCGCCGCTCTTGAGCTGCGCGAAGAGGGCGTTGGGGTCGGTGACGAACTTGACGATCACGTTGTCGAGATACGCCTGGCCGCCGTAGTAGCTCTTGTTGCGCTCGCCCTCGATGAACTGGCCCTGCTTCCAAGTCTTCAGCGTGAAGGGACCGAGCCCCGGGTTGAGCGTGCGATTCCAGGGGTCCTTGTTGAGATCCTTCGACTTATCCAGAGCATGTTTCGGCAGGATGCCGTATTGGAAGCACGAGTTGACGAAGGGCGCGAACGGCTCCTTGAGGTGGAAGATGACGGTGCTCTCGTCCGGCGTGTCCACCTTCGTGACCTTGTCATATCCGGAGCGATTGGACACATTGACTTTCGGGTTCATCATCACCGACTGCGTGAAGGCGACGTCGGCTGAGGTGAAAGGCTTGCCGTCGGACCACTTCACGCCCTTGCGCAGCCTGTAGGTGATGGTCTTGCCGTCCTCGGAGACACCGCCGTTCTCAGTGGTGGGGACTTCCTCGGCAAGAACGGGGATGACCTTCATCTTCTCGTCGACGCGAGTCAGTCCGTCGAGGAAGAGATTGGAGACATTGACCGATTCCAGAAGCTGCGAGATGTAGGGGTTGAGCGTATCGGGCTCTTCCATCGTGCCGTAGACGAACTTGCCGCCCTTGACCGGTGTCTCAGACGATGTTCCGCCCGTCCCCGCCTGCTTCTGACAGCCCCACCCGACTGTCGCGGCAAGAACGAAGGCAAGTACGACCAAGATCCGCGCGGTGTGTTTGGGCACTGTACGACCTCCTTGTCGGCTATGAAGGAAACGTCCCTTGTCGGCTATGAAGGAAACGTCGCAACTATTCGACCCGTGAGCGGGCGAATCCTCTTGACCTACTGCGGCGAGGAAGTGGTCGGAGAGGACTGGGTCGGAGCGGGCGAGGTCGTCTGGCCGCCCGGACTGGGAGTGCTGGTCGTCGTCTGCTGCTGTGCGGGCGGAGCGACGGTCAACTCCTGGGGCATTGCGATCATCAAGATGAAGGTCGTGACGGCGAAGGCGATCGAGAGACCGATGGTGATGCGATCCAGGTTCTTCTCGATCATGGACGTGCCCGAAAACGACGACGGCAAGCCGCCGCCGAAGACATTCGACAGCCCGGCGCCCTTGCCGGAATGGAGCAAGATCGCCAGAACCAGACCCACGCAGACGACCACGTGGACAACGATGACGAAGATTATCACGGGCCCATCCTATCGTTCGCTACAGCGGCCCATGATAGATGCTGGCGCAGGCCAGGTCAAGAAAACCCCCGGCCAAGGGGCGCTCTAGGCGCGCCCCTTCTTCATCCGACCGCGCACGGCCACAATGATCACGGCCAAGAGAAGCACGCCGACGACGACCGCCAGGACTTCCGGGATCCAGATCGCGCCGCCGATCGCGCCGCCGAAGAGGCGAGACCACCACGGCACCGTCATCGTCACGCGGTCCGCGGCCCTCGTCATCTCGACCGGCTTGGCCTCCGCCAGCCCCGCAGCCTTCGTGAACGAAACCGGCAGCGAGCGATACCACAGCCTGGCATCGACCGTGACGTAGCCGACGGCCTGCGTCTTGAGATCAAAGTCGAAGTTCTCCTCCAGCGACCCGTTTGGCGGCACTCGTGTGTCGCGGTATACCTTCACGGCCTTCCAGACCGGCACCGTCTTGTCGTGACGCCCCGTCGCATCCTCAAGCACCGTGCCGTATTCGCGCTTGTCGCGGAAGAGCTCGTTTCCGGCCTTGTCCTTCGCGACGACCTCGAGCCACATCTCGCGCAGCTCGGCCAGACCTGTCGGCAGGTAGTGGCCCGCGCCGACGTTCATCACCTTGATGGTGACGCGCAGCGGGCTGCCGGCCGTCGCTTCCTTCTGACTCAGCGTCATGTCGAGCTTGGCCGCCTTGCGCAAGTCTTCCACGGCCAGCTTCTCATTGGCGAACCGGTAGTTGGCGCCGACGAAGCTGTGAGTGTAGCGCTTCGGCCGCACCGGGCCCTGCTTGGCGGCCCGGCCCTTCTTCGGCGGCATGTGGCACTCCTGGCAGGTGACTCCCTTCTTGGCGTAGTCGCTCTTCTTCCACTCGGTGTAGGTCTGCTCCAGCGTCACACCCGAGAGCGGATGGCTCAGGTTATGGCACATCCCGCAGAAGTCGGCTTCAGTGTGGAGCTTGGAGTACGCGGTCTTGTGCTTGGGCGAGATGGCGTCCTTGAGCTGCGCGCGCTTCACCAGACCGGGAGCCACGTGGAATGAAGCGTTGCCCGGCCAGTCGGGGTTGACCTTGTCAATGACGTGACAGAAGTCGCAGGAGACACCCTTCTTGGCCAAAGCGCTGAGACCGGTGTCACCGCCCTTAGTCTCGCCGCTGATCGCCCCGATCGGCGTGTGGCAGGCGACGCACAGGTCCTTGGTCAGACCCTTGGTGTCCTTGGCGGCCTGAGCATTGGCCCATGTGAAGGCGGGATTCTCGTAGTTGCGGTGCATCGAGCCCTGCCACTCCTTGTATATCTCGGTGTGGCACTCGCCGCACACGTCGGAATCGGTGAAGTCGCTCGAGGAGATGCCGGGGATGCGTACATCGGGGATCTTGCCGGCCGGCCCGGTGGTTGCCGTCGAGCCCTGGGCTGCGCCGGTGGCGTCCGGCGGAGGAGGTGTCAGGGCAAGCGCGAGCCCCGCCATCCACAGG
Organism: Slackia heliotrinireducens; assembly: GCA_020723435.1. Taxonomy (GTDB): domain Bacteria; phylum Actinomycetota; class Aquicultoria; order DYIV01; family DYIV01; genus DYIV01. The sequence goes on along the minus strand of DYIV01000086.1, from coordinate 4,221 downwards.
GCGGCAACGATCGTCACTATCAGAACAACGGACGTCGTGGCGACCTTTCGCACGGCTGAACCCGCGAAGACGCCCGCCATCCGCCGCCCCGTCGAAACTCGCATGTCCCCGCGCATAGCCTTGCTCCCTTCTCGAGCGAGTCCGACGCCGTGCGCCGTACTCCCTGGCCCCTATTCGTCCGCCGGCTTGATCAGCGTCACGCCCGTCATCTCCGGCGGCTTGTCGATCCGCAGTATGTTCAACATCGTCGGCGCGACGTCGCGCAACTTCCCCTTCTCGCGCAGCTCCACCTGCCGCGAGGTAACGTAGATGCAGGGTACTTTGTCCTTGGTGTGTGCCGTGAAAGGTCCCCCGTCCTCGTCGACCATCTTCTCCGCGTTGCCGTGATCGGCCAAGATGATGCACTCGCCCCCGGCGACCGTTGCCGCGTCCACAACCTTCCCGACGCACTCATCAACGGCTTCCACCGCCTTGACCGCCGCATCCATGATCCCCGTGTGGCCGACCATGTCGCAGTTGGCGAAGTTGACGATGATGACATCGTAGGTGTTATTCCCGATTGCTTGCTCGACTTCACGGGCGACTTCGTAGGCGCTCATCTCGGGCTGCAGATCGTAGGTGGGCGCCTTTGGAGATGGGACGAGCAGCCGGTCCTCCCCGGGCTTCGGCTCCTCGACACCGCCGTTGAAGAAGAAGGTCACGTGCGCGTACTTCTCCGTCTCTGCGATGTGGAACTGGCGCTTGAAGTTCATCGAGAGCACGTCGGCGAGCGTATTCGTCAGTTCCTGTTGGGGGAAGGCGACGGGCACGTTGCCCAGCGTCTCGTCGTATTCGGTCATGCAGACGTAGAAGACGTCCGGGACCGAGCCGCGCTCAAAGCCGTCGAAGCTCTTCTTGACGAAGACCCAGGTCATCTCCCTGGCGCGGTCGGAGCGGAAGTTGAAGAAGATGACGGAGTCGCCGTCTTTGACCGTGGCGGTCGGCTCGCCGTCACCGGTGAGGATGACGGTCGGCACGACGAACTC
>DYIV01000086.1:0-3186 GCA_020723435.1 Slackia heliotrinireducens | reverse complement strand
GCGGGTCGAGGAAGAAGAACGCCCCGGGGCTGTCGAACTCGTCGACCACGTCCTTTGCGTAGGACTGCTCGATCGCTTCCTCGGCGCTTGCGGCCGTCTCGCCCTGACCGTGCACGATGGCGTCCCAGGCGAGCTTGACGCGATCCCAGCGCTTGTCGCGGTCCATACCGTAGTAGCGTCCGCCGATCGTCGCGATCGCACCGATGCCTACGCGCTCTATCTCCTCGTTCAGTTTGGCGACGTACTCCAGCGCGCTCTGCGGCGGCACATCGCGCCCGTCCAAGAAGAGGTGCATGAAGACGCGCTCCTGGCCCTGGCGCTTCGCCAGCTCGACGAGAGCTACAAGATGAGAGAGCTCGCTGTGGACGCCGCCGTCGGAGAGGAGGCCGAGCAGGTGCAGGGCTCCATCCCCGGGGATCGATCGCCGGCACGCGGCGACGAGCGCCGGCGTGTCGAAGAACGAGCCGTCTTCGATCGCCTTTGAGATGCGGGTCAGGTCCTGGTAGACGACACGACCCGCCCCCAGATTCAGATGGCCGACCTCGGAGTTGCCCATCTGCCCTTTGGGCAGACCGACGGCAAGTCCTGAGGCACGAAGGGTGGTGTGAGGATTCTCTTCCATCAGGCGGTCGAGCCTGGGCGTGTCGGCGACGGCCGTCGCGTCACCCGGACCGCCCTTACCGGCTCCCCAGCCGTCGAGGATGATGAGCACGAGCGGCCGTGGGACGGGCGGCGGCCCCTCCGGGGCCGCCGAAGCTTGCTCTGTATCTGCCGCCTCTTCGCGGGCCTTGGCCCGCCGCCGGAACCACCTCATCCGACGCGCTGCTCGTCGAACTTGACGATGTCGGCGAAGCCGTCGGCCTTGAGACTGGCCCCGCCTACGAGAGCGCCGTCGATGTCCGGTTCCTGCATGTACATCGCGATATTCTCCGGTTTGACGCTGCCGCCGTACAAGATCCGCATCTCACGGCAGATGTCCGGGCCGAAGAGCCCGCCGACGACCGCCCGGATGTGGCGGCACACGTCGTTGGCCATCTCCGGAGTCGCCGAGCGACCGGTGCCGATCGCCCAGATCGGTTCGTAGGCGACGACGAGGTTGGCGCACTGATCCGCGCTCAGATTCGCCAGACCGCCCACCACCTGCTCGCGCACGAAGGCGTTGGTCTCCTCCGCCTCACGCTGCCGGAGCGACTCGCCGACGCACATGATCGGGCGCATGTTGTGTGCAATGACCGCGGCGACCTTCTTGTTGACCGTCTCGTTGGTCTCGCCGAAGTGCTCGCGACGCTCGCTGTGGCCGATGATGACGTAGTCGACACCGAGCTCTTGGAGCATCCTCGGCGCGACCTCGCCGGTGAAGGCGCCCTCTTCCTCCCAGTACACATTCTGCGCGCCCAGCTTGAGCGACAGCTTGTCGAGCTCGATGACGGTCGCGACGCTCTTGAGCGCCGTAAACGGCGGGCACACGGCAATCTCGACCTCGCTCACGTCGGCCACCAGCCGTGACAGGTCCTGCACGAGCGCGACCGCCTCGCCGGCGGTCTTGAACATCTTCCAGTTTCCAGCGATCAGTGGAGTTCTCATACGTCTCTCCCGCCTCTTGTGCCGACTGCCTGTTGCTTGGCGCCGCGCGGGGATCGTAGCGCGCGCCCCTACTTGTCGTTCAGCGCCCCGACGCCCGGGAGCTCGACGCCTTCCAGCATCTTCATCGACGCGCCCCCGCCCGTCGAGATGAATGAGATGTCACGTTCGAGCCCGAACTTGCGCAGCGCGGCGTCCGAGTCACCGCCGCCGACGATCGATGTCGCCTTCGACTTCGCGATCGCCGTGGCGATGTCCCGCGTGCCGGACTCGAACGGCTTCAATTCGAAGACACCCATCGGCCCGTTCCAGAAGATGGTCTCCGCCTGGGCGATGACGCTCTCATATATCTCAACGCTTACCGGCCCGATGTCCAGACCCATCTCGTCGGCCGGGATATCCTCGACATCGACGACGGTCACAACCGAGCCGGTCGAGCACTCCTTGGCGACGACCACGTCACTGGGCAGGTAGAGCGCGACGTCGTTTGCCTCGGCCTTGTCGAGCATCTTCTTGGCGTTGTCCAGCTCCTCATCCTCGCAGATCGACTTGCCGATCTGCAGGCCCTTGGCCTTGAGAAACGTGAAGCACATGCCTCCGCCGATGAGCAGCCCGTCCACGACGTCGAGGAACTTGTTGACGACGCCTACCTTGTCCGAGACCTTGCTGCCCCCAAGAATGGCGATGAACGGCCTGGCCGGGTTCTCAAGCAGCCTCGACAGAGTCGTGACTTCTTGCTCGAGCAGGAAGCCCCCCACGGCCGGCAGATACTTCGCCACGCCGACGGTCGAGGCGTGCGCGCGATGGGCCGCCCCGAAAGCGTCGTTGACGAAGATGTCTCCAAGTTCCGCGAGGTCCTTACCGAAGTCGGAGTCGTTGGCCTTCTCGCCGGGATTGAAGCGGAGGTTTTCCAGCATGATGACGTCGCCGGGGCGCATCTCTTCGATGGCGTCGGTGACGCACGGAGCGATTGTGTGGTGGAGCTGGCGCACCGGCCGGCCGAGCTACTGGGAGAGACGTTCGGCCGCCGGCGTCAGACTGTACTTCGGGTCGGGCTCGCCCTTGGGCCGGCCCAAGTGGCTCATGAGGATGACCTTGGCCTTGTGCTCGATCAAGTAGCGAATCGTCGGCAGGGCCGCGCGGATGCGCGTATCGTCGGTGACCGTGCCGTCATCGGCCAGCGGCACGTTGAAGTCCACGCGCACGAGCACGCGCTGATTGCCGACTGGTATGTCTCTAACCGTCTTCTTGGTGAACATTAGGCGACGTACTTGATCAGATCCACGACGCGACTTGTGTAGCCCCACTCGTTGTCATACCAGGACAGGACCTTGACCATCTTGCCCATAGTCATCGTCGAGAGACTGTCGAAGACCGACGAGGCCGGGTTGCCGACAACGTCGATGGAGACAATCGGGTCCTCGGTGTACTCGAGGATGCCTTTAAGACGATCGCTTTCCGATGCCGCCTTCATCGCTGCGTTGACCTGCTCGACCGAGACTTCCCTCTCGAGTGTAGCCACCAAGTCGACGCAGCTGCCGTCGAAGGTCGGCACGCGCAGCGCGATGCCGTCCATCTTCCCCTTGAGCTCCGGCATGACCAGCG
>DYIV01000085.1:9089-9551 GCA_020723435.1 Slackia heliotrinireducens | reverse complement strand
CCCCAAGGATCCGGTCGAGGAGCTGCGGATCCCGGAGCAGCTCGAGGTGGGCCTCGGCTTCCTGCTCGGTGAGGGTCACGGCCTTGGGCTTGGCCTCCAGGGTCTGGCGGATCGCCTGCTCTTGCAGCGCCTCGAGCTTCAAGAGGACGGTGCCGACGTCCTTCTTGACGATGTCCTCCTTGCAGCCAAGCTCCCCGGCCGCGGTGCGGACGAAGGCGGCGCGCTGCTTGGCCGAGTACAGGTCGAGGGTGTCCTGGTGAAAGCGGGCGGTGTCGCCGTCCAAGCCGACCAGCAGGTTGACCCGCATGGTCTCGAAGGAGAGGTTCTTCGAGATGCCACGGACCCGCCATGTGCGGTTCTCGAAGTGCAGCACGACCTGGTGCTCCGAGACCTCGGCGGGGATGTCGGGGCGGGATGGCGGGGCGATCGGCGAGGCGGGCGGTGGGGTCACCGGTGGCGGGG
>DYIV01000085.1:0-9079 GCA_020723435.1 Slackia heliotrinireducens | reverse complement strand
GTGCTGGAAGGCGTGCGAGGCGATTGTGGCGATCCTCGTGGCGGTGGCGGGGTGGCGGCGGTTGGTGGCGCGGTAAGCATGGGCCGCGCGAGGGACGCGAGCGGCGGGGTTGGCGTTGTGGATGGTGGGTTGTCGTCCGCTTCGACCATGTCGCTGATGTCGATGGCGTCGAGGTCCCCGGCAGGGTCAGAGACAGCAGCTAAGGAAGAAGCTGGAGCGGCAGGGATCGGTGCCGGCGGGGCTGGCGACGACGGCGGCCGAGCCGGGACGACGACCGGCCGTGGCACCAGAGGCCCAGCCATGTACTCGGCCGCACGCAGCAGCACCGCCAGCGACTGGCTCGCCGGCTGCACCTTGCAGGCGTAGGCGTTGGCATCGAGGCCGTGAGGAAAGACCACCCGGAAGGTCGTGATCCCCTCGCCGGCCAGCTTCTTCGCCAGCTCCCCGGCGGCGCGGTCCCCCGCTTCGTCGCGGTCGTACGCGATCAGCACCCGCTCGGTCCCATACGCCTTCATCGCCTCGAGGTGCTCGGTGGTGAAGCCGTGGACGCCGTAGCTCGAGGTCACGTTCTGGAAGCCCGCACACCAGAAGGTCAGCGCGTCGATGAGCGCCTCGCAGAGGATCAGCTCGTGGCTCGATCGCAATGCGTCGAGGTTCCAGAGGCCGCGGTGCGGGCCCGGGAGGTAGAGGTGGTACGCCGTGCCGGCTCGGAGGTCGTCCCGGACCTTGCGGCCGTACATGCCGCTCACCTGCCCCGCGGCGTCGAAGATCGGGATCACGAGGCTGCCGCACAGGTGCTCTCTTCCGGTGTCACGGTAGACCCCCAGATGTTGAAGCCGCTCACGGATCGCCTGGCCGTCGAGACGCTGCTTGCCCGGCAGCCGAAGCCCGAGCGTGCGGTCCGCGTACCCGAGCTGGAAGGTGGTGATGGCGTCGGGGTGATCGATGCCGCGCTTCTTGAGGTAGGCCAATGCCTCCGGTGAGGTCTTCAAGGTCGCGTGGTAGTACGCCACGACCTGGGCGAGCAGCTCGTGGTCCTCGGCGTCGAAGGCCACCGGCGGCGGCAGCTTGAGGACGGTCGACTTGGCCACCGGCGCGGCACCGAAGGCCGGCGGCGGCCCGCCAACGCGGAGGATCTCGACGGCGTGGCGGAACGACACACCTTCGGTCCGCTTGGTCCACTCGATGACGTCCCCGCCGGCGTCACACGCGAAGCAGTGGAACAGCCCCTTGCTCGGCGTGATGACCAGGGAGGGCGTCTCGTCCGGACCATGAAAGGGGCATCGTCCCGCCAGGTCCTTGCCGTGGGACCGCAGCTCGATCCCCCGCGCCCGCACGAGGGCCACGAGATCGACCTCCTGCTTGATCCGCTCCAGCTCGTCGTCCGGTATCCGACCCATGCCGACCCTCCTTTCGTGACCCTGTCAAGAGAACTTCATGCTACCATAGTGGTAGCGTATATGCTTCTTCTTGTCAAGAGAAACAGAAAGGGGGCTTACATTGCAGAGCGAGAGGTGGGTAGCAGACATGGCTTTCCCAGCAACGCTTGCTCGGCTTCGCAAGGAGCGAGGACTGACACAGCAGATCCTTGCCAACCGGGTTGGAGTCCACGTGATCCAGCTTCGGCGCTACGAGGGTGGCACCTCCCAGCCCACGCTCGAGGTCATCCGTAAGCTCGCAATCGCTCTTGCTGTGAGTGCAGATACGTTGATCTTTGAGAAGGACGAGCGGGGTCCGGACGAGGACCTTCGGCTGCAGTTTGAGGCGATCGCACGACTGGACCCGGGAGAGAAGGCGGTCATCCGAGAGGTTGTCGAGAGCATCATCATCAAGCACGACGCCAAGCAGTGGATCAGGGCAGCATCGTAAGGGGACCGGGACCGGGGGCACGACCAAACCCCTCTGATATCCACCTCATAGACCTCGATATGGAATGTGCCACACCGAGGGGTATGTTGACGACGTGTAATGTTACGTGTAAGGTTGACCTATGCAACGAAACCAGATTCGACTCCGGCTGAAGAACTCACCACTGGTCATGGTGTTAGCTCAGGTGCGCATTTCACCCATCCTGAAGATGGGAGAGTACGTACCGGCGCTCCAGGAGCAGCTCAGGCATGAGGGCTACCCTCGCTTCCGGGCGGAGCAGGTGCAAGAGGTGGATTTTGGCCCCCAGCCGCGCTTTACGCAGCGAGAGCGGTGGCTGTTTGCTGACAAGGACAATCGGGAGGCGGTCGTCCTGGCGCAGGATTTTGTGGCCCTCGAGACCAATCGGTACGACTGCTTCGAGGACTTCTCGGCCCGGCTGGCCAAGGTACTGCGGATCGTGGGAACGGCGGTGGGCGCAAGTCTTTCGGAGCGGCTGGGACTGCGCTATGTCGACCTCATCCTTCCTGCTGCCGGGGAGACACTCGACGAGTACCTACAGTCAAAGCTCCATGGGCTACGCGCCGGGGAGCTGGCGATCGAGAAGGTGTTGAATCGGTTCGAGGCGCGCGGTGTGACAGGGGTTGGCCAGTTGGTCGTGCGGCTTCACCAGAACGAGAGCGGAGCCTTCCTCCCTCCTGACCTCATGCCGGCTGAGCTGACACCAAGTCGGGTGGTGGAGAAAGGGCAGATCATCACGCTGCTCGACATCGACCACTTCTCGGAGCAGAGCAAAGACTACGACCCCCCGGCCCTGGTCGAGGCCATGTGGCAGCTTCACGAGTACACGGAGAAGGCATTCATGTCATCGGTCACCCCCCTCGCTCTGGAGCGCTGGGGCAAGGAGTAGCATCGCGGCAAGGCAGCGACCAGAAAGCAGGTGCGGCAATGCGCGCACAGATCAGCAGTTACGAGGATGCCGGGACGGCGGGCCTACTGGCCGCCGCAATCTTGAACCGACCAATGACGGAGAGCGCGCGGACGGTGGTACAGCACCACAAGGGACCTGTGGAGTGGCTCTACGATGACCTCCGGTCCTGCCTGGGTACCGGTGGCCGCGTGAGTGAGATGTTCGAGTGCGGCCTCGAGGGCACGACGGTCTACGTGGTGTTCGAGTCCACCGGCTGCCAACGAGAGACCGTTGTCCTTCACGACACGGCGAAGCGAATCTCCTTCATCCGGTCGATGCTGTCGCTCAACGTAAAGGAGATGGCCACAGCCCTACAGGTAGAACGCCCAAGTGTGTACGCGTGGATGGCCGGGGCCGCACAACCAAAAGCTCGAAACCATCGCCGGATCGAGGCAATCTGGACACTGGCACGAGAGTGGGGACGGCTCACATCCCTGCCTCTCGGTTCGCTACGCACTGCGGCAGACAAGGACGGGATGTCCATCATGGAGCTGCTGATGGCCGCTGAGATCGACACCGAGAGAGTGCTCCGCCTGATGCGTGCGGCAGCGAGTAGGGCGATGGCGGACCATGCGAAGCCGCAGGGGCTTGGGCTGCGGGAAAGGGCACGCCAGAAGGGGGTGACGCTCGCCACGCCGCCCGATGCGCAGCGGCAGATCGATCTGCGGACAGGGAAACGGATCTCCCCGGAATGAGCGAAGGGGACCAGGGCTTCGATGCGGCAAGGGTCAAGGAGCTTGGTTGGCGCCAAGGGTCCATCCTGCCGCCCGAGCTGTGTCAGGAGCTGATCGAAGCAGACGAGCTTCGATCCCAGGAGGCAGGAGGCGCGGTCCCGATCGTCATCAGCCATGCCTGCGACATCACCAACAAGAAGCTTGCGGATGAGCCTTTCGTGGAGCTGCTGATGGCACAGCTTCTCCCAGGAGACGCCACGAATGGCTTGCTGGTGCATGGCCGAAATCCGCGCCGGTTGCAGTTCGTGCTGCGGATCGATGGGGTCCTGAGGATCGCCGAGGCGAGAGCCCACGACCGATGCTTCATCGACCGCAACCGGCTCATGGGTCACGCCCCTGACCCGGCTCGCACCTGCGAACCGCAGGCGCTCGACGAGGTCGTGCTGTGGCTGACGAAGCGCTACAACCGGGCGGCCTTCCCAGACACGTTCAATGAGCGAATCCGGAAGACCCAAAGACCCATCGCCACCGCCCTTGCGGCGCACGGTCAGGACATGCAGGAGATCTTCATCGCGATGAGTAGCTGGGAGGAGCTGCCGGCTGACCAGTCCTATGAGGTGACGCTGGTGGCAACGATGAGTGTCGACGACTTCGAGGACGCTGCCAAACGGCAACGTGCCCAGGCGGCACTTGACACGATGGAGGAGAAGCTACAGTCCTGCGCCGGGATCGAGGTCACCGACGCCACACTCGCCAGCGACGCCAAGGTGAGCCTTGACGATCTGCACCTGTTGAAACGCTTCGACTACGACTACCTCAGCGCCGACGACGATGTCATCCGCCCACCGAGCCACCCAACGCCCGGCGAGCGCTGATCACCGACAAGGTCGTGGCCCCGTCAGTATGTTGGCGTCTAGACTTGGAGCCCGGAGATAAGTTCAGCAAGCCCACTCGCAAGTGCTAGGAATTCTGCAACCTCTGCATCCTCAATCATGATTTCGCCTGTGCTGTTGTCAACAACGAGGAGTAGGCCACGGTCGACCTCGAGTCCGATGGGGACATGCCGGAGACGACCCCCATGTGCCCTGCAGTAGCCCAACACCCGCTCTTCGAAATCGGCAGGTGAGACACCGGGAAGGATGGGATCCAGTTGGATCGTACGCGAGCGAAAAGTTCCGCCAAGGGAGCAGAACCAGAAGCAGTTGGCGTACTCCTTCACTGAAGGATGAAGGCTCGTGCCGAGCTGGGACTCGATGGGCGCAAAATCACTGGAGACGTCCTTGTTGACTGGTTCCCACTCGACCCATTCTGCCTCATCCAGTCGGCTGACGTAGATCCACTGATCCACGTCCTCCTGCCATGGCACCTTGGGCAGGCTTCCGTTGCTCGCTCGCCAGGCGGTTGTGAGCCTAGCGAAGTAATCACCCATCGCGCTGCAAATGTCATGAGCCATTGAGTAGCCTTTGCAGTACGTCCGCCGTGGGATCCTCAGCACCCCAGATGCCGATGCCCTTCTCCACGTTGTGCACACCACCAAGCCCAGGGTGTAATGGTCCAGGGATAGCGACCGCCTGTCCACCAGCACCTACGTGGTGATGGACCAACGACTTTCCTCTAAGGCCCGGCAGATCATACTGCGGGAAGACCGCGCGGAACGTGGCGTCATTGACAGGAGCCTTCAGCCCCGGGACCTTCCCAGCAAGGATCTTCCGGTTGAACTCACTAAATGCCTCAGGCGACCTCGCAACTATCTCGTCCCAGTAGTAGCTGCTGTCACGCAGCCACCCTGCTGCGTTGGCAGAGGCCGAACCCTGGCCGACAAATGGCATGTCAACCACGAGCCGCGGGTCTGCTACGAACTCGGGGGGCACACCGCCCAAGTCCACGCCGCGGTAGAGTCGGACAGGTATCGCCTCGCCGGTACCAGCGACAGGCGACATCGGCGAAGTAGGAGATGGAACGGTGGCGGGCCGCGGAGCTGGGACTGAGAGAGAACCGGGGAGACGCTCAGAAAAGACAAGCTCGCCAGGAATCTTGGCCACCTTTGCGACCTGGCGGCCTTCGCGCACCACAGCCATGGCCTTTGCGGCCGGTGGGCCAAGCGTCAGGGCAAGCTCGGTAGCCCGCATGACATCGGCACTAATCAGCCGGTACGCGCGCTGGGAGTCACCGTGGAGCGATGCGTCGAGCTGCTCATCGAAGTCATTGAAGAGGCGCAGTGCGTCGTATGAGCCCTTGACGACGACGTTGGTGCGAGCGTTCACAGCGAGGCACGCCGCGTCCCCCTTGCACAGGAGCTTCGTTAAGTCGTCAACGCCCTTGTCCAAGGCATCGGCCACCTGTGTAGTGCTGGGAACCTGCAGCCCCAACGGATCCGTATTGTTCTGCGGATCGAGTCCAAAGGCTTGGTACAGGTTGGGTGAGTCGACGGGACCGAGGTGCTCACGAACCCACCACGTTTCAGCGACAAACTTCTGAATCCGCTGGAGGTTAGGTCGTGGCTCCCAACTCGCGACCCCAGACGCGAGTTTTTCGGCAGCAGCGCTCGCCAGCGGCGGTTCGAGGCCGGGGAAGAGGGTGAGCTGACGCGGATGCGGATCTGCGGTGGCGTGGAGCTCGAAGCCCTGAGGCACGTACGCGGGGGCGAGGGCCTCGACGGTGGCCGGGGCCTGCTCAAGAGCGAGGCTGGTGAGCAGCCCGGGGCGGGCGCTTGCGGCGCGGCCGGCGAAGGCCTGCGGCGCCGTCAGCAGCAGCGCCGCGGCGGCCACGACGACCGGCCACAACGCTCGTTCCCTAGCTAGTGAGCCTCGCACAGCGCCGATTCTAGCTGCTCTCCGAGCTCATGAACTCACACTCCATCCCCTGCCAAAGCACGCCGTCTGCATGGGGCCGCAGACGAGAAACACACGAACATCACAACTGAATGACTACAATGTGTATCCAGAACATAATGCACGAAATGAGATACCTGTCACCTATCATCTGACACACGTCCAGATCAACTCACTCAGTACATCGATTGAATGCAACGCGCAGGGCTGCGCCAACAAACGCGGCAGCGCTATCCGAAGGCACAACAACATAGTCGCCAGGGGCAATGCCTTCACCGCTCCATCCCTTCTCATGATGCGTTGGGCGGATTGAGATGGAGGCCCCTTCCTCTTCAACCCAGCAACTCTTCATGCTCTTGAAAAGGGCGCGCCTCGTCTTGTATCCATAGCGACCCATCAGGTTGTTGACCCACTCGGCGTACCGGCGGCTACTGGCGTCGAAGTCCGTGAGTAGCTGGGCATCCTGCAAGGTCAAGAAACGGCTGGCAGCCAAAGCAGCCAGAAGTGCCTCACCGAGAGCATCATCAGTGGCATCTGGTGAGAGGAGGTACTGCCTCCCTTGTGGATCGCGCACGGCGGTGCGATAGCCTGAGAAGGTCTCAATACAGAAGAAGTCGCCGTTAGTCATTGCCTCGGCCCAACGCGAAGCCCTAGTGAAACTCACGAGATCACCTCGCTGTGGTGACGACCACTGCTACATTTCGTGTCCTACCGTACTCGATGGCACGGGCTACTTGCTGCATCTGCGCTTGGGTTGTCGTGGGCGGAATCGCCACTTGGAGTTCGCGCGACGTGATCATTTCTGGGAGGAGGCGTCGCCCACCGAGCTGGTAGCCAGAGAAGTCTGCCACTGTATCGACATTGCCCTTCAGCGAGTAGTAGATCTGGCTGGGATCGGCCAGTCTGGCAGCGGTGGAAGTGTCAAGAGTCTTCGCACTGGTCGCTAGCCCTGAGGCCTCATCATAGAAGTCGAAGGTCTTGAAGCCGGGAGGAAGCCTGTTGCTCGACGATCTGATTGATGCCAGGTAATCTTCCCACGCAAAACCTTGACGCCCTACGCCTTGCCCCCACGGAATCCCAATGTCAAGGGAATCCACTGCTACAGGGCTGCTGACAGCAAGGGTCTTTGCCAGTAGTCCGACATCAATGAGCATCTCGGTGCCCTGGGCAATCGTCTCCTGGTCCTCATCCTCTGACGGGAAGGGATTGGGAATGGGCAGTAGTTCATTGCGACGCCCATAGATTTCATTCTCCTGGGCGGTATAGACACCGGAGACGATCGTAGCGGTCTTGGCACCCCACCTACCTATGCCGCTGCGAACACCCCTACGAATGGTGTCCAACTGCCCACGAGCCGGTGGTCCCGCAGACATCGAGGGGATCTTGACGCCACGCCTTATCTGGTCGGCGGTGTCCGGATTGATCCAGTCGGCAGCGCTGGTCGCAGGCAGTCGTGTGGGGAGCGATGGCGCTGGCACTGGCATCGGCCCAACACAGCCCCTCAGGTCGGGGCGCTCGCTACACGGAACTGCTGAGAGCCCCAACGGATCCGTGTTGTTCTGCGGATCGAGGCCGAAGGCCTGGTAGAGGTTGGGTGAGTCGACGGCACCGAGGTGCTCACGAACCCACCACGTTTCAGCGACAACTACCTGAATCCGCTGGAGGTTAGGTCGTGGCTCCCAACTCACAACCCCGGACGCGAGTTTTTCGGCGGCAGCGCTCGCCGGCGGCGGCGTGAGGCCGGGGAAGAGGGCGAGCTGGCGTGGACGTGGGTCTGCGCCGGCGTGGAGCTCGAAACCCTGGGGCACGTACGCAGGGGCGAGGGCCTGGGCGACGGCCGGCGGGGCGGGCCTGGCGAGCAGCTCAGGGCGGGTGCTGGCGGTGCGGCTGGCGAACGCCTGCGGCGCGGTCAGCAGCAGCGCCGCGGCGGCCACCAAGGCCGGCCACAGGCGTCTTCCCTTAGCTGCTGGGCTTCTCACGCAGCGATTCTAGCGGCTTTGGCAGCTAAGGAAGAGAGTGGGGCTGGGACGGGCGGGTGGGAGCCGATGTCAGCGCGGCGCGCGAGCGCCGGCGACGCCGAGCGCAGCGCTGGCGGCGACGGCCGAGCTGGCCGCGCGTTTTCGATCCGTGGCCACCGGGGCGGGTGGCGGCGGCCGGTGACGGGCGCGGAGCGCAGCGCAGCGCCGGTCACCGGCGAAGGGCGGGGGGCCAGGGGCGCCGAGCAGCGGAGCGGAGGCCCGCAGGGCCGCAGCCGCGCGCAGGCGACCCTGGCGAGGGAGACGTTCCCGCGGCCGCAGGCCGCTACCGCTGGTCGTGGTGGTTGGGTGGGCGGAGGCGGCGGGCGGGGCGGGGGGAGCGACCGAGGGCCACGACCCCGCCAGATGCGAGGCGGTGCCTGCGGGAAGGCGACATAATGCTGTTATGTCGAGCGGAGCGAGGGGAGCCGGAAGGCACGGCGGTTGCTGCACCCTTAGCTGCTGCATCCACTGAGGTTTGCAACCGCCGTGCCTGGAGGCCACGTCCGATAACCGCGGTTATCGGACGTGCCGAGCGCAGCGACTTCCCGCAGGTGGCGCCGGCCCTCCCCTTTCGCCCTGGCCCGACCGAGCGAGGGGTGGGCGGGGCGGCTGGGTGTGCGGGGGCGGGCGGGACCAGGCCGAGCGGAGCGAGGCCAACGCGGGCGGCGCGCGCAGCCAGCGGAGGCCCGCAGGGCCGCAGCGCGAGCACGCCGACCCTCC
>DYIV01000084.1 GCA_020723435.1 Slackia heliotrinireducens | reverse complement strand
TGATGCAGCGGCCCCCCAGGTCGGCCGCGGAGAAGATACTGTCTCCCGTAAGGCTTGGTCAAACCGCCTGGTACGGGGCGCTTATCACCGCCGGCGGCATCGCGGCGTTCTTGGGCGGTCTGGGCTTGGGCCACAACTTCTCACACGCCCAGACGATGGTCTTCTGCACGATGGTCGTGACGCAGTTGCTGCACTCGCTTGACTTCAGATCGGAGCGGCGCTCTGTCTTCTCCGCGGCGTCTTTGGAGAACAGGCCGCTGCTGGCGGCCATCGCCGGCTCGCTTGCGCTGCAGTCGGTCGTGGTGTACCTGCCCGCCGCGCAGAAGGTCTTTGGGACCACGGCCCTGGGCCCGGCCGAGCTTGGCGTCGTAGCGTCCGCGTCGATTGCGCCTGTGGCCGCTATCGACATAGTCAAGGTGGCGCTCGCGCGCCGACGCGGAGTGCCTTCGGGCTGAGTCCGGCGGTTTCCGCGGGTGGGCTTGTTGATCTGCGAGCCACGGGCTCCGAGGAGCGACCGAGGCCGATGGGGGATCAGGCGAGGGTTGGGTTCTTGGCCGCGAGCGCCCGCAGGACAAGCTGCTCGATGAGGTCGGGGAAGTCGACGCCGGCCGCCTTCGCTGCTTCCGGGAACAGGCTCGTCCCCGTCATACCCGGTATGGTATTTACCTCAAGCACGTACGGCTCGTCCTCAGCCGTAACGATAAGGTCGACTCGCGAGAAACCCCTGCATCCGAGGGCGCGATGCGCCCGGATCGCCAGCTCGCTCGAGCGCGTCTGGGCCGCCTCGGTGATCCGCGCTGGGATGATGTGCTCGCTCTTGCCCGGCGTGTACTTGGCGTCGTAGTCGTACATCTCGTTCGCCGGCACGATCTCTACCGAGGGGAGCGCCTCCACTTCGTCGCGCTCAAGGACGCCGACCGTGATCTCGGTGCCGGCAATGTACTCTTCGATCAACGCCTCGTCGTCGCAGGTGAAGGCTTCGGCGACCGCCGCGGCCAGCTCGTCGGCATGCCTCACGATATTGACGCCGATCGCCGATCCCTCGCGGACCGGCTTGACGACCACCGGCAGAGGCAGGTCGGCTGCAATGGCGCGGATATCCGTCTCGCAGTGGCGCGCCACCCAGAATCTCGGCGTTGGAATCTGCTCATAGCAAAAGATCTTCTTCGTGGCGACCTTGTCCATCGCCAGCGCGCTTGCCAGCACGCCCGACCCCGTGTACGGGACGCCAAGCACCTCGAGCATGCCCTGGACCGTGCCGTCCTCCCCGAGACGACCGTGCAGAGCGATGAAGACGCAGTCGATTGACCCGTCCTGAAGCTTGGCGAGGAGGCTCTCGCCGAGGTCGAGGCGTTCGACGGCATACCCCTTTGTCTCCAGCGCGTTCGCTACTTGCTCGCCGGTCACCAGCGAGACGTCGCGCTCGGCCGATCTGCCGCCCATGAGGACGCCGATCTTGGGCTTCTGCTCTTCCGCGCCTTCGCGCGGACGACCCTCGGCGGCCTTGACTGTCATCACTAGGCCTTCGACGGGGTCAGCTTCTCTATGTCAGCGCGGAGCTCCTCGAGCTTCCGGCGGACGTTGCGTTCTTCGAGATTGAGCATCTCCTCGACCCGGCCGGCGATCATCGCCACGACTCGTTCGGATGCGTCGACGGCTCGGCCCGCGCCGTCCCATGCGGCCTCGGCTCCGTCCACGATGCGACGCCGGGTCACATCGCCCGCGGAGGGCGCAAACAGCAGTCCCGCCAGCGCCCCCAGCGCAAGGCCGGCCAGTATGCCCATGCCAAAGAAGCTCGATTCCCGTCTGCTCATACCTGCCTCCGCTCGCCGCTCTGGCCGGAACTCGTGGCAACACCATCGGCGCCGGCCAGGATCTTTCGATATATTCGTTCGAGGTCATCGACCGTGTCGAAGTCTATCTCAATCCTTGCGTGTTTTGAAGTCGCGCGCACGCGGACCCGCGCGCCGAGCATCTTTCTCAGCTTGCGCGCCACGACTTTGAACGCCTGAGGGGGTGCGGACTTCTTCGACCGCGGCTCCCGCGCGAGTTTCCAGAGGCGCGCGACGTCCTCCGCCTGACGGACCGACAGCTCGTCCGAGACGATCCGCTCCACGAGTCGCCGCTGGGCACCCTCGTCGGCAAGCGAGAGCACGGCGCGGGCGTGTCCTGACGACACCTTGCCTCCGGCGACCTGCTTCTGGATATCGGCCGGCAGCTGGAGCAGGCGCATCGTGTTCGTGATGGCCGCCCTGCTCTTTCCGACACGGGCCGCCAGTTCGGCTTGCGTTATCCCGAAGTCCTCGATGAGCTGCTGGAATGCGGCCGCCTCCTCCAGAGCGTTGAGGTTCTCTCTCTGGATGTTCTCGATGAGCGCGATCTCAATCGACTCCGTGTCCGAGGAGTCCTTGACGATCGCGGGCACCTCCTCGAGCCCCGCCTCCTTGGCGGCGCGCCAGCGGCGCTCTCCCGCCACGATCTCGAAGGAGTCGCCGGTCGGGCGAAGGATGATCGGCTGGATGAGCCCGAACTCCTTGACGGACGCCACGAGGTCGGTGAATGACTGCTTGTCGAAGGCCTTCCGTGGCTGGTTTCGATTGGGAGAGATCCTGTCCACCCGGACCAGCGACAACGGCGGCGCTTCGGCCTGCGACAACGAGGGGATGAGCGAGCTCAGCCCCCTCCCAAGGCCCCTCTTACTCACGCTCGATCACTTCCTTTGCCAGCTGCTGGTATGCCTTGGCTCCCCGCGACGAGCCGTCGTAGATCGTGATCGGTTGGCCGAAGCTTGGCGCCTCGCTCAACCTCACCGTGCGCGGAATGATCGTCCTGTAGACCGTATCCTGGAAGTAGGAGCGCACTTCTTCGATGACCTGGCGCGACAGCTTGGTGCGCGCGTCATGCATCATCAGCAGCACTCCGGCGATCTCGAGGCTGGGGTTGAGCTGTGCTTTCACGAGCTTGATGCTCTCAAGTAGCTTCGACAGCCCCTCCAGCGCATAGTATTCGCACTGGATCGGCACGATAACCTTGTCGGCGGCTGTGAGGGCATTCACGGTTAGGAGTCCGAGTGACGGCGGGCAGTCGATGATCGTGTAGTCGTAGTCCGCACGAACAAGCCTAAGGGCCTGCTTGAGCTTGGCCTCCCTCGACAACGCGGCCACGAGCTCTATCTCCGCGCCCGCGAGCTCTATGGTCGCCGGCGCCGCGAAGAGATGGTCTATGCCGGTGGCGTCCACGATCTCCTCAAGCGGCACGTCGCCCGTAAGCGAGTCATATATACAGCGCTCGCGCGCCTTCTTGTCCAAACCCAAACCGCTGGTCGTATTGCCCTGGGGGTCAAGGTCGACGACCAGAACGTGCTCTCCCTCATGGGCCAGGCAGGCGCCGAGGTTGACCGCGGTCGTGCTCTTGCCCACGCCCCCCTTCTGGTTGACGATGGCATAGACCTGGTTCCGCATCACGTGCTCTTCTTCCACCCCGCTCCTCTCGTTCGCTTCTAGGCGGACGATGTGTCCGCGCACCGCACACGTGATCATACACTATCGGCTCGTTAGGCGGACCCCAGTGGCCGCTTACGCGCGATTCCGGGCTTCCGCGGGAAGGCTCCTGGTGTAAGCCTTGTCTTTGCGCATACGACCAGGCAACGTCGGCCCCCAACCAGCCCCTCGACGTCGAGGGGCACGATCTCCATCGAGTCGCTGCCGAGCACCTCGGCCGCCGCCCGCCCGTTCTCCACTTCGCTCGCGGCGGGAGCGCCTTTCTGCGCCATCGCACACCCGCCTATCTTCACGAGCGGCAGGCAATACTCGAGCACGACCGGAAGGCTTGCGAGGGCCCGGCTTACGGCGCAGTCCGCCGCCTCACGCAGCTCGCCACGGGCAAGCTCCTCCGCCCGCGCGCGCAGGACCTCGACCTCAGTCAGGCCCAGGCTCTCCACGACGTGCTCCAGAAACTGCGCCTTCTTCCGATTGGGCTCCACCAACAACACACGGCACCCAAGCACGATCGCAAGCGGGATTCCCGGCAGGCCGCCCCCCGAGCCGACGTCGACTAGCGTGGTCGCGCGGCCTATCCGCCCCGCCTTCGTACAGGACAGCGCGTCCAGCAGGTGCTTTCGCACAATTACGTCCGGGGCCGCCTCCGCCACCAGACGCACTGTGTCGTTGAACGCCGCCAGCATCTTTCCGTAGGCGATCAGGCGCTCCGTTTGGCCCGCTGACAGCTCAAGCTCCATGGCGACGGCGCCTTGGGCCAGCAGCTCTCCCTCTTCGGCCCACGATCCTGTTCCCACGAAGTTCCTCCCCGTCTGCGCGCTGCACGCCGCCCCGGCCGAACGATCAAGGGCAGCGCTCGTGCATTCAGGCGGCGACCCTCCGACCTGGCGGCCTGCCGCGCCCTTGATGTTTCACGTGAAACATCGCTCCGGACGAGGCGCTCACCCATGACACCGGGTGCCATCTCCGCCAGAACTTCCCGTTTCGGGAAGAGTTGGCGGTTTCTACCCTGGCGGGCTCTCTCCTTGCGCGGAGCGGTTCCGGCTTCTTCCACAAGAAAGGCGCGCCTTCCTGCGGATGGCGCGCCGGCGTAGTCGGAGGGGCGACCGCCTGCTCTACGCGATAGGCTCCACCGTGATCCTGCGATATGGCTCTTCGCCGTCGGAGCGGGTGTCTACCTGGGGATCCTCATGCAACGCGACGTGAACGACCTTTCTCTCAAAGGGCGTCATCGGTCTGAGCACGACCGGCTCGCCGGTGGTGACCGCCTTCCTGGCGACTCGGGCCGCGAGCTCGGTGAGTTCCTCCCGCCGCCGCTGCCGGTATCCCTCGATGTCGAGGGTGACGTGGATCCGCTCCTGGGCCGCCCTGTTCGTGATGACGCCCAGGATGGTCTGGAGCGACTCCAGCGTCTGCCCGTGCCGGCCGATCAGGAGCCCGAGGTCATCCTCGTCGCCCTCCATCTGCACGTGCAGGCCCCCCTCTTCCGTGGAGGCAACCGTGACTCGGCCGCTCAGCCCCATCAAGGAGAGAACCTGCTCTGCGGTTTCCCGAAGGGTCGCCGCGGTATCGGCTCTCACCGTGGCTCTTACGCGGGCGTGCCCGCCGCGCTTGATCCCGAGGAACCCCTTTGACTCCTCCTCTTCCAGTATCTCGATGTCAACGTCGTTCCGGTCGACACCGAGCTCCTCCAAAGCAGCCTCGATGGCCTGCTCAACGCTCTCGGCCTCTGTCTCCACGACCTTCGCCATCGTCACGCTCCTTTCGCGGCCGGCGCCGCGCCTTCTTCGGCCCTGCGCAAGCTACGCTTTCTTGCTCTTCTTGGTCTTCCGCTTCTTGGCGGTGGCGCTCTGCGGCTGCGACTTGCCGCCGACTCCCGCCGACGGCGCATCCGACGTCTTCGCCGTCGACTGGGGCCGCCCCGCGCCGATCTCCCGCGCCCCGCCGCTCGATCCCGCAGTCAATGGAGCAGGCTGTTCTCTCATCATCACCCACTGCTGCCCAATCGTCCACACGTTCGTAGTGACCCAGTAGACGATGACGCCCGCCGGCAGGCTCCAAGCGATCCAGGCCATGAAGATCGACATGATGATCATGATCTTCTCCTGCTGCGGGTCCTTGGTCATCATCTTCTGGGGCACGTAGGTCGTCACGATCATGAGCAGGACCAGCACGTAGTATGGGATCCCGCTCACCCACTGCGCGGGCGGCGGGTAGGTGCTTGCCGCCTTGCTCAGGTCGGGGATGAAGATCCAGAAATTGTAAGGCACGTTCTGGATGATCAGCGGGGGCTCGAACGTCAGCATTCTGAAGAGCGCGATCAGGATGGGGAACTGCAAAAGCATGGGGAGGCACCCTCCGAGCGGGTTGATCTTGTGCTCGGAGTAGAACCTCATCATCTCTTCCTGCAGCTTCGGCTTGTCGTCCTTATACTTCTCCTGCAGTTTCTTCAGCATCGGTTGTACTCGCTGCATCTCCTGCATGGAGCGGGTCTGCTTGATCGTCAGGGGAAGCATGACGAGCCGAACGCCCAGCGTCAGCAGAATGATGGCGAGGCCGTAGTCGTGCCCCGCATACGTGTACAGGAAGTTGAGAACCGCCGCGAGGCCCTTTAGGCCGTCCACCCAAAGCTGTATCACTCCTGCCCACAGGTCCACAGGCTTTTCCTTTCGTCTTGGTTAGGGCACGGGGTCGTATCCGCCCCGCGCAAACGGGTGGCAGCGCAGGATCCTGCGCACAGCCAGCCAGCTTCCGTGCAGCGCGCCATACTTCTCGATCGCGTCAATCGCGTACTGCGAGCAGGTGGGCTGATATCGGCAGCTGCGCGGGAGCAGCGGGGACAGGGCGACGCGATACGTCCTGATCGCGAAGAGCAGCGCCCTCTTCATCTCCGCTCCCCCATGAGCCCTGCGCGCCGAAGCAGTCCCTCCATTGCGTCCAGCGCCTCGGGCTTCCTCGCCCTTGCCATCGCACGATGTGCGACAAAGACGATGTCCTTCCCGGGTGCCACCTCGGGGAGGAGGTCTCTCGCCGCCTCGCGCATCAGGCGCTTCGCCCGGTTTCGCGTGACCGCCGACCCGACCCGCCGCCCGGCAACGAATCCGACGCGCGTTTGTGCCGCCGGGGAGGTCGCCATGTGCATCCTAAGAAGCGAGTGCGAGTATCGCCGCCCGCCGCGATAGACGCGTTCGAAGTCTGCCGTGCGAGACAAGCGAGTCGCCCGGCGACCGGCCGCGGGTTCGGCGGCACTACGCCGAGAGCTTGTGCCTTTGCTTCCGTCTCCTGTTGGCAAGGATTCTCCGCCCGGCCTTCGTGCTCATGCGAGCCCTAAAGCCGTGCACCTTCTTCCTCTTCCTGTTGTTTGGCTGGTACGTACGTTTCATTTTGCCCTCTTAGCTGCCCAAATGGTGACATTATAGACACGGCCCCCAGGGGTGTCAAGGAGCCCGCGCCTCTCACGCCCCCGCGCGGCGCGCGCGGCGCGGGGGCGGGCTCGCGTCGCCCGGCTCGCTCCTGAGCCTCCTGTGGATACTGTTGGAAACCCCGGTCGGCGCGGCAGGGTGACTGTGGAAACGTGCCGGTCCGCCCCGTTGCGGCCCTTCGTCCCGATTGCTATAATGAGCGAGCGTTTCTCGGGAAAAGTCGCAGCTTAGATGCCCCATTCGTCTCTGTCAGAGTGGGGCGTTCGCGTCTTCATCCACGTGCGACGCCGGCCCGGGCCGGCAGCCGGCCGCGTATCTACTACAGGCGTGCAGCGCACTGCGACCATCCACATCTCGGTCCGATGTGGGAGTCTTGAAAAGCGCTCGTCTTGCACATGAGCGGCGCGTTCGCTTTTCCGTGGGCCTGGAGACGTAAGGCTTTCGGCCCTTCTTCCACAGGTGTGGAATGATCTGTGGAAGAATCGGCATTCTGCCTGGCAGCCGCCGTTCATGTCGTGTCCGTCCCAGGCGAGCCCTCGGCAGCCAGGCCGGTTGGCGGGGGTGCGCTCACGGCCGAACGCCGTGCGTTGTTGTTGATAACGAAGTGACGTTCGAGGTCTTTTCGGGAAAGGTTTCGCCGCGTGAAGTCGTTCTTCGAGCGCATAGCTCAACCGCAAGCCGCCGGTCCGGCCCCCCGAGCCGCGTCGCCGCAGCCGAGCGCGCAACCCCCGCGAGATGCGGAGACCGACAACCCCCTGCTGCCGGGGCGCCCACAGGCACGGCTCGCTGTCTATGACTCATTGACATCCTTGCCCCGCGTGATAGACCTGTCCGCCGATGACTGTGAGGAGTTCGCGAACCTCATTGCCACGCGCACGTATCAGCTGGCCCAGGAGCGTGGCGGCCGGGTCCCCTTCACTATCATCAAAGAGGTGCTCGAGAATCTCATCCATGCCTGCTTCCGCGAGGCCGTGATCACGATCCTCGATGATGGAAACACCATCCGCATTGCCGACCAGGGGCCCGGGATCAAAGACAAGGAGCAGGCCTTCAGGCCCGGGTTCTCCACTGCTACGGCCGAAATGAAGCGCTTCATCAAGGGCGTCGGCTCCGGCCTCCCCATTGTGCGAGAGTGCCTCGCTCTCGCCGGCGGGCAGATCGAAATCGAAGACAACCTCGAGCGCGGCACCGTAGTTACGTTGGCCCTGCCCAAGTCGGACTCGGCCGCCCAGCCGGCCGAGTCCGAGGAGGACCATTCAGCGGTTGCGCCCCAGCTGACGACGCGGCAGAAGAAGGTCTTATTCCTCGTCACGGAGCTTGGTTCCGCGGGGCCGTCCCGCATTGCGCGCGAGTTGCGGGTCGCACTGAGCACGGCGTACCGGGACCTCATGCGTCTCGAGGAAGAGGGCCTGGTCGTCTGCGACGAGTCGGGTAAGCGCAGCTTGAGTAGCCAGGGCATCCGCTCTCTCGACGCTGTCTTGGGCACGTAGTGTGGGGTTGCGGTGCGCGCCGCAAGGCGTGCTGTCCGTTCAGCGCATCTTGCGGACCGAGGGGTTTTCGGGCCACAGTCGATGATGCATAATGTGCAGCATGGTCCGACCGTGGAGGAACTGTTGCAGGAGCAGCTTGACGTAATCTGGAGTCAGACTCTGGAGATCATAAAAGGCGAGCTAAATACGCCTACGTTTCGCACGTGGTTCGAGAGCACCGCCCCGGTTGGCGTGGACAACGGCTCGCTGGTCGTCTCCGCTCCAAACGATTTCGCCAGAGACTGGCTGGAGACACGTTACTCAACGCTTGTCGGCAGCGCCCTAGTTGAGGTGCTCGGCGAGCCGATGAAGATCAAGTTCACCGTGGCGGCCGGCGGATCCCGTGGCGCCGCCCCCGCTCAGCCGCAGGCAGCGACCGTGGCCGAGGCGATGCCGCCACAGCCGGTTGCGGAAACCCCGAGCGGTGGGAATCTCAACAGCAAGTACACGTTCGAGTCGTTCGTCATCGGCAACTCAAACCGATTCGCCCATGCGGCGGCGCTCGCCGTGGCAGAAAAACCCTCGCGCGCGTACAACCCCCTCTTCATCTATGGTGGTGTCGGCCTGGGCAAGACGCACCTACTGCAGGCGATCGGCCACTTTGCCCGCCAGCACTTCCCGCACCTGAAGATCAGATACGTCTCGAGCGAGAAATTCACAAACGACTTCATCAACTCAATCCGGGACAAAGACAAGATTGTCGGGTTCCAGAAGAGGTACCGAGGGAATGACGTTCTCCTCGTCGACGACATACAATTCCTCGAGAACAAAGAAGCCACACAGGAGGAATTCTTCCACACGTTCAACACCCTCCACGAGGCAGGCAAGCAGATAGTCATCTCCAGCGATCGCCCGCCGAAGGATATTTCGACCCTGGAAGACCGCCTCAGGTCGCGCTTCGAGATGGGCCTCATCACCGACATCCAACCTCCGGACCTGGAGACTCGAATCGCCATCCTTCGCAAGAAGGCGAAAGTCGATCATCTCGTCGTCGGCGATGACGTCTTGGAATTTGTGGCGTCATAGATCCAGTCGAACATTCGAGAGCTTGAGGGCGCCCTTATCCGCATTGTTGCCTTCTCTCACCTGACGGGCCACCAGGTGGATATCGCCCTCGCCGGAGAGGTGTTAAAAGATATCTTTCCTGATAGAGTGGCTCGTCCCATCACCATCTCCACCATCCAGAGTGAGGTCTGCCGCTACTTCGGCCTCTCCAAACTTGACCTTGTCGGCAGCAA
>DYIV01000083.1:3677-10045 GCA_020723435.1 Slackia heliotrinireducens | reverse complement strand
CTTGACCAAGAACCTCGCGCCGGAGGTCGTTCGCGATATCGAGAATCCGTACGCGCCGCGCGGGGGGCTGGTCGTCCTGCGCGGAAACCTCGCTCCCGATGGGGCCGTTGTGAAGCAGTCGGCCGTGCCCGAGGAGATGATGGTCTTCTGCGGCGCCGCTCGCATCTTCGAAAGCGAAGAGGAGGCGGTCGAGGCCATCCTCGGCGGAAAGATCAAAGCCGGCGAGGTCGTCGTCATCAGATACGAAGGGCCCAAGGGCGGGCCGGGGATGCGCGAGATGCTCACACCGACGGCCGCGATAGCCGGAGCCGGCATCAACACGCAGGTAGCACTCATCACCGACGGTCGGTTCTCCGGCGCGACGAAGGGCTGCTGCATCGGCCACATCTCGCCGGAGGCGGCCGATGGCGGACCGATCGCGCTCGTTGAGGAGGGCGATCAGATCGCCATCAACATACCGGACAAGACGATCGACCATATGGTCGGCGCGGACGAGCTGGCCAAGCGCAAAGAAGCGTGGAAGCCGAGAGAACCGAAGATCACGACAGGCTACCTCGCGCGCTATGCGAAGCTCGTCAGCTCGGCCGCCGAGGGAGCAGTCATCGAATAGGAGCCACTACAAGGAGGTGGGCTAGATGAAGATCAAAGGTGCGCAAGCACTCGTCGCCAGCTTGGAGAAGGAGGGCGTCGAGGTACTGTTCGGATACCCGGGCGGCGTTGCGCTGCCCATCTTCGACGCACTCTACGACTCGAAGCAGATCAACACGGTGCTGGTCCGTCACGAGCAGGGCGCGGCGCATGCGGCCGACGGCTACGCGCGGGCTACCGGCGACGTCGGAGTCTGCATGGCCACGTCCGGCCCCGGCGCGATGAATCTCATCACCGGAATCGCCAACGCCTACATGGACTCCACGGCAATGGTCGCCATCACCGCGCAGGTTCTGACGGCCGTGATCGGAACGGACGCCTTCCAGGAGACGGACACGTTCGGCGTCACGCTGCCGATCACCAAGCACAACTACTTGATCAAAGACGCCCGTGACCTGCCCGACGTGATGAAGGAGGCTTTCCATCTCGCGCGCACGGGACGGCCGGGCCCGGTCCTCATCGACGTGCCGGTCGACGTCTCCCGAGGTGAGATCACCTACAAGTACCCGGAGAGCGTCAACCTGCCGGGCTATAGGCCTACGCTCAAGGGCCATGCCAAGCAGATCAA
Source organism: Slackia heliotrinireducens (assembly GCA_020723435.1). Classification (GTDB taxonomy): domain Bacteria; phylum Actinomycetota; class Aquicultoria; order DYIV01; family DYIV01; genus DYIV01. The sequence continues at coordinate 8,829 of DYIV01000083.1, read as the reverse complement.
GCAGGCCGCGCATATGATCGCAAAGGCGAAGAGGCCGATCCTCTACGTCGGCGGCGGGTGCCTGAAGGCTGAGGCGTGGGATGACATCGCCAAGCTGGCCGAGCTCGCGAAGCTGCCGACAACCACGACGATGATGGGCAAGGGCGCCTTCCCGGAGACTCACGATCTGTCGCTCGGGATGCCGGGGATGCACGGCGCGCGCTACACGAACTACGCGATGACCCAGACCGATCTGCTCATCGGCATCGGCGTGCGTTTCGACGATCGCGTGACCGGCAAGCTCGAGGCATTCGCCAAGAACGCTAAGATCATCCACGTCGACATCGACCCGGCGGAGATCGGCAAGATCATCAACGCCGACGTGCCGATCGTCGGTGATGCCAAGAACATCGTTGATGGGATCATCCGCGAACTGAAGAAGATGGAGCACAAGCCGATCACCGGCGAGTGGCTGCACAAGATCGCGGGCTGGAAGAAGAAGTACCCGCTCCACTATCACATGGAGGGGGCACTCAAGCCCGAGTTCGTCGTCGAGCAGATCTATGGCTTGACGAAGGATCGCGAGACGGTCATCTGTACCGAGGTGGGACAGAACCAGATGTGGGCGAGCCAGTACTATAAGATCACCAAGCCGCGCAGCTGGGTGAGCTCCGGTGGCCTGGGCACCATGGGCTTCGGCCTTCCGGCCTCGGTCGGGGCTCAGTTCGGCCGGCCCAAGGCGGCCGTCTTCGACATCGCCGGCGACGGCTCGATACAGATGGTCAGCCAGGAGCTGGCCACGGCCGTCTACAACAATCTGCCGATCAACGTGGTGATTCTCAACAACGGCTACCTGGGGATGGTTCGCCAGTGGCAGGAGCTCTTCTATGACCGGCGCTATTCGGCCTCCGATCTGGCCGTCGGCACACCTGACTTCGTCAAGCTGGCCGAGGCGTACGGCGCGATAGGAATGCGCTGCACGACGCCCGAGGAAGTCGCGCCGGCGCTGGCCAAAGCGATCGCGTCGCCGAAGTGCTGCGTGATCGACTGCGTCGTCGAGCGTGAGGAGAACGTCTACCCGATGGTGGCGCCGGGAGCGTCCATCGACGAGATGCTTGGAGGCGTGCCGGGCGGAAGCCTGGACGAGATGCTCGAAGAGGAGGGCTGGGAGTAATGAAGCACACGCTATCGGTTCTGGTTGAAAACAAGCCCGGCGTCCTGGCCCGAGTCTCGGGGCTCTTCGGCCGGCGCGGATTCAACATCGACTCTCTGGCCGTCGGTCCGACCGACGACGAACGCCTCTCGCGCATGACAATCGTCATCGACGGCGAGACGCACTCGCTCGAACAGGTCGCCAAGCAGCTGCACAAGCTGATCAACGTGCTGAAGATCAACGATCTCGATCCCGGCGAGTCTATCGAGCGCGAGCTGATGCTGATCAGAGTCAACGCGCAACCGGCGGTGCGAGCGGAGGTCGTCGAAATCGCCAACATCTTCAGGGCCAAGATCGTGGACGTGGCGCGCTCAACCGTGACGATCGAGGTAACGGGCACAGCGGAGAAGACGATGGGCTTGCTCGATCTACTCAGGCCCTACGGGATCAAAGAGCTGGTTCGCACCGGCAAGATCGCCCTGGCGCGAGGGAGCAAGGAAGAGAAGTAGCTCCTAGGCCGCCTCGGCGCGGGTTCCGGAAACGTCGAGCAATCCCAGGTTGCGCAGCAGCGTGGCCGCCTCGAAGTACGTCGTGTGATGGACGATCTTGTCGCCTTCGAACTGCAGGACGATACAGCTTTCGATGTGAAACCGCCTGCCCGTCGGCTCGTAGTCGAGGAACGGGCCGGTGTGCGTGCCGCTGAGCGAAACCTCCAAGATCCCCGTGTTGCCGTCCGCGTACATTGAGCGCACCGTCAGCTTGATGTCGTCGGACATCTCAGTGAAGTCGCGATACCGGTCCACGAGATGCTCGCGCCCGGTGAGCGACTTGCCTGCGGCTGCCTGGTACAGGACGGCGTGTTCCGAATAGAGCGACCTGATACGCTCCTCGTCCAGCGAATTCCACGCGTCGGCCCAATCCCGTGCTCGGACCTTGAGCGTTCCGCGAGTTCTGGTAAGCTAGCCCAATACGCGGATATGGAACGAAGTGCTAAGCACGGGAGGTTGATCAACCATGGCAAAGGTCTACTACGACGACGACGCAAACCTTGATCTTCTCAAGGACAAGACCGTCGCGATTATCGGGTTCGGGTCGCAGGGGCACGCACACGCGCAGAACCTCAAGGATTCCGGAGTCAACGTCATCGTCGGCGAGCTGGCCGGCTCGGATGCGTGGAACAAAGCGAAAGAGGCGGGCCTGAAGACCGTCTCGGCCGATGAGGCAGCGGAGAACGGCGATATCATCGTCATGCTCGTTCCTGACGAGCACCAGGCGAAGATATACTATGGCCAGATCGTGGAGCACATGAGCGAGGGCAAGTCCCTCGTCTTCGCGCACGGCTTCAACATCCACTTCGGGCAGATCATCCCGCCCGAGCACGTCAACGTGTGGATGGTCGCGCCCAAGGGTCCCGGCCATCTGGTGCGGCGCCAGTACGTGGAGGGCGTCGGCGTGCCCGCGCTTGTCGCCGTCGAGCAGGATGCCTCCGGCAACGCGAAAGACATCGCGCTTGCCTATGCCAAGGGTTTGGGCGCCACACGCGCCGGAGTGTTGGAGACGACCTTCAAGGAGGAAACGGAGACGGACTTGTTCGGTGAACAGTGCGTGCTGTGTGGCGGCACGACCGAACTCGTCCGCGCGGGATTCGACACCCTCGTCGAAGCCGGCTACCAGCCGGAGATCGCCTACTTCGAGTGCCTGCACGAGCTGAAGCTCATCGTCGACTTGATGTATGAGAACGGCATTAGCGGCATGCGCTACTCGATCTCGAACACCGCCGAGTACGGTGACCTGACGCGCGGCAAGCGCATCATCACCGAGGAGACCCGAGATGAGATGCGCTGCATCCTCGAGGAGATCCAGACCGGCGAGTTTGCGCGCGAGTGGATTCTGGAAACCCAGGCCAACCGGCCGGTCTTCCGGGCGATCGCCAAGAAAGAGGCGAATCATCTCATCGAGCAGGTGGGTAAGAAACTGCGCGGGATGATGAGCTGGATCAAGCCCACGGTCTAACGTGCCACGACGCCCCAGGCAGGCCGCCCGTCGGGCGGCGGGGCAGGCGATCAGTCAGCAGGCGATCGCCGGGCGCGAGAGAGATCCAGGAGTGAACAGACCGTCGGGTTGACTAGCAAGCAACGTGAAGAATCTCACATGGAGGTCGCGTAAGATGCAGAAGAAATACTTGATGACACCGGGCCCGACGCCGGTACCCGCCGACGTGCTGCTCTCCCAGGCCCGCCCCATGATCCACCACCGCACACCTGAGTTCAGCGGAATCCTCATGAAGGCGACGGAGGACCTGAAGTACGTCTTCCAGACCGAGAACGACGTGCTGATCTTCGCCTGCTCCGGCACGGGCGTGATGGAATCGGCCTTCGTCAACTGTTTCTCGCCGGGCGAGAAGGTCCTCATCACGCGAAACGGCAAGTTCGGCGATCGTTTCCTGCAGCTCGCCAAGGCCTACGGGCTGGAGTACGTCGATCTGTCGTATGAATGGAACACGGTCGTGCAGGCCGCCGACGTCGAGACCGCGCTGGATGAGAATCCCGACATCAAGGGTGTCTTCATCACCCAGTCGGAGACCAGCTCGGGCGTGCTCAATCCGGTCAAGCCGGTCGCCGATGTCGTCGCGCAAAAGGACGACTGTATTATTATCGTCGACTCGATCACCGGCATCGGCGCCGTTGACTGCCCGACCGACGAGTGGAAGCTCGATGTCGTCATGACCGGCTCTCAAAAGGGCCTCATGCTTCCGCCGGGTCTGGCGGCCGTCTCGGTCAGCGAGAAGGCCTGGGGCCGGGTCGCCTGCTCTGAGCTGCCCAAGTTCTACTTCAGCTGGGAGAAGGCGAAGAAGTCGATCGGCAAAGAGACGACGCCGTTCACTCCGCCGGTCTCGCTCATCATCGGCCTCGGCGAGGCGCTCTCGATGATTCGCGAGGAGGGCCTGGAGAACGTGATCAGGCGACATCAGCTGCTCGCCGACGCCGCACGCGCGGGTTGCGAGGCGATCGGTCTGAAGCTCTTTGCGCCGCCGGAAGGCCGCGGCAACGCGGTGACGCCGGTGTGGGTGCCCGACGGCATCGACGGCAAGGCGCTCGTCAAGACGATGAGCGCCAAGTACGGCATCACTATCGCCGGGGGCCAGGACGACTACGCCGGCAAGATCTTCCGCATCGGCCATCTCGGCTACTTCGATCGGTTCGACATCATCACGACGCTCGCGGGGCTGGAGATGACGCTGGCCGAGATAGGGTATGAGTTCGAACGTGGCGCGGCGCTCAGAGCCGCCGAAGACGTATTCATGGGCGCGTAGGGAGGCACGGATGAAGGTACTAGTCAAGGAGAAGATCGCCGAAGCCGGCGTACAGCAACTGCGCGACGACGGCTTCGACGTAACGTTTGCGCCCGACATGCCGGCCGACGAGATGATGAAGGTCATTGGCGACTACGACGCGCTCATCGTGCGCAGCGCTACCAAGGTCACCGCCGACGTCATTGACGCTTCGGCGAAGATGAAGGTCATCGGTCGTGCGGGCGTCGGCGTCGACAACGTCGATGTCGAAGCGGCCACCAAGAAAGGCATCATCGTCTGCAACGCACCGACCTCCAACGTCATCAGCGCGGCGGAACACACGATCGCGCTGCTGTTGGCGCAGGCGCGCAACATTCCCCAGGCCGTCGCCAGCCTCAAGGCGGGCAAGTGGGAGCGGTCGAAGTTCGGCGGGACCGAAGTCTACGAGAAGACCCTCGGTATCGTGGGAATGGGCCGCATCGGAACGCTGGTGGCCTCGCGCGCTCAAGGGCTGGGCATGCGCGTCATCGGTCACGATCCGTACGTCACCAAGGAGCGATTCGCACAGCTGGGCATCGAGATGATCGAGCAGTTCGATGATCTGCTCAAGGAAGCCGACTTCATCACGGTGCACCTGCCCAAGACCGCGGAGACGATCGGCATGTTCGGCGAGGCCGAGTTCTCGAAGATGAAAGACGGCGTGCGCCTGGTCAACACGGCACGCGGTG
>DYIV01000083.1:0-3667 GCA_020723435.1 Slackia heliotrinireducens | reverse complement strand
AGAGGCGCTGATGGCCGCGCTCGATTCGGGGAAGGTGGCCTCGGTCGGAATCGACGTCTATCCCAGCGAGCCGTGCACCGACAGCCCGCTGTTCGCCTACGACCAAGTAGTGGCGACGCCGCACTTGGGCGCCTCAACGACCGAGGCGCAGGACAAGGCCGGCACGCAGATCGCGGAATACGTCGCGGCCGCGCTCAAGGGCGAGTTCGTCTCGACGGCGGTCAACATAGCCGCGGTCTCGCCGGACGTCATGGAGGTCTTCGAGCCGTTCCTGCCCCTTGCCGAGCAGATCGGCAAGGTCTACACGCATTTGGCCGAGGGTCAGATCGAGGAGTTGGAGATAGAGTTCGCCGGCGGTCTCGCCGACTACGACACCCACCTTCTGACGACGGCGGTGCTCAAGGGCATCTTCGAGCATGTCGTGGACGAGCCGGTCAACTACGTCAACGCGCCGCACCTGGCCGAGGAGCGCGGCATTGTGCTCAAGGAGTCGAAGTCGACGATCATGAAGGACTACGCGAACCTCGTCCGTCTCAAGGGGGAGACCGACAAGGGCAAGGTTTCGATCGCCGGCACGACGATCGGCAAGAAGAACGAGCCGCGTCTGGTCAAGCTATACGATTTCGATATCGACATGGTGCCTAGCGAGCACATGGCGTTCTTCCGCTACGTCGACAAGCCGGGAATGATCGGCAAGGTCGGTACGGTGCTTGGCACTCGCAAGATCAACATCGCCTCGATGCAGGTGGGCAGGAAGAAGGCCGGCGGCACGGCTGTGATGGGCATCAACGTGGACGAGCCGATCCCGGCGGACGTGCTCGAGGAGATCAAAGAGCAGGCGGGAATCGAAGAGGCCTGGAGCATAGAGCTGTAGGCAAGAGGAATCCAATGCAGCGCCTGTGGCCGTCCCGGTTCCGAAACCAGGGCGGCCCTTCTTGTTGCAGGCGGTCTCCTCGCAGCGACATGGCAGGAGTTGCCGTCGCGGGGTTGTGCTACAGTAGTACAAGTCAGTCCTCCACTTGTGTCGGCTCTGGAAGATGTCTGTGATGCCCCACTCGATCCGTCTGGCTCTCGGCCTCGTGCTGGTCGTTCCTCTCATCTGTGTCGCCCCTGGGTGCCGCCCCGAACCGGCCGGGAAGCATCGAATCGCGATCAAGAACGTGCGTCCGAAGAAGCAGGAACCCGCGCTCGAGCGGTGGTCGAGCACCGGAGGTCCCCTGGGTGCTCAGATCGAGTGGATCACGGTTTCACCGACGTTCCGAACCGACCGCAGAATTCTCGCCGGTGGGCTCGGATGGGCCTACCAGTCGACTGATGCCGGACGGAGTTGGAGCCGCTTGACCGCTGGGCGTGGCAACGTCTTTCATGTGCACTTGGCATCCGGACCGGAAGCCTCGCCGACGATGTTCGCCTGCAAGTTGGGGGGAGTGTTCAGGTCGACAGATGGTGGGCGACAATGGAACAGAGTCCAAGGAAGGGCCGAGGCTCTGGCCTCTGCGCCCAACTACGCTGAAGATCCCACGGTGTTAGCTCTTACAGATTCCGGCCTTGCTGTGTCTCGGGATGGTGGCGCGCACTGGTCCAAGACGCTAACGTCCGGCCGTGAGCTCGGTTCGGGCAGGATGATAGCGGAACCAGCGTTCAAGACGATTGCGTTCTCGCCGGACTATCCGAATGACCGCACTGTGTTCGCTTGGCCGTACGGTCGTCTCTTTCGGTCAACCGACAGGGGGCGAAACTGGACCGCTGTTCAGACAAGCGGACGCGGAACACGACCCCTGGAGGACAGAATCAGCGCGCTGGCCCTGTCGCCGACGTACAAGTCCGACAAGACCCTCTACATGGGGACCCACTTTCGGACTTTCCGCTCCATGGATGGAGGACGCAGCTGGTCGGTGGTCCAGGGCGCCCCGGAGCGCGTCAAGCAGATCCTGTTCTCACCGCGGTACTCCCAAGATCGAACGATCATCGCCTGCGCATCCAACGGCAGCATCTACAAGTCGACGGATGGAGGCGTGAGCTGGGTCCACGTCTCCAAGGGTCCGGTCCGCTCGGTGGGCGCCCTGACAATATCACCGGCCTACGACGAGCGCGGTCCCGACCGAACGGTCTTCGGCGGAGACTTCAACGGAAGCGGATTCTACATCTCTCGCGACGGCGGGGCGACTTGGGCTGTCTCGAGCTCCGGGATGTCCCAAACGCATGTCTCGTCCCTTGCTGTATCGCCGGACTACGCCAACGATCACCGCGTCGTGGCCTTGGCGTGGCGGGACGAATACCGAAGCTACGAATCGACGCACGCGGGTTTTGACTGGGCGCTTCTTCGGGAGCAATGCAGAGAGCGCCTGATCTTCTCGCCCGGCTACGTCCGCGACGGGACGGCCTTCGGCCTTGACGGCGCCGGTCGGATTTTCAGATCACCTGACAGAGGGATGTCGTGGCGACGATCTGGGACCGTGCCGGGCGGGGGCAGTCTTCCTCCGGTCCGGCGACTCTACGTGGCGCCAAGCCGCGCCGAGGCCCGCACTTTGTTCGCGGTGATGGCTTGGCGCGATGGTGGCCTATTCCGCTCGACGGACTCGGGTGCCCACTGGACTGCCGTAGATAGCGGCATGGAAACGCCGCAGTGCCTCGCTGTATCGCCGGGCTTCGCGCGGGACAAGACCATCTTCTGCTCAGGCGGAAATGGCATCCACAAATCGACCGACGGGGGCGCACATTGGGTGGCGTCCTACGCGGGTTTGAGCGGAGACGATCGACTCGCGGCTTCGATAGCCGTGTCGCCCTCATACGCCCGAGATCACACCGTCTATGCTGTTGGAGGCAGTCTGCGGCGGTCCACCAACGGAGGGAAGTCCTGGCGGAAGCTCGGCGGTCCTCCCGGGGACGTCGCGGCAATCGCGATATCGGCGCGGCACGCGAGAGACCACACACTGTTCGCCACATTCAAGGCCGCTGTCTACAAGTCCTCCGACATGGGGACGACCTGGACGAAGTGGGGCTCCGCTCAGCCGGATGGAATGCCGGTCCGGTCCCTGGCCTTGTCGCCAAACGTCGTCGGAGGTCGTGCACGTCTCTTCGCGGGCACAGAAGAAGGCGGCGTGTACTTCAGCGACGTCGGCAGTCTGCGCGCCAGCCGCTAGCACGTCCGTCCTCGCCTCAAGAAACTCCGCCCGTTTGACGATGTCAGACTACATCGGAGCGAATTGTTTGAGCAGCACTTGGGCGGGCGCAGGCGAGACAACTCAGTTCGTGGAATCTTCTCCCCGTCGCACCGCTCATCTTGCGCGCGGAAGTCCGTCCACGACTGTGGGGGTTGAGCCGATGAACAGACGCACGCTGGTACTCCTTGTTGCGGTCCTCGCTCTGTTTCCGCTGCTGATCGCGCCGGCACAAAGCCACGAGCAGGTCGGACTGGGCGACTGGTACTGGCAGAAGCCCCTTCCTCAAGGCAATACGCTTCATGACGTGCAGTTCACCAGCGCCACAAACGGCTGGGCCGTGGGCGAGCACGGCACCATCCTCAAGACGACCGACGCCGGCGCCAACTGGTCGGTCAACTACTCCGGCACCAACAACTACATAGGCGACGTTCACTTCTTCGACGACTCCAACGGATGGGCCGTCGGCTCACGCGGAATGATCATGCACACGACCGACGGCGGGG
>DYIV01000082.1:6229-10075 GCA_020723435.1 Slackia heliotrinireducens | reverse complement strand
CCCGGCTGGCCTCCGCGATCGAGGTCATCTGATCCAGGAGCGCCCACTCCTTCTCGGAGGGAGGCGCGGCCTGGTCCGAGCTGACGCTCGCCGCGACCATGTCTTCTTCATCGTCCCGGCGAAGATCCTCTTCAGGGAGCTCAGCGAGATCGTCATCGGCGCAGGGGGGGCGGACCAGTGAGAGCTGCTGGACCCCCGGCTCTCGATCGAGTCGGCCGGCCGTCTTCTCGAGGCCCCGGCGATGGGCTCGCAAGGAGCAGGCAAACGCTTCGATCGAGGATAGCAGCCGCTTCTGGAGGGAGATGATCACCAGCTTGGAGGCGTTGCGAATCGACTTGCTGGCCTTGCCGAGCCGCAGCTCGCGGAGGCTCCGATACTCCTCGAGGATCGCCATCAAGCGCAGCTCGGGGGCATCCTCGGGGAGGCCGTCGATGACCCTCGGTATGATCTTGCGTGCGGGGAAGCCGCCGACGCCGAGCTCACGGAGATCGCCCTTCAGGCGCCGCACGATCACTGCTGCGTGCTGCTTGGCCCTGACGGGCACCCCCCGGCAGAAGCGCTGCGGGTCGAGGATCTCGAGGAGCGCCGAGAAGCTGTTCGAGTGACCATTGTGCGGGGTCGCCGACAAGAACAGGCGGTGCTCGAAGCGGCGGGCGATCTCACGCACGACCCGTGTCAGCTTCGAGTCGATGGCGTACTTCGAGCCGCTCGCGGGCGCAGCGTTGTGGGCCTCGTCCAGGATGAGCATGGCGCCGGGCGCGAAGGAGCCGAGCCAGTCCCGCAGGGGAGCCGCGTAGTCCTCATCCCGAAGGAGGGCATGGGAGATGATGAAGCGGGTGTGCGCCTTCCAGGGATTGGCCCCGTAGCCGCGCTCCTCGCGGCGGGCCTGGACGTAGTGGCGATCGAAGATGACGAAGGTGAGGCCGAAGCGTTGCTCGAGCTCATCTCGCCACTGGTAGACCACCGAGGGCGGGCAGGCCACGACGATGCGGCGCACCCTCTGACGCATCAGCAGCTCCCGCAAGATCAGCCCGGCCTCGATCGTTTTCCCGAGGCCAACGTCGTCTGCGATGAACAGGTTCACGCGCGGCAGCGAGAGGGCCTTACGGAGCGGCTCGAGCTGGTAGGTCATCACCTCGATGCCGGCCCGGTGGGGGGCCTGGAAGAGCTTCGCGTTGGTCGAGGTGACGAGGTTCCAGCGCTGGGCGTTGAGGTAGGCCGCGAAGAGGCGGGGTGAGTCGAACCCTCGCTGAGCGACGGCCTCCCATGAGTTCGGCTGCACGATCTGGGCGTCGAGCTCCGTCTCCCAGAGGACGCTCAGACGGCTGCCCTGGGCGTCGTCATCCAGGCAAGAGAGATCGATGATGGTCTGTTGCTGAGGTTCCGGCGGGCGAAGCACCCCCTCGACCAGGTACTGACGCGAGCGCACCCGGACCACCTGCCCTGGCTGCGGTATCACCACGCGGCTCCTTTCCCAGGGAGAGGCGGGCCTGCCAAGGCTGGCATGGGTGCCCAACGCCGGTGTCGCTCGTCCCTCGGGAAGATCGTGTCGAGGATACTCGCCGCCAGACTGGCTGATCAATTGAGAACTGCTGCAAGAACCGTCAGTTGACGGGACACAATCTGGCCGGTCCCAACACGGCGTGCTTGCCACCAGCCGCGGTGCCGCGCGTATGATCTCCGCGGACGGGAGCGCCGATGGCAAACAGCGGCCGCGTCACTTCAAAGTCCGACAGGGCCAGTCGAAGGCCCGGTCGAGCGCTCGAGGTACTGGTTGCGAGGATCGAGCAGGCTCTCGCCAACAACAAGAGCGCGAGCATCAGCAGCCCCTGCCGACTGCGCGATAGGATCACGGGCCGGCTGCGAGAGTTCGATGTCGTCATCCAGTTTCACGAGAACCACCATGAGATCTGCGTGGCCATCGAATGCCGCGATCGTTCCCGGCCGGTGACCGTCGAGCAGGTCGAGTCGTTCTCCACGAAGTGCCAGCACACAGGCGTCCACCGCGGCATCATCGTATCGCCGCGGGGCTTCCACGACACGGCCAAGACCAAGGCTGATGCACTGGGCATCGCGTGCTTCGGCCTGGAGGAGATCGAGAACGTCGAGTGGCTGGTGCCCAAGCATTTCGAGTTGCGGTCAGCTCGGGTGCTTCGCTCCCACTTCACCTTCGAGCCCGCCGTGCCGGTGGAGGGCGGGCCTGAAACCTACGTCGTGGTCGATGCGGGCGGCAACGAGCTGCGCCCAGACGATATGGACGCGGCGGCGGCGAAAGCGATCGACACCAAGGTTAGGGCAGCGAACCCCGGCATCGGTGCGCACCGGGTTTTGATGCGCTTTCCGATTGGCGACCTTCGCCTCCTCAATCGCGCCAGCGGCAGCATCGTGGCTCTCAAGGCGATCACAGCCGAGATCGAATATGAAGAGCGCCTCCAGCTCTTCCCCTTCAAACACCTGCGTTACGCCGACGCGGCCGGCGGTTCCAGCCTGATCGCTGAGGTTGCGGTGGCCAAGGTCGATCTGCCGCAACACGAGGTCGAGTTTCTGATCGCCTACAATCCTCAGAAGGGTGGAGGCATGATCACCAGCTCGACCCCAAAACCGGCAAACAAGTAGCCAAGCGGCGTCCAAAGCGCACGACCATCGCGTCCAGGAGGCGGTCGACGCCGCCGGCGTCCATCCTGGTTCTCCGTCCTGGCCGAAGTAAGGGCTAGCGGGGCCCGGCCCCGGAATCAGTTAGTTCCAGCACCGTCCCGCCGACCGAACACCAGGGCCTCGGCCATTGCCTCACGCTGGCGTGCCTCAGCTAACCCGTCACGACTGAGGAGCGTGTCGAGACGGTGGAGATCAACGGGCCGTAGCGTGATGAACGCGCGGTGTGGCCCTGCAATGGGGTCCGAGATCTCGATTTCCTGATCCAAGGCAGCTTGGGTCTCGGCTGGGTACAAGATCGTGGTGCGTGCTCCGACCCGCTGGCTGAGGGCGTAGATGGCTAGCTGGTAGACCCATTCGCGCGGCAGAGTGCCCTCCCAGAGGTCCCGGTACTTGGCATCCAGCAGCATCGGCGGCTTCTCGCCAGCAAGAATGGCAAAGTCGGGTCTGGGGCACGGTGAGCGTCTCGCTCGCGGGTTCTTGCCAGGTGCGTACCGCATCATGCCACTGAGCCGGTACTCGTCCCGGACCTCGTAGCCGCGCAGGTTCTCGCGCAAGAATCGCGACAGCAGGGCCTGGAAAAAGCGGTTCATGTCGAAGAGGAAGCCGGGGAGCGACACGCTTTGGCCTTCCACATCCAGCGACACGCCCCGCGCATCGTGAAGCATCTCGATGATCGTGATCGCCGGCTGGTAGGCCGCCACCAGTCGGTTCATCCCGCGTTGGGCACCGGCAATCAGAGCGGTCGTGAGTGCACATTGTCTGACGCTAAGGCCAAGCAGTGCGGCAAGCCGAGTGCAGCTCCTTTGCAATCGTGGGTCGGATGCTGCCTCGGCACCAAGAAGCAGACCGGCGAGGAGGGCGCGGTTCAGGCAAGTGTCCTCGATTCGCGGATGGTGAACGCACGGCAGGCTCGAGGCCGCTCTCGATGCGCGCCGAGCGAGCTTCGGCATGTCAATCCGGCCGCGGGGGCTCTGGAGGTCTTCCGCTGTCCGCATGTACTGCCTGGCAAGCCCGCGGGCCACGAGTTCCTGGACCTCGGCAACAAGTTGCGCGACCAGCAGATCGATCAGGAAGTTGTCGGTCAGCGCGTAGTCTGTCACCTCTGACAGGGCGAGATCACGAAGCCCATACGCATAGCGCACGAGCCGGACGAGGATCGGTCCCCCGATCTTCGGGACGATGGTGATCTCC
>DYIV01000082.1:3503-6219 GCA_020723435.1 Slackia heliotrinireducens | reverse complement strand
TCCAGGTCGCCAAGGCGCACTCGACCGACATACGAGCTCGCGGCGATCTCGAGGCCGGCTCGGAGCTCCTGGATGTCCAGAACCTTTGCTCGTGTGAGATCCGCGGCCTTCGCCCTGGAGTCCTCATTCAGTACGATGCCGCCGAGGTCCTCCGGACCGAGGCGCTGCCATTCGCGCAGCAGCACCCTATGCAACGACGCTCTCCTTCTGATCGAGCTGCCCGCTGGGCTCCTCTTCATCTTCAGGGTCAGGCTCCTGCGCATCGGATGCGACCGCCTGGCGTGTGGTCGTTATCTCCGGACAGCGCGCCAGCAGTGCGGTGCGCAGCTCCTCTCGATGCGCGGGATCGAAGAGCTCCTCGCGGATTCGTTGCCGAGCGCGATCAACAAGACCCGGTCCGAGAATGCGCTCCAGTGCGGCGTAGTCCTCGTAGCAGTACTCCTCGAGTAGCGGAAGGATGTCATCGCGGAGAATGCGCACGAAGCGGACATTGTCAGTGACGGGATTCCGCTCGTGCAGGAGGTACGAATGGCCGATCTGAAGGTTCCTGCCATTCCTGCCCATGTGCTCGCGGATGGCCTCGTTCAGCGCTCTCAGCCAGGGACCCAGCGGGACACCGCCAGCGGCGGCGTCACCGAGCACCGTGATGTCAGGCATGAGTTCGACAAAGGCGAAGCGCCGCCGTAGTGCGGCGTCGAGCAACGCGATCGATCGATCCGCAGTGTTCATGGTGCCGATCATGTAGACGTTGGACGGCACCGCGAACGGCACGTTGCTTAGAGGCAGCGTGACCTTGCGGCCTCGTGCCGTCTTCTCAATCGCCGTCAGAAGCTCGCCAAAGATGCGCGGGATGTCGCCCCTGTTGATCTCATCGATGATGAGGAAGAAGTCACGGCCAGGCTGTTCCTCAGCTCTGCGACAGAGGCGTTTGAAGATGCCATCCCGAAGCTCGTAGATCAGCGTGCCAGACTTCTCCAGGGGACGATACCCCTCGAGAAAGTCCTCGTAGCCGCAGGCCGGATGGAACGTGCAGATCTCAACGGGAAGACTGCGCTGCTCCGTGGGATCAAGTTCCGTGTACCCGCGGCCAAACCAGGACCGGGCGGCCAGCTCGCGTGCCGTGATCTCGGCCCAGTGAGTCTTGCCCGTGCCGGGAGGCCCATAGAGCACGACCTGCTTCTTGCGCTCCAACGCGGACTGGATTCTCGCTGGAATACCTTGAAGCGGCTGCAGCGCTACTGGCCCGGGACCGGCCTGCGTGACCCGGCTGCTGCTCGAGATCCTGCGCTCCGCCTCCAACAAGTTCTCTGGCTTCTTCATCTCAAACAACGAGGTCCGAAGTCCCTCCTGCACCGGAAGCGGCCACTCTTCTGTGCTGAGCCACTCAACTGAGCGACGATGGGCGAAACCCGGCCCGTCCTCGAATTGATAGTCGCCCGCGATCTTGCCCACCCCGAGGATGGTGGCGCCATCGGCGGCGAAGACATAGTCACCTTGCGTCACCGTATGCAGGAACCGGAAGACCTGGCTTACCGCCTGCCCGATGGACTGAGGGCTCTTCGGGTACCACCGTTGGATGAGCTGCCGCAGCGCTTCGCGGCCCTCTCCCGTACCGGGGATGCCGGCCACGTCACCCAGCTCGTTCCATCCGATTCCAACGAAGCCCTGCTCGCGCATACGCTGCCACTCAGTGCGACGCTGGTCCCCAAAGCTCGTTCCCACGCGCCAGTAGGGGTGTGGGTCACCATGGCGCTCGTTCAGCGCGGTCGAGACCTGGTTAATTGGGAGAGCCAAAGCCTGGCATAGCGCCATGTAGGCGCCGGCGCAGACGTAGCGTCCGCGTCCATCGGGCGGCATTTGGTGCAGCTTGATTAGATGAAAGCGCTGGTGAACGGTCTTGTGATAGTCGTCGATCAGCTCGGGATGCGTGAGGTGAAAGTACTTGTGGCCCCATGCCGTGTCGGCCACATCGGGGGCGATGCGCTCCATCTCTGATTGAAGCTCGGCGTAGTTGATGCCTTCGGACCGCCGGTTGCACTGGTCCAGGTGCCTCGTGCCCGCGATGAACTGATCTCTGTGGCGGCGCGCGATCGTAACGGCGTCATCCAGCGACACGACCTGTTGCGAAATCGGCGCTCCGGTCATCCATTGCCCGGTCTCCTGGCGCTGGTAGATCCCGAACTTGAGCGCGCTACCACCCTGGATGCTGCCAAACTGAGCGGTGGGCAGTTCATCGTCGTTCTTGAACTCGAGCCAGTAGACCAGGCTGTCCTTGTTGCCGTGGAGGTGCATCGCCTCCAGCAGCGGGACCCCATCCAGCCCAGCCAGGACTTCGGGACCGAAGCGCGCCCGAAATGTCGCATGGCACCGATCTATCTGTTCGCGCGTGAGCACGGCGCCCCCCGCGAGCTGGCGCTGATGGATCTGGAGAATCTGGTCAAGCACGGATCGCTCGTAGGACATGGCCCTCCCTCGGGGTCGATACGGCAGCTTTGCGATCAGGAGTGGTTGATTGTCGTTGGATGGCTAGCCGCGGTCAACGGCTCCACCGCGCTAGCTGCGCGGTGTCTAGATCCCTCCATACCGTGCCATCAGACCACGATGCCACGGCGCCAGCGCGTCTGGGAGGCCGTCGCCGATCGCTGCGAGTAGAGCGTTCAGGCCGATGAAGGCAGCGGTGGACGGTTTGGCCAGGAGGGGCTGAAGTGAAGCGACC
>DYIV01000082.1:0-3493 GCA_020723435.1 Slackia heliotrinireducens | reverse complement strand
CGTCGTTGTTCTCCGGGGCGCACACCGCGAACATCGCCCCCGAGGCTCCGCGCCGCTTAGCTTCGACGTGGGCGAGCGTGTGGTTCACCCAGAGCTGCCAAAGAGAGCCGCCGAAGGGGCAACCGACCGCCGGCAGAGCAGCCGGTCGCAGCGAAGCGACCTCCCACGTCCGGTCCCAGTACTTGAAGCCGCGGCGAGTAGCGTACAGGCAGCCCTTCCCCTCTTCGACCTCCACGCTGTCCGGGCAAACAGGTTGGCCCTTCTTCGACCGGCCGGGCTTGCGATACGCGCAGGTGCTGAACTCGGGCTCCACGAACTTGGTCTCGATCGCGATGACGATCGCGCCGTCGGCACCAAGGGCTTCCACGAGAAGGTCACAGTCTACACCGCCCTGACCGGACTGATCGGCGAAGACTTCCTTGGCGGGCGTGTACTCGAACTGGATCGAGCGGGCTGCGCTGATGCCAGGGAGCACCCGCCTGAAGATCACGGAAGCCAAGTCGAGGTCCGCGGCCAGCGGCGCGAACACGTTGAAGCACATGGCTTGGGACGAGAGCATGTTGAAGAACGTGCGCGGCGCTACCCCTTTGCCGCGGTCCCTTCGTTCCTTGGCGGCGGTGAACGCCGCGGGTGTGATGAAGTTCGCTCCGGAAGCGGCGGCCTTCGGGTCAAGATGATGCCCCTGCTCTGCCCACCCGACCTGCAGAACGGCACTCCTGTACTGGCGCTGGCGAGCCTCAGCTCTCGCTCGGAAGGAGTTGCCCGGCGTGTAAGTCGGCCCAGGGTCGAAGCTCATCGGCACAGCATACCCTCTTCCACTCAGGGCTACTGGGTCATCAGCCAAGCTCGAAAAACCGCTGCATAACCGAGCGGTTCAGCGCAAATGGGGGCCGGGCCCCAGAATGGAGAATCAGTGTGGGGTCCTGCACCAACCACATCGCTTGCGTGGTGTCCGGATTTCTGCCGGCCCAAGATTTTTTGCCGGCCGAGATTCGGAGGTCTGAACGCGCGATCGAAGGCTGCCCTTTAGAACGGATCATAAGAAGTGCCGAGGTTGGCATGCAGGAGCCTCCCGGTCATCGGTTGGCACCCGGGGTACGGATCTGAACGCTAACTGAGCGCTATCCAGCCGCGATGTCCACCATGAGAGCGCGGCCCAGTTGGTCCTCGGACGAGCCGCAGCATCAAACTACCGCCGCCGATTGCGCTGCCCCCGCTGCTGGGAGGTACATAGCAGGGACCACCGGCGAGGCTTACGCGGCGTTGTCCGTCAGTTCCTCCAGTAGCTCCTGCAGTCTGCCTTCCACCAGAGCCCTGCGGTTAGCAAGAGCCTGCTCAAGCTCTGCCCGGAGTCTCGCCTGACGGCGCTTCAGCCGTCGTCGCAGGTTTGCATTGAGGCCGCGGACAGCGAGGCGACGATCGATGTTCTTGAGCTGAAGAGCGAGCCGCACGACCTTGCGTGCAAAGGTAGTGCTCGGCATGTTCGCTGGGTGGGTACGTTGCACCTTCAGGCACCGGCGGCATCCAAGCGCGAAAGAATCGTCGTCGATCCAGAGGCCACAGCAGCGACGACCGCAGTTGGGACACTCGAAGGCTAGAGCCTCCGCCACTGGTGTGTGTCGCGCTACGAGACGGAGGCGAATGGACCGGCTTGCAACTACCAGGATCGCCGAGCGGTTCGTCTTGATTGACTGCCACGCCTCCGTGCGGGCCAGGAGAGGCACAGAGACGACTAGCGTCGGCATGCTATCCCCGTTGCAGTTTTCGAGGCTGACGTGCAGCCACCTGCCCTCGAATATTCACGGTGCCGTGCTGCTGCACCACGGCCACCTGAACGGGCGCCCCCTTGGAAACCAGGCCCATGATTGTCAGGGCCGCCTCACGACAGTCTCTGGTTGCCGATCGCCGGATCTTCTCCAGACGCTGGAGCAGCTCCAAAGCTGCCAGCGGCTGCTCGGTGTGGTTGCCCTCAATGATGTCCAACAAGACCGCCTCTGCTGCTGCAACACGCTCCGCGAGCGTGGCCGCTTGGGAAGCATGACGGACCAGCACGGTCTCGAGATCTACTCTTTGAGGACGTGCTGCGCCTGAGAGATTCCGGCTATTGGTTCCGTGACGGGCTCGGTTCGTTGAAGTCGCTCAGCGTGGTGCGCGAGGGACTGGTGATCCGCAACGTCCCCGGCCAGGCCAAGGACGACGAGAACCAGATCAAGAACATGATGTACCGCATCTGCCGGCTCGCCGGTCTCCCCGAGAGGAGCTGGCACTGCATGCGGCACAGCTTCGGAACCCACCTCGCGATGTTCGGGGTGAACCCGTGGCGGCTTATGACCTGGCTCGGGCACAAGCGCATGGAGGAGACGATGCGGTATGTCCACATCGCTGGCGCTCACATGAGGGACACCCCTGGGGTGGTCTTGGCTGCGGCGGAGGGAGAGTTTGATCCCGACCGGCGAGTGCTCAGGATGCTGAGCGCTCGGCATCTGGTGCAGCCACGCGAACCTGACGCGAACGGCCTGCTGAACCACGAGGCTGAAAAACAAAATGGCCAGGAGCCTCAGGGGCTTCTGGCCATTTAAGGGGGCGGGGTGGACGGGACTCGAACCCGCGGCCTCCGGCGTGACAGGCCGGCGTTATAACCGACTTAACTACCACCCCAGGTGAAGCAACGTCTGAGTGGGCGGAACAGGGCTCGAACCTGCGACTCCCTGCGTGTAAGGCAGGTGCTCTACCTACTGAGCTATCCGCCCGTTCGCGCCGCTCGGACGCCCTCTCTACTAGAATACTCCCCTCGCCGTGTCAAGTGCCGCGCGCGCGGTCGAGCGGCCAGGGGCGCCGGGGCCTCCTTCCCTCCCCTCCCGCCTCGAGGCTGCGCTAGAATCGGGTCGAGGAGCCGAGGTGAAGGAGCCGTCCACCCTCTCGGGGCAGCGGGCGCGTGCGTCCGTCGAGGTCGCCGAGACCTACGCGAAGGCAGCCACGGCCATCCTCGCGCCCGCCGAGAGCGGGATCATCGTCGGCGGGACGACGCTCGGCTCGTACCAGGTCCTCGAGCTGATCGGGAAGGGGGGGATGGGCGAGGTCTACCTCGCGCTCCACAAGCTCCTCGACCGCCGCGTCGCGCTCAAGCTGCTGCGCTCGAAGTACGCCTCGAACCGCGACGCGGTGAAGCGCTTCTTCATGGAGGCGCGCGCGGCCTGCCGCATCAACCACCCGAACATCGTCGCGATCACCGACTTCGTCGAGGACGAGGGCGGGATCTGCTTCTACGTGATGGAGTACCTCGCGGGCGAGGCGCTCGCCGCGCGGATCGCGCGCGGCCCGCTCGCGCTCCCCGAGCTCCTGCGCATCGCCTTCCAGATCGTCGAGGCGCTCGCGGCGCTCCACGGCGCCGGCGTCGTGCACCGCGACCTCAAGCCCGGCAACATCTTCCTCGAGCGGCTCTCCGAGGGCGCCGAGCGCGTGAAGCTCCTCGCCTTCGGCCTGGTGAAGATCG